>JAISIH010000020.1 GCA_031262105.1 Ruminococcus sp. | reverse complement strand
AGTTTGGAAAGTTACTAAACGTAATTTTCGGGGTAACAATTAGTATGAACAGAAAAATTAAGCTTGACGGTGAATGGCGATTCACCCTCGACCACGAAAAAATCGGGCTCGCACAGAATTACTGTTCGGGGGTTTTCGGCGGTGTCATGGTCCTCCCGGGGACAGTCTCGGGCGAACGCCTCTCCTCCGAGATTTCCGAACGCTCCGATTCGTACCTTACAGACCCCTATAAATATGAGGGCTATACGTGGCTTCAACGCACCGTCACCATTGATTCGCGCTATAACGAAATAAAAGATCCGACGTTTCTCCTCTCCTTTGAACGCACAAGGATAACCACCCTCTTTATCGACGGCGTAACGGTCGGCAAGAGCGATTCCCTCTGCACCCCCCACGTCTATAACATAACCGAAGCGGTCAAGCGCGCTTCCCATAAACGCCCCGACGGCACAAAATATATCGAAATCTGCGTTCTCCTCGACAACACCGATTATCCCATCCCCGGCGGACACATGACCTCCCCCGATACCCAAACAAACTGGCTCGGGATTATGGGGCAAAGCTACATAATGGTTCGCAACAGCGTCTATCTCGAGAATATCGAAGTCTTCCCCGACGCAAAAGACGGAAGCCTCGTCGTTACGGCTGATGTTATCGGCAACACAAACGGCATAACCGTTGAAATTTCGGCGGGCTACGGGGACGGGCGAATTTCCGCAAAGAAAGAACAGGCAGTTATCGGCGGGAAGCTTGATGCAACATTTTCGATGGGGCTGAATTTCCGCGTCTGGAACGAGTTTAACCCGACAACTTACGACCTTAAACTTGCTGTTAAAAGCGCGAAAAACCCTTCCCCCGACGTTTATGTAAAGACTTTCGGCTTCACAGACCTGACTGTTAAGAACGGGAAGTTTTATTCCTCGGGGCAGGAGATGTTTTTCAGGGGGAAACATGACGCCATGCTCTTCCCCATGACAGGCACTGCCCCCTGTGACACAGGCGCGTGGCGGACACGCTTTAAGACGGCGAAGTCCTACGGCATAAACCTCTATCGCTTCCACACCTGCTGCCCGCCCGAAGCGGCTTTTATCGCCGCCGACACCCTCGGAATGTATCTTGCGCCGGAGCTTCCTTACTGGGGGGCGATTACCGCCGGCGACGAGGCAGAATGGCTTTTTGCAGAGGGCGAACGGATTCTCCGCGAATTCGGCTCTCACCCGTCGTTTGTAATGTTCTCCCTCGGGAACGAGCTTTCGGGCGATAAGACTATCCTCTCCGCAATGCTCTCGCGATTCAAGAAAATCCGCCCTGATATTTTGTTCACACAAGGCTCAAATAACTTCCAGTTCGACCCGTGCGAACTCCCCGAGGACGACTATTTCGTCGGCGTAAGATTAGGGAAATACAGACTCCTGCGGGGCAGTTTCGCCGCCTGTGATGCGCCGCAGGGCTATATCCAAACATCCCGCCCGACATCTTCGATGAATTTTAACAATAACATCCACCCTGTCGTAAAAAATCAGCACAGAATGATCGGCAACGATATTTCTTTCGACGAAATAACGTCCGAAAAGGTTGAATATAAAGGCGTCTCGCCGATAACCTCCATCGAGGGTATCACGGACAGATACCGGGATAACCCCTTTATTCCGAAAACCCCGGTTATCTCGCACGAAATCGGGCAGTATTATATCTACCCCGATTTCAGGGCGATTCCGAAATTTACCGGCGCGTTAAAGCCTTATAACTACGAGATTTTTCAGAGCCGCCTTGAAGATGCGGGGCTTGCGTACCTTGCGGACAGCTACTTTGCGGCGTCCGGCGCGTTTGCGGTTTCGCTCTATAAAAACGAGATTGAAACTGCTCTCCGCACAACCGACCTTTCGGGCTTCCATCTGCTCGACCTACAGGATTACACCGGGCAGGGGACTTCGACCGTCGGGATTCTCGACGCTTTTATGGACAACAAGGGGCTTATTTCTAAGGAAAAATGGCAGGAATTTTGCGCAGAAACGGTTATTTTTGCCACATTCGACAAGTTCGTATTCGTCTCGGAAGAGAGTTTTACGGTAAGAATTTCCGCCGCAAATTACTCCGGCAAGCAGGTTTTCGGGACAGATATTACCCTTCGTATAACGGAACGCGGAAGCGAAATAATAAACCTTACCGACAATTTCCGCGATATTGTTGCTGTCGGGCGGACAGAACTTTCCGTCTTTGAGGTTAAGCTGCCCTATACCGACACGCCGCGAAAGCTTACAATGACAATATCTTCCATCGGCGTTACCAATTCGTACACGCTTTGGCTCTATCCTGAAATCGGCGTGAATTCCGACGAGGATATAAAGATTACTGCGAGTGTTGCAGATGCTGTCCAGTTTTTGTCAGAGGGGCAGAGCGTCCTTTTTTACCCGAAAAATATCCAGCGCGACACAATGCTTCCGGGGACATACGCCGACGACTTTTGGAACTATCAGATGTTTTCTCAGATGTGCGAAAAAGCCGACAAGCCGCTCCCGCCCGGAACGCTCGGGCTTCTTATCAACAACCGACACAAGGCGCTTGCCGCTTTCCCCTGCGAATACTACACCACGCCGCAATGGTACAGCATAGTAACCGCTTCATGCTCCCTTATCCTCGACAATGAAGACCAAATTTTGCCGATCGTCTCGGTAATCGACAACGTAACCCGCAACCACAAGTTAGGGCTAATCTTTGAAGCCGCAGTCGGGCGCGGGAAGCTAATGGTATGTATGGCGAACCTCTCGCGGCTCAAGGCAAATGTCGAAGCAAACGCCCTCACAGCAAGCCTTTTGTCCTACATGAAAAGCCCCGATTTCTCCCCGACAGCTGAAATAACCCCCGCAAAATTCCGAATGTTCTTCACAGCATAGCATAACAGAAGACAGAGGCGAGATGACAGAGGACAGATACCGCGGATTTCCAAATTTTTATATATATTGGAGTATTTATGACCTTTATTGAAGCTTTTGAAGCCTTAAAAACCGATTTCGTAAAGCACGATGTTTCACAAATCCCCGGGCATTTTGCTTACCAGTTTAACATTACCGGGGACGGCGAAGGTACCTTCTATGTCGAACTAAAAGACGGCGAACTCAACGTCTGCCCCTATGACTACCACGACAGAGACGCCGAATTTACCGCAAGCTTCGCAATCTTTCGGGCAATGGCTCGCGGCGAAGCAGACGCCGTTAACGAATACTTAAAAGGACGCCTGAAAGTCGGCGGCTCAATCGACAAGGCACTTAAGCTTAAAGAGTTTATTAAGAAGCCCAAAAAATAAGGCAGTCACGTTCGGAAACGCAACTGCCGCAAATTTGACGTTATTGGGTATTGCGCTTAAGCTCGGGATATTTTTCCTTGGCGGCGGTGTAGAAATTCTCTATCGCTGTATCGCGGTCAACCGCACCGGAAAAGTAATCTGCCATGTTCCCTTGGAAGGTTTCGGCAAGTTGATTATACGGGCTTATCGTCTTTGAAACGTTGATTTTATCGGCAACCGCCGTATAAATCGGGAACGGATTCTGTCCGCCGAGGGTTATCGACGTATAGTCCGAATTCGCAACCTCTTTCATGCCAGAGACGGTGTTCGTGTAATCCTCAACGCCCGGGTCTGTCGCAATGCGGCGCATTACTGCTTTGTCGGTGCAGAGTACCTTCATGATGTCGCGGATTTCGTCCACATTGTCGGTCGCTTCCGCCGCGCAGATCCATGTTCCGCCCCAATAAGACGGCGCGGGACCTTGCGTTACAGCCCAGTCTCCTATTGAACCGTTCCCGGCGACAACGCCTTCGTCGGCGTTCGCCATTGAATAGTCAACGAGGGTGAAGTTAATAAACCACGCCGGTCCGAAATAGCCGAAGACGGTCGAGTCCTTCGCCATGCCTGCCCCCCACGCGGTATCCCAGAGGCGGGTGCGGCTGTTGTAACCGTTGTCGGTGAAGACTTTCGTCTGGTCTGCCCAGTCAAGCCAAGCTTTCGGCACTTCAATTACGCCGTTTTCGACAATTGCTTTGTCGGCGTTGTTTGAAAAGGCGCGGAATGTGTCGTCATAACCGCTCACCATCTGATAGCCGGACGATGCCATTGAAGCCGCGGTGTCCTCGAAAACATCCCAACTTGAGACGGATTTTTGGACTTCTGCGGGGTCGTCTGTGCCTAAGACGGAATTCGCGATAGAACGACGGTATAAAAAGAGGTTCGGGGCGGCTTGCCACGATATGCCTTTTATCACGCCGGAGCTGTCAGAGCCTATCTGCTTTGTATAGGCGTATTGATCGGCGATTTCCTCGTTAGTAATGCCGATTTCCGAGAGGGGGACAGCGTACTTCGTGTTGATATACTTCGCGGCGTAATCCGCTTCAACAAGGAAGATGTCAACCTTATCGGCGGCGGCGGCGGTCGCGTTCCCGGGGAGGGTTTGGTCAAGCTTTGTCTGATACGCCATGTCGGCATTCGGCGTAACTATCCAGTTTATCGCAACGCCTTCGGGGAGGGGATGGTCGGGGAGATAATATTTCTCAACCCTGCTGCGGAATTCGTCGTTCCAACAATAGATGTTGAGTGCCTTTCCTCCGCTTGTCGGGGTTGCGGCGGCGGCGTTATTATCGTCCTTTTTCGTACAAGCCGCAAAAAGGCTTGCGGACAACATTACAGCGGCAAGAATAGCTATAGTTTTCTTCATAATTTCTCCTTGAGAGCAAGCTTTTAATTTTACATATATTATCCACTGAAAGCCGCCTTAATATGTACTGCGTATACGGCGGTATATTTTCCGTTTTATTTTCATAAAATATACTATTTAATTAGTAATAAATGCCAATACAGGAGTTTTAATATGATTAGATTTTATAACGCGAACATTCTGTCGGTTACCGACATGGATATAAACTACGGCGAAGTTTGGGTTGACGGTGATAAGATTGTCTACGTCGGGGAAACTAAAGAAACGGATACGAAATTCGACACCGAAATTAACCTTGCCGGCGACCTCTTAATGCCGTCTTTTAAGAACGCTCACGCACATTCGGCAATGACATTCTTGCGGAGCTATGCGGACGGTATGCCGCTTCAAGATTGGCTTTTTACGAAGATTTTCCCGATGGAAGAAAAGCTCACGGAAGACGTCGTTTATCAGTATACGAAACTTGCGGCGGCGGAGTATTTTAAGAACGGCATAACCACCGCCTTTGATATGTATTTTTACCCCGAGGGAATCGCCCGCGCTTCGGTTGAGACAGGATTGCGCAGCATAATCTGCGGAGGGACAACAGGCGGAGCAGAAGATGCGGAAAAGACGGTCGAACGCCTCGAAAACTATTTTAACACCTATAAAGATTACGACCCGCTCGTGAGTTACCGCCTTGGTTTCCACAGCGAATATCTCTGCGACAACGCAGTTATGCAGAGGGTTGCGTGGCTCTCGAAGAAATATTCCGCGCCGGTTTATATGCACAGTTCCGAGACCGCCCGCGAGGTTATCGAATGTAAAGAGCGGCACGGCGGAATGACTCCCACACAGGTTTTCTACGACCTCGGCGTGTTCGCGAACGGCGGCGGCGGCTTCCACTGCGTCCACATGACCGACAACGACCTTGAAATTATGCGCTTGACGGGCAGTTATATTATAACAAATCCGTGTTCAAACGCGAAGTTGTCATCAGGCATCGCAAGGCTTGCGGCGGCGAATGCGGCGGGGGTTAAGCTTGCGATCGGCACGGACGGCGCGTCTTCAAACAACGCCCTCGATATGTTCCGCGAGATGTATCTCATGTGCGTTTTGCAAAAGCTCTCGACGGGGGACGCGGCGGCGATGCCTGTTTCGGTTGCGCTTAAGGCGGCAACCTACGGCGGCGCGGACTGCATGAAGCTCCCCGACCTTCTCGACATAAAAGAGGGGCAGACCGCCGACCTTATCGTTATCGACATGAATAAGCCCTCCATGCAGCCGATAATCGACGTTATCCCGAACCTCGTCTTCTCCGGCTCCCCCGACGTCGTAAAGCTCACCATGTGTAACGGAAAAATCGTCTATCGCGACGGGGAGTATACTACTATAGACTTGGCGAAGCTTCTGTTTGAGAGTAATGAGATGGCGGGGAAGCTTTATGAGAAGGGGTAATAAGAACATATAAGAATAAAGGATGGTTACGATGATTAACCATCTTTTACTTCTGCGTTATTGGCGGTTTTCAACAAATTCAACAATTTCAACAAACGAAACATTTTTATTATTATTGAATATTTTGAAAAAAAGGCTTTACTTAACTATTGACATTTTCATTAAAATATGATATAATGTAAATAAATGAAAAAAGATTAACAAAACAACACTTGTAAAAAGGTTTCTTCATTATGAATATTGCGGATTTAGATACAATAGATAAGATCGCAGCATATACTAAAGAAAGAGTGTTAGACTTTCGCCAATTTCAATCGCATAAAGAACAGGTTATAGAGGATCTTGAACCGCTCTTTGGTGTCGAACGTGATGGTTGGAAAAAGGTAACCGATCTCGGAAAATTCAGAAACGGTTTTTATAGAGTCATGGGTAAAAAAGGTATGTATGCCTTAAAAAAGCTCCTATATTCCATTGACGAAGCACATTGGAAAAACTTTGACTTCGGAAGCGACGAATAGGGAGAAGTATAACATCCATGAATTCCGCTATTTCAAAACAAGAGAAAAAAGACCCCGTTACAGCAGCAACTAACGCTCTCGCGGCACCTCCGCCGGATTCGCAGGCAGAAGGCGAACAGGCGGAATCGTCTATCAAAACGCCAACGCGAAAAAAGCCGGGCGGGAAACCCAAACAATATATAAAGCCGGGGTTTTATCCTTGGCTGATTGCTCTTGTTTTCTCGGTAATGCCTCTTGTTTCCATAAACATTGTTCAGGGTATGAGAGCCGGGGGAGATTACAGCGGTATTATCTGTAAGTTCTTTCAGAACCGAGAAGTCATTTACATAAGTGTATCTATGTCATCAGCAGCTATGTTAAGTATTTTGTTGGACAAACTTACACTTAAACGCTTCAAATTGGATAAATGGGATAAGTTCTTGTTGTTTGGCTTGCTCTTAGTCTTTTTATTAGATTTGTTTATATATTCGTTTTTATTGGCTTTCAGCTCGATTGATGAAATAGATTACAGCAATGAAATTGCTAAATTCGGCTTGTTATCGTTCATCGCAATGCTTGTGCTGGGTGTCTGTTCGTTTATTAAAAGAAAGTAGGAAAAAACAATGTCTGTAATAATATTGGATATAATATTTTATATCTGTATCGCAATTCTCGCGGCAGTGTTGTTTTTCAATTTCTTTCCCAAACGTAAAAACCCCGGCAGTGATTTTGTTAACAGAGTCAGCAATCATGAAACAGTTACAGATTCAAGCTTAAATAACGGCGGAATTGATTATGAAAAACATTACTCAGATTCAAAGAAATTTTCAACGCCGGAAATCTTAAATGAACTGTATTCTGTAGGGAATGAATATGAAGAATATATCCTTTAGAAAACGCGATTGTGACGAGCTTATAAAGATATTCGACGAAGAACAACTTGAAAACTTGTTCAATGACCTATATAATCAAATGCTGGACTATGTAAAAGACAGTTCATTAGATGATTACGCCGAGGTCAACGAATTAATTTTGCAGTATGCTGTAATTGATTATTTCTATGACATAAAGAGATTGAAAGATTTTCACAATGATATTGCGGAACCAAACAGCGAAAAAATCATAGCATACACTTGTTATTGGTTAAGATACAGAAAACCGATACAGATTAAAAACGACGGTATATTTAATCTTCCGATGGATAAACAGGAATTGTTACGTGAGGTAAATGAGCTTTTTATTCTGAAATATATATTAAATTATTTAAGCACCCGCGTTCGCAAATGCCATATTCTTCTTAGAGATGGAAAAGACTTGAAGAATTTTTCAAAATATTTGCGTTACTATCTTAAGTACAGGTTGCGCGATGCACAGAGCCTTGAGATGATAATTACTGCGTTTTTAGCAGGACAGATATATGAACAATTGGACGAAGATTTAAATGGTAAACTTCATTACTACGATAATGATAATGAATAAAAAAACCGGCAGACGTTCATCGCCTGCCGGTTTAATTTGACTTTAGAATATCATTTCAATGCTATTAACATCCGCAAGCTTATCCGCCGGGATATAAAGCCCGTCGAGTTTTTCGCCGTTTAGGGTTATAACGGAGGCGGAGTCTGCGCCGGGTTTTCCGTTCGGGTTTTTGAAGGTTATGTTAAGGGTTTTCCCACGGAAGATTTTTTCTGCTGTGTATTCTTTCCAGTCGGAGGGAACAGCCGGCGAGAGCGTTAAGCCGTGTGCGTCGGGGCGGAAGCCCAAAATGCCTTCAACACAACCTACCATGACGGTTGAAGCCGTGCCTGTGAGCCAATGCACGTGCGAACGTCCGGCGTAGGGGCTTCTTGTCGATTCGGTGAATTGCCCGTGGGTGTACGGCTCGATAACGCGGATTTCGGCGCGGTCGTTGAGAGCCGCCGGGGAGCTTTCGAGGAAGTATTCAAAAGCCCTGTCGCCATGCCCGAGGAGCGATTCCGCTAAGATTAACCAGCCCTGCGATTGCGAGAAAATGCCGCCGTTTTCTTTCGTGTCGGGGTTGAAGATATGCATTAACGCGCCGTCGAAGAAGTGGTTTTCGTAGGGCGGCTCGAGAAGCTTTGCGCCGTAGGGGGTGTTTAATATGCGGTGAACGGACTCCATCGCGATTTCGCCGCGTTCTTTCCCCGCGAAGCCGGAGATTACAGACCACGATTGCGGGTTAAGCCACATTGAAGCTTCGGGGTCGTTGCGGTTGCCGACTTCTACGCCGTCTTCGCGGATTCCGCGAATGTAGCGGTCCTCGTTCCAACAATTGTTGAGAGCCTCTGTAAGCGGCGCAGTTACCTTGTCGAGGTATTCGATATAGGTTTTGTCCTTTTTAAGCTCGGAATATTCGCGGATAATTGCAAACGCGTAGTAAAGCTGGAACGCAACGAATGTCGATTCGCCCTTCTTGCCCAGTCTTAAACAATCGTTCCAGTCCGCATGAAGCCCCGCCGGCATATTGTGTACGCCGAGACGCTGCATAGAAAAGTTAATTGCACGCTTGAGGTGGTCATAAACGGTATCTTCGCCGCCGTTCGCGTAGACAATTTTTTCGTCGAGGAAGCCGATATTCCCCGTCTCGCCGATATATTTTCTAACCGTGGGGAAGAGCCAGAGGGCGTCATCTGCGCGATAGGAGGGGTGGTCGGTCTCCTTAACGTAGGAGGCGTCGTCGGGGGTATCCTCATGCCCGGCGTTGTGGTTAAATTTAACGAGGGGCAAGCCGCCGCCGTTGTCAACCTGCGCCGAAATCATGAAGCGTATCTTATCCGCCGCAAGCTCGGGGTCAAGGTGAATTATCCCCTGAATGTCCTGAACGGTGTCGCGATAGCCGTAACCGTTCCGCTCGCCGCAATAAACGAGGGAAGCTGCCCTCGACCACGTGAAGGTAATGAAGCACTGATAAGCGTTCCAGACGTTAATCATGTTGTTGAAAGCTTCGTTCGGGGTCTTAACAGAGAGGTTTTTAAGCTTCGCGTGCCAGTATTTCTTAAGCTCCGAAACTTCGCTGTCAACGATATTTTTGTCTTCGTATTTAGCGATAATAATGTTCGCGGCGTCGTTATTCTTCTGCCCCAAGATGTAGGTTATCGCCTTTGTCTCGCCCGGTTCAAGCTCGAGTTTCGTCGATAATGCCCCGCAGGAATTGCAGTTATAGTTAAACGAATTGTCAAGCTCGCCGGCTTCAACGCCGAGCGGGTTTTCATAGCCGCGATAAGGACCGATAAAATTATCGAGAGAGCCGCAATAGCTGTCTGCCTTTGCGCCGGCGATTCCGAAAAAGCGTTCTTTGTGGTTAGAGCCGCATTCTAACTTGCCGCTGTTTTCGTTGATGTGCTGTAAAATTTTGTTCCACTCGAAGCTTGTGCGGGTTATAAACTGGGTGTATTGAAGGTTAATTTGGTCTTGTTTATAATTATTATCGGAGGTGAATTCGATAAATCCGGTTACTGTTAGATTCCGGGGCTTGTCCGACGCGTTCGTAACCTTTATCCGGCGGATTTCATAGTCCGCACCGAGCGGCACATAATAAACCGTATCGGTCTTTATCCCCGAATATTCGGACGTTATAATAGTATAGGCTGTGCCGTGGCGGCATTCGGATTTGTATTTGTCAAGCGGCTTCCCTACCGGCTGCCATGAAGCAGACCAGAAGTCTGCGCTGTCGTTGTCGCGAAGGTAGATATATCTCCCGGGGAGGGCAATCGCCGTGTTGAAGCGATAACGCACGTGCCGCCCGTTCGCGCCCGATTTTACGAAGCTATAGCCTGCCGCGTTGTTTGAAATAATTGCCCCGTATTCCGGCGAGCCGAGGTAGTTCGACCAAGGCGCGGGCGTATCGGGGCGGTCAACCACATATTCTTTATTTTCAAGGTCAAAATGTCCGTATTGCATAATTCCTCCAAAAAAAGGCGTTTTTTATATCCACTATTTATATTATCATATGTCATGGGAAAATACAAGCTTTTATTATTTTGTTAATCGTTTTAACTTGTAAACATATTATTAACAAAACTCGTGTAATAATTTAGGCGAACTAAATTTACACAATATAAACAATTTCTTCGTGCATTTCGCTTGACATTCGAGAATTTATCGTTTATAATTATTAGGGCAAAGTATCAATAGCTTTAAATTAAAACGCGAAGGGGATTTTATGAAAAAAGGTATCCGCAAAAGTTTAACAGGGATTTTTACGGCTTTTATTGCAATATTTGCATTAAGCTTTCCTGTCGCAGCAGCAGAAACCTCGACCTTCGCTTTCGATACAGACATCGGCGCGGATATGTGGAAAGTGGACAACACAGAGCTTGCCGCGAAGAATAACTTCAAATTCGGCATTACCGAAAAGGAAATGTTCGACGGCGCGGGTTCGCTCGCGGTTTCAGAAAGTTTCACCGGCGAAATCGACCCGGAACTTATCGGCGGCGCGTACATAACCGCAGCCGACATCGGCTTAACCGACTTTGCGGGCTGTACCATAACAGCGCAGATTTTCCCGACCGCCGCCGCAGTTGCGCGGAGCGGGCAGTTTACACTTTACACGGACGGTATGCTCTATCTCCCCGTGGCTCAAACTACCTTCACGGCGGACACGTGGAGCAAGATTACGCTCGTTATTCCCGATAATTGCCAAAACACCCGCCTCGGCTTTTTGACCCCCGTTTATCAAACCTTCGCGGGCGACGCGTTTTATCTCGACGAGATAACCGTTACCCTCCCGGACGGCAGCACAGTCCCGAACATCGGCGACTATGAAGCTCTCGATAATACACCGAATACAGGCTTGCCCGATTGGCTCGCCGGGGTTATTTACGCTGCACTCGGCATCGCCGGCGCCGGGGTTATTGCCCTCGTGATATTCCTCATATACAGACGTTCAAAGCGGTACAGATAAAATGGAAAAGTTTAGGCACCTCATAAAAAACAAGTGGTTCAAGCTCGGCGTGAGTCTTCTCGGGCTTCTTTACACTTGGTTTTTGTGTTATATCTGCTACATCGTCTTTTTCTATGATATAAGCTATTCTAACCGCGTCATGTTCGCGGTTCTTTACGTGCTTTTTACCGCATTTTCTGGCTTCATATATTATTATACGCGAAAGAGCCCGATAACGCGGATTCTGTCGCTTGCCAATGCAGTCCTGCTTCTGCCGATTCTCCTGCTTGACTGGGGCAACCTCCCGCTTATTATCCCCGCCGCGATTCTATGCTTCTTCGGCTTCTTTTCAAGCGGCATAAACCCGACCGCGAAGACGATTTGGGGGACTATTTTCCTACTCCTTTATATTATCGGGAGCGTGGCGTTCTATTTCGTGTGGTACGTTTTCCGCACAACGACCGAAGACACAATTATCGGAACGGGGACATCGCCCTCCGGCAATTTCTCCTACTATATCCTCGATATAAAGAACAATTCGAGCGGCAAACTCGACGTCTACATGATTCCAACCCACCTTAACGATTCTGCGTTCGGCTGTATTGAACTCGACACAACCCTCAAAAAGCAGGTCAGACAGGCGGTTAAGCCCGCAACCGTCGATTGCGAATGGATCGACGACAAGCTCTATATAAACAATGAGGTCTGGTTTAACGAAGCAAAATATTATGAAGACGACGAATACGTCCTCGACGACGGCACGTGGACCTACACCTACTTCGAGATCGAATACCCGATTAACACCCTAATCGAGCAGATTACCGACATTGCCGGAAAGGCTGTCGATAAGCTTACTGAGTCCGACGAATAAAAGCCGATTGCTGTCAACGCGGTGTAATTATTACAATATTAAGTAAAATAATAAATTTTTAATTATCATATTGTTAACCGAAGACGTCATTTTTGTTAAATTTACAGAAGCGACATAATTCGTTCACACAATATCAATGAATTTTGTTTGCGTTAATATTATAATATAATATGTACATAAAGATTAATAATTTGTAAAGTTTCTGATAATTCGCGCTTCGGAGGTTATAGCCATGTCTCTCGGAAAGGTTTTAGTCGTTGATGACGACAATAATATATGTGAACTCTTAAAGCTCTATCTTGAGAAAGAGGGTTACAACGTCATCGTTTCACACACCGGCGACCACGCTATCGTCAGCTTTAACCACCTAAAGCCCGATATCGTCCTGCTCGATATTATGCTCCCCGAGCTTGACGGCTGGCAGGTTTGCAGAGAAATCCGCAAAAAATCCAACGTCCCCATAATTATGATTACAGCGAAGTCCGAAACCTTCGATAAAGTCCTCGGGCTTGAGCTTGGCGCGGACGACTACATAGTTAAGCCCTTCGATACAAAAGAGGTTATCGCGAGGATTAAAGCCGTCTCCCGCCGTATCCAGAACCAAACCGCCGAGCCGGAAGTGAAGGAAGTCCGCTACGAAAATCTCGTCGTGAACATGACCCGCTACGAACTCCGCGTTAACAATAAAGTTCAAGATACCCCCCCGAAAGAGCTTGAACTCCTTTTCTACCTCGCCTCAAATCCCAACCACGTCTACACCCGCGACCAGCTTCTCGACGAAGTTTGGGGCTTTGAATACTACGGCGACTCCCGCACAATCGACGTTCACATCAAACGTCTTCGCGAAAAACTCGAAAATGTCTCGAAAAAATGGTCCCTCAAAACCGTTTGGGGCGTAGGCTATAAATTCGAGGCAGAAGAAGAGCCGCAATAAGGGCAGCCGGAGGGCTATTTATGGAAGAAGAAAAAATTCTTGCCGATGATGCGGTTGCTGAGGTCAGCGGCGGTCATCCTATTCAGCCGAATAAAAATCCAAGCCCATACAAAAAAACGTTCGGCGATTCTGACGACCAAAGCCCCGAATAAGATACCCAGACGAAGGGTTATACGCGTTTACTGAAAATAAAAAAACAAGATAAAAATAAAGTCTTTAGGAAGGGGGGTTTGGGGGGATAACCCTTTCTCCAGAAAGGGTTTCCCCCCAACGTTCCCCAACGTACCCCCGATGTTAAAGAAAGCTTTTTCGGATGTGTTTTCGGCGGTTGCCGGAGTAACCACGGCGGTATTGCTTATAGCGAGCGCAGTGCTTTGCGGCACTGCGCTTATGGCGTTTGTGGAAGACCAGTACGGGGAGCTTTACGGGGAGACTGATGCGGAGTTTGTTTACAGTGACGAGGGGGTTTTACGGTCATCGAAGGGGGTTTATGCTGCGCCGGCTTATATTGAGGCGAAGCGGCTTGAGAACGCGCCTACGCCCGCGATATCGACGCTTTACGGGTCGTTTTCCGAGCCTGTTTTCATGAACATTTCGCACGTCTCGAACGGTTATATTATACGGGTTAACAGCCCTGCGGATTTTAACGCTTATCTTTTGCGGCTGATACTTTCCGCTGTGATTATTGATCTGATCGGGATTGTGGTTATATTTGCGTCCGCCTATTTTGTCACAAAAAGGTTTATTTCGCCGATTGAGGATATGACTGTTAAGGTTGCGGAGTTTGAAAACGGCGATTTTTCCACCCGCGTGAAGGTTGATTCCGATTCCGAGATAGGCTTCTTGGCGGATTCCTTAAACCGCATGGCTTCAACAATCGAGCAGACCGAGGATAACCGCAAAGCCTTTGTCGCAAACGTCTCCCACGAGCTTCGCACGCCCATGACGAGCATATCCGGCTTCGTTGACGGTATCCTCGACGGAACAGTCGCCCCCGAAGACGTCGAACGTTACCTTATCCTCGTTTCAACCGAAACAAAACGCCTTTCGCGCCTCGTGACGAATATGCTTTCGCTCTCCGCTTTCGACGCCGGGAAAATGTCCCCGCGCTACTCACGCTTCGATCTACTCCCCGAGTTCCTCACCGTCCTCACCCACTTCCGCGACACAATCGTCAAAAAGAACATCACAATCAATACCGGCGATTACACCGAATTCATCATAACAGGCGACGTCGATCTCATCAATCAAGTCGTCTTTAACCTCGTCGAAAATGCCGTGAAATTTACCGAAGATGACGGCGAAATCGACATTACCCTCATCTCCACCGAAACCGAAAGCTCTATCCGCATAAAAAACACCGGCGGCGGTCTTCGCGCCAACGAAATCTCCAAAGTCTTCGAGCGTTTCTACAAGTCCGATACCTCCCGCAGCAAAGACAAATACGGCGCCGGTCTCGGTCTCTCCATCGTCTCAAGCATCATCAAACTCCACAAAGGCAAGCTGATAGTCCGCTCCGAACCCGATAAGTTTACAGAATTTGAGGTGACGCTGCCTAAGGTTTAAGGGATGCGTTGGGGGAAACTTTCTGAAGAAAGTTTCCCCCAAACCCCCTTCAAAGACTTTTTATGTCAGACATTATTATTAGCGCGAAGTGAACCGCTATTTCTTTTTGAAAAACTATTGACAACCTTTTTTTGCCGCGCATAACGGACGTTTATTCAGGTATTCATCAAATGAGATGATTAACGAAAATATTTATCTTAAATATTGGGAATATTACGCCGGGATTTATTTTGACGAATTAGAAGAACAGAAAAAAACAATAGAAAAAATCTCTCGAAACTCAAATATCACATTCAAGGAGGTATTCAAATAATAATGGAATACGAAGACGACAGGCTTACAAGACCTGATTTTATCAGGAATATACCTCGTGAACAGCTTAAAGCCGATCTTAAAGCTTACGAAGATGAGATGCGGCTGAAAAAAATCGCCCTTAAAAAAGCAAAACCCGCAAATGCATAGTAAAACCCCGCCGAATAACACGGCGGGGTATGATTTTTATGTGGGAAACATCAATCTTTTCTATTCCTCCGCCGTCTCTGCAACATCACCGTCCGGGAGTTCCTCCACCGTAGCGACTTCAACACCTTCCTCGTGGTCGGCGGGGGCGAAAGTAATTATTTTTGTGGCGTCACCGAGTTTCATCATGCGAACACCTTTTGCGCCTCTGCCCATGGGGCGGAGGGATTCGGCTAAGATGCGGATTATTACGCCGTCGGAGTTGATTAGCAATATGTCTTTGTCGTCGCGGAGGACTTTTGCGCCGATTACAGAGCCGCGTTCATCGTCCACGCGGTAGTTTAGGACACCCTTTCCGCCTCTGCCGAGCTTTGCGGGGAAGGCATCGAGAGGGGTTTTTCTGCCGAAGCCGCGGTCGGTGATGGTTAGGAGGTAGGCGTTTTCGTGTACCCTTACAACGTCCACGACCTCGTCGGATTCGTCGCGCAGGGTTATGCCGCGAACGCCGGAGGCTTGCCTGCCTTGGGCGCGTACCTTCGACTCGTGGAAGCGCAGGGAGTAACCGTTTTTGGTTGAGATTATAAGCTCCATGTCGCCGTCAGTTAGCTTTACGCCGGCGATTTCGTCGTCTTCGGCGAGGTTCAGGGCGATAAGCCCGGAGCGGCGTGCGTTGCGGTAACTCTCGAGGGAGGTACGCTTTAACTTGCCTTTTTTTGTCGCCATCGTGAGGAACAGCCCCGGCTCGAACGCCTTTACGGGGATAATTGCGGTAACTTTTTCGTTCTCGGCGAGGGGGAGAATGTTGATGATATTCGTCCCCTTTGAGGTTCTGCCGCCCTCGGGAAGCTCGTAGCACTTCACGCGATACATTATCCCGCGATTTGTAATAAAGACAATGTTGTCCTTGATTCCGGCGGTTATCATCTCGGAGACAAAATCCTCGTCGCGCTGTTTCATGCCGTTAACGCCGCGACCGCCGCGGTGTTGGGACTTATAGGCGGCGAGGGGCTGGCGCTTGATGTAGCCGATATCGGTAAATGTTAACACGCACTCTTCGTCCGGGATAAGGTCTTCAATATCAACCTCGCCGGAGACGTCCTCGATTTTCGTGCGGCGTTCGTCACCGAACTTGCGCTTGATTTCGTCGAGTTCGTTGCCGATAATTTCCATAACAAGCCTGTTGTCGGCAAGGATTGCTTCAAACTCCTTTATCTTCGCGTGCAAGCTTTCAAGCTCGTCAATAATCTTCTGCCGCTCAAGACCCGTTAACTGTAAGAGCCGTAACTGAACAATCGCATCCGCCTGAATTTCCGACAGGGGGAAGCGTTCGCACAGGCGCGAAATTGCATCAGCGCGGTCTTTTGACGTCTTACAAATCTCGACAACCTCGTCAATGTTGTTGCCGTCGGTTGCAATCGCAAGCCCCTCTAAGATGTGGGCGCGTTCCTTCGCCTTTTTAAGGTCGAATTCAGTCCGGCGGCGGATTACTTCAATCTGGAATTTAATGTATTCGTCAATCATCTCGCGGAGTTTAAGCGTCTTCGGAACGCCGTCAACAAGCGCAAGGGTGTTGATTGAAAATGAGCTTTGGAGGTCGGTGAGCGAATAGAGCTTCTTCACAACAATGTCGATATTCGCGTCGCGGGTAACCTGCACCACGAAACGAACCGCCTCGTCCTTGTCTGACTCGTCACGCGCAAGGGTTATCCCCTCGATACGCTTGTCCTTGCGAAGCTCGTCAATGTGCTTTTCAATGTCGTTTTTATGAACCATATACGGCACTTCATCAAAAACTATGCTGCGCTTCTGCCCATTCGCACTTTCCTCAATATGGTAAGGCGAACGAACTGTAACCTTGCCGCGCCCGGTAAGGTACGCTGCCCTTATCCCTGCTCTGCCCATGATTACGCCGCCGCCCGGGAAGTCGGGACCTTTTATAACCTCCATGAGGGCGAAATCGGAGGTTTCGGGGTTGTCCATGACGAGGCGGATTCCGTCGATAACCTCGGTGAGGTTGTGCGGGGGGAGATTTGTCGCCATTCCGACAGCGATACCGATTGAGCCGTTAACAAGCAGATTCGGGAAGCGCGTGGGCAGCACCTGCGGCTCCTTTAAGCGGTCGTCGTAGTTCATGCCGAAATCGACCGTCTCTTTGTTGAGGTCGGTGAGCATATCGAGCGACATCTTCGAGAGGCGCGATTCGGTATAACGATAAGCCGCCGGGGGGTCGCCGTCGGGCGAGCCGAAGTTACCATGCCCGGTTATAAGCGGATAGCGCATCGAAAAAGGTTGTGCAAGGCGAACCATAGCGTCATAAACGGAAGCGTCGCCGTGCGGGTGATAACGCCCGAGGACTGCTCCGACGGTGTCTGCGCATTTGCGGAACGCCTTGTCGGGGGTTAAGCCGTTTTCGTACATTGTATAGAGAATACGCCTGTGGACGGGCTTCAAGCCGTCGCGAACGTCCGGCAAAGCGCGTGCAACAATTACCGACATTGAATACGCAAGGAAGCTGTCGCGCATCTCCTTTTCAATATCAACATTAATTATCTTTGAATAGTCGTTATACATTAGTTTTCCTCAATGATTTTAAATCTTGTTTCCATTGCCTGTGACAGTTTTTCGCGGATTTTTGCATTGTTGTCAAATGCATTTTTCGGGATAACGAAAACCTTTTGCTTCGCGATAACAATTACATAAATGCCCTCGGTGTCTAAAATGTCAACAACGTATTGGTTAAGGTGGATAAGCGTTCCGGGGCGGTCTTCCTCGTTTTCAATATCGGTGTCGAGAAGGGTAATTTTTATCGTTTCGGGGGTAATTTCAACGCCGTACGTTTCCTCGCCCACGTCATAGACAGCCTTCGCGGTCTTTCGCTTATTGTCAATCGGCGTTTTTATAAACCAAGCCGCGCATAAAACGCAAAGCACAACGCAGATAACGGAAATCGGGGTCGCGCCGTCGGTAACAAGCATGAAGATGCTTGAAGCAAGTGCAATTGCGACGATAACAAGCCGCAAAATCGTCTGCTTTTTTATATAACGTTTCCGAAACAGGCGATAGCCCGCCAAAACATCCTCGGCAGAATAAACAAACTCGCCCTTCGCTATAACTTCCGGCAATTTAGCGACAACAATTTCCTCGCCGTTATCCTCGCCCTCGCCGAACATATCGTTAAACATACCCATAATTTATATATCCAAATTGCTAACGTATTTTGCGTTCTTTTCGATAAATTCCCGGCGGGGACCGACTTTGTCGCCCATGAGGATTGTTATAACCTCGTCTGCCTTTATCGCATCGTCGAGACCGACTTTAACCATTGTGCGGCGTTCGGGGTCCATGGTTGTTTCCCAAAGCTGGTCGGGGTCCATTTCACCGAGGCCTTTGTAACGCTGAACATCGCACTTGCCGCCCTCTGCGGTCAGTTCGGAGATGTACATATCGCGTTCTTCGTCGGAGAAGGCGTACCGTTGTTTCTTGCCGCGTGAAACCTTGAAAAGCGGCGGTTGAGCAAGCCAAATATGCCCCTCGTCGATGAGCGGCCGCATGAAACGGAAGAAGAATGTCAAAAGGAGCGTACGGATATGTGAGCCGTCAACGTCCGCATCCGCCATTATTATAACCTTGCCGTAACGGAGCTTCGCAAGGTCGAAATCCTCGCCGATTGATGTGCCGAGAGCGGCGACAATCGGCATCAGCTTTTCATTGCCGTAAACGCGGTCGATCCGCGCCTTTTCCACGTTAAGCATCTTGCCCCAGAGGGAAAGGATCGCCTGAAACTTTCGGTTTCTCCCCTGTCTTGCAGAGCCGCCCGCAGAGTCGCCCTCGACGATATAAAGCTCGGAATATTCGGGGTCGTGTTCGGTGCAGTCCGCAAGCTTCCCGGGCAGGGACATTGACTCCATCTGCGACTTTTTCCGCGCCGCCTCACGCGCCTTTTTCGCCGCCTCACGCGCTGACTTTGCGCCGGTGCATTTTTCTAAGATTTTCCCCGCTTCTTCGGGGTGTTCCTCTAAGAAAACCGACATTTTTTCGACAACAAGCTTGTCCACAAAAGGCTTAACCTCGGGGTTGCCTAATCTCCCTTTCGTCTGCCCCTCGAATTCGCAATCCGCAAGCTTAACCGAAACAATTGCAGTTAACCCCTCGCGTATATCCTCCCCCGCGAACTTTTCGTCCGCCTTGAGGTAGTTAAACTTCTTCCCGTATTCGTTAACCGCCTTAGTCAGCGCGTTTTTGAAGCCGACTTCGTGCGTTCCGCCGTCGGGGGTATAGACATTGTTCGCGAAACTCATCACGACTTCGTTATAGGAGTCATTCCACATCAGCGCGATTTCGCAGGACGTGTCCGACTCGTTCGCGGTCGGGTCAATTCCGGCAAGGTAGATAACTTCGCCTGCAAGCGGGGTTAACCCTCTCACAGTCTCGATATGCTCGACAAACTGCCTTATTCCGCCGGTGTAATGAAGCTTAACAAAGCGGTCTTCATCTTCCGAAAAGCCACCGCGTTCATCCGAATAGGTTATAACTAACCCCGCGTTTAAAAAAGCCTCCTCGCGAAGCCTTAAAAGCAAGGTTTCATAATCGTAAACATCCGATTCCTTAAAAATCTCGGTGTCTGCCTTAAAACGCACGGTAGTTCCGGTTTTGCCCGGTTTAACATCGCCGACAGTCTTAATCGGCTCATGATAATTACCGCGTTCAAAGCGTTGATACCACTCGTGCGTGCCGTCAAAAACAGTCAGCTCAAGCCACTCCGAAAGCGCGTTAACCACGCTCGAGCCTACGCCGTGTAAGCCCCCCGCGTGTTTATAACCGCCTCCGCCGAACTTCCCGCCCGCGTGAAGCACGGTATAAACAACCGTTGCGGCTGAAATTCCCTCGGTAGGGTGGATTCCGACGGGAATACCGCGCCCGTTGTCCGAAACCTCGATAATCTCCCCCGGGAGTATCCGCACGTCAATTTCTGTGCAGTACCCGGCAAGAGCCTCGTCAATCGCATTGTCAACAATCTCGTAAACAAGGTGGTGAAGCCCCTTAGGTCCGGTCGAGCCGATATACATTCCGGGACGCTTGCGAACAGCCTCTAAGCCCTCTAAAACCTGTATTTGAGTCTCATCGTATTTTTGCATAAAAAAAGCCTTTATCTATACTATATTAATGTACATTAATTATAGCACAAACGAAGGCTTTTGTCAATCTTTTTTTAATTAAAAACCAATTATTTCAGCAGAAATTACTTGTAATTTATCTGTGTCAATTCTTTCTATCATTAAATTCGGGAGAAATTTTTTTATAAAAGGTCTTTCGATATTTTCGGAGGGGTGGGTGCTGATACGCATTATTAAATTCGAGAAATCGAAGCTCGGGAGGCGGTCGAAGATGTCGGAGAAGACGGCTTCAAGGCGGTATTCGCCCTCGGCTTCGGCAAAAAGTAGATAACTTTCGGGAATTTCGCAGAATTCTTCGTCGGCAACCGCCGCTTTGACGGCTGAATTCAGGCTGCGATCGTCTGTATACATTATATGTAAAAATTTGATGCAATAATTGGCGTTCACGGTTGTTGTTATCAGCACATGGGGGATATTTTCCGATTCGGCGGCAAGAATGTATTTCATGGCTTCTTTGTAATCTTCCGTCGCGACGACAATAAGACGGCTGATGTTTTTGTCGAAATTTTCGAGTATCTTCGCCTTGAAATTAAGTCCGCTGCCCTCAAACTCTGCCTTTATCGCGTTTCTCCCCTTCCCTGTAATTATCACTCCGGGCAATTTTAGGGCTTTGATTTGGGCATTATTATTTGTAACTGTAATATTTGGCATATATCATTCTCCTTACGCTAATATTATATCACAGTAAATAAAAAACCGCAATACAAAAAATCTGTATCGCGGTTTACCACACTATGCTACAATTTGATAAATTATGTAGCATTAACGAAAATTGCCGAGACCGAAACTTACCGACAACGCTTGGTTAACCTCAGACATTGTCGTTTCGGGGAGGGTTCCGATTTTTTCCTTAAGGCGGTGTTTATCGAGGGTGCGAATCTGTTCGGCGAGGACGATTGAATCTTTCTGCAAGCCGCAGTCGGAACGCAGGGCAATATGAGTCGGGAGGTTCGTTTTGTCTTTTTGCGATGTAATTGCGGCGGCGATAACGGTCGGGCTGTGCTTGTTCCCGACGTCGTTCTGGACGATAACGACAGGCCTCATTCCGCCCTGTTCAGACCCGACAACAGGCGAAAGATCCGCGTAATAAATATCCCCGCGCTTTATTGCCGTAAGGCTCGAATTCATACTTGTTACCATAATTTTTATCTCCTGCAATGTTTATAATACTATTTTTGCCCGCAGAATGTCAGAATAATCAAGTTTAACATAATTTTTTGTAAGACTAAATTTTACTAAATTCGACAAACTGAATATAGTACAGTTTATTCGACAAATTCCGATTTGATACTATTTTTTTACATATGAATTTTTTCTGAATATTATTTATAAGGCTTGACAATTGCGATTATTAGATATATAATGAGAGGAATATTAAATGAATTCGGGGGGTATTATTATGCTTACAAATGATAAATTCACCAAAGAGGGTTTGACATTTGATGACGTTCTGCTTGTTCCGGCGGAGTCTGACTGTACACCGAACATGGTTAGTATCGAAACGACGCTTGCGGGCGGCGTAAAGCTCAATACCCCGATTATGACTGCCGCAATGGACACCGTTACCGAAGCTTCCATGGCAATTGCCATGGCGCGTGAGGGCGGAATCGGCATTATACATAAAAATATGTCTGTGGAGGCACAGGCGGTTGAGGTTGACAAGGTTAAACGCTCCGAAAACGGCGTTATCGTCAACCCGTTTTCTTTAACCGCCGATAAGCTCGTCTCTGAGGCGAACGACCTCATGGGCAAATATAAAATCTCCGGCGTGCCTATCGTTGACGTCGGCGGAACGCTTGTCGGCATTTTAACCAACCGCGATCTGCGCTTCTTGACCGACTTCAATATCCCCGTGAAGGACGTTATGACCAAGGACAACCTCGTAACCGCGCCTGTCGGGACAAACCTCGAAGAAGCAAAACAAATTCTCATGAAACACAGGATTGAAAAGCTCCCGATTGTTGATGAAAATTTTACACTTAAGGGGCTTATTACCATAAAGGATATTGAAAAGACCATTCAATATCCGAATTCCGCCCGTGACAAGCGCGGCAGACTTCTTTGCGGCGCAGCAATAGGCGTTGCGCAAAACATGGTTGAACGCGCTCGCGCTCTTGTTGACGCGCAGGTTGACGTGCTTGTTCTCGACTCCGCACATGGGCATAATATCAACATTATAAACGCAGTCCGCGAGGTTAAGAAGATGTTCCCGAACATTCCGGTTATCGCGGGGAATATCGCAACTGCCGAGGCGGCGAAAGCTCTGATTGAGGCGGGTGCAGACGCGCTTAAGGTCGGAATCGGTCCCGGTTCAATCTGCACAACCCGCGTTATCGCCGGCATCGGTGTTCCGCAGATTACCGCGGTTTACGATGTTGCGCGTGAGGCGGCAAAGTCCGGCATACCCGTTATCGCGGACGGCGGCATAAAATATTCCGGCGATATTGTTAAGGCTCTTGCGGCAGGCGCGAACGTCGTCATGCTCGGCTCGCTCCTTGCGGGTTGTGCCGAAGCTCCCGGCGAATCCGAAATCTACCAAGGCAGAAGCTTCAAGGTTTACCGCGGCATGGGTTCAATCGGCGCAATGCAGGTCGGCTCGAAGGACCGCTATTTCCAAGAAGACGCGAAAAA
>JAISIH010000011.1 GCA_031262105.1 Ruminococcus sp. | reverse complement strand
ATTCTGTGCGAGCCCGATTTTTTCGTGGTCGAGGGTGAATCGCCATTCACCGTCAAGCTTAATTTTTCTGTTCATACTAATTGTTACCCCGAAAATTACGTTTAGTAACTTTCCAAACTCCGGGAAATGTCAACGCTTTAAAGCGGTGCTTTTGCATTTTGTACGCTCGCCTCTGTCCTCTGTCTTCTCTCCTCTGTCCTCTATACTCCCGGTCTTGCTTTAAAGATTGTTCCGACAACGCAGGGACCGACGTTTGCCGCGACCGCCGCGCCGACATAGAAAACCATTTCGGGAGGGTAGCCGAGCCGCTTTGTGATAAGTTTTGCGAGTTCGTCTTCCGCCGCCTTGTCGTTCCCGGCTATAAGCACGTAGGGCGTGCCGGGGATAATCCGTTCGGCGGTTACGTCAACGATTTTCGGCACAACCGATCTGTCCCCGCGAACCTTCGCGGTGGTGGTCGAGACTGCCTGTCTGATACGGATAATCGGACGGAGTCCCAGCATCTCGCCGACGAAAGCGGCGGCGGTTGAGACACGCCCGGAGCGTTTTACAAAATCGAGGGTGAAACAGCCGAAATTAACTTCGGCGTGCTTGCACCAGTCGGTGACGTAATCAATAATATCGGCGGCGGGAACGCCCTTTTCCGCCTTTATCGCCGCCTGAATAACCGGCCAGCCGTAAACGCCGGTGTAGTTCCCGCTGTCGATTATGTGAATCCGATAAGTTTCACGCGCCTGCGGATTTTCTTCAAAAAATTGTTCACGCGCCATATAGGCGTTCGCGAAGGTTGCCGAGCCTAAGTCTGCGATAGAAACATATATAAGGTCGGTTATACCGACAGTATAATATTCGTTATAAACATCAATAAAACGGTTAACTGTAACCTGAGACGTTAACGGGAAGTCGGCAGATTTCACGGAATCTAATATTAATTTGTAGTATTCGGCGTCGGTCATGTCCCTGTCATAAAAGCCTCGGTCGCCGACAGTTATCGGGAACGCCAAGATGCGAATTCCGTGCTTTTGTTCGTATACTCTCGGTATATCTGAGCCGGAATCTGTCATTATCTGTATTTTTTCAACCATTGGTATCAGTTTCTTTTAATTCGTTTTTATAAAATAGGAGTCCGAAGAGTCCGACTGTGAGGGTTAACATTGATATAATTTGGGAAGTTGACAGCCCCGCAGAGGTTATGCCGCGATAGGTGTCCCCGCGAAGGTATTCGAGGAAAAATCGCGCCGGGCTGTAGCAGAGAAGGTAGATGAAAAAGAGCTTCCCGCGGAGTTTCCCCTTGTTAAAGAGGGCGTAGAGCGCAAAGAATAAAACTAAGTTGAAGGAAGCTTCGAGAAGCTGTACAGGGAAACGGTTAACGCCGTTCGCCGCCGCAACAATCGAATGGCGGAAGGTGAAGCCGAACTCCGAGGGTATGCCGAAGCAACACCCGCCGAGGAAACAGCCGACCCGCCCGAAAAAATGGAAGAGCGGCACGACTGTCGAAAGCAGATCAACCGTCGGATACCACGGGAGTTTTACCACTCTAACAGCAATAAACGCAGCAATTGCTCCGCCGATAAGCCCGCCGAAAAAGACGCTTCCGCCGAAAAAATCAGCCATGAAGCGGATAAAACCGTCGAAGCTTGTTATAGTTGGGAAGCCGCCGTAAGAAAAAAGCGAGACAATCCCGAAAAGGAGATGGCTCCCGAGAAAAGCACCGCCGCCGGCGACACCCGTTATAAGGAGGATATCGCCGTCGGTGCCGAGAACGCGCTTGCCCTGTTTCATAATATAAAACAGGCAGACTAAAAGCCCGACGGCAACAGCAATTCCGTAGCCGGTTATGGTCCTGCCGAAAAGGTCAATGGGGGGCAGCATATATTAATAGGAACCCAGCGAAGTGGCTAAGGAGCTGAGGCCGCAAGCCGCACAGATTGCGCAGGCAGTGCAGGCAACGCTGAGTGCAAGGGAGATAATCGAGAGAACGAGGCCGGCGGTAAGCATACCGTTTGTTGACGGAATACCGTCGTCGGGTTGCTTTTTACCGAGGATTGCGAAGATAAGCCCGACAACAGGTCCAGCCCAAGCAACGTATACAACGCCCGGAATAAAACTTCCGACGATACCGATAATACCGGCAATAAGTGCTACGATCGCGTAGGTTTGCTTTTTCATAAAAGCCCTCCAAAATATGTTCTTTATACTAACCGGCAAAAGCCGGATTAAGCCTTACATTAAGCCCGGGAAATTCCGCTGTCTAAGGTATTCGTACGCTGCAACCGCCGCCGTGTTCGAGAGGTTCAGGCTTCGCAGACCGTCCCGCATGGGGAGCTTCACACAGCGTTCAGAGTACCGCTCAAGCACCGCCTCCGGCAGCCCCGCATCCTCACGCCCGAAAATCAAGTACGCGCCGTCGGGGTACTGCACGTCGGAGTAGAAACGCCCTGCCTTCGTCGAAAAGAAGAAAAGCTTCTCCTCATCTTTCCCCGCGAGGAACTCGTCAATGCCGTCGTAGTAAAAAATGTCAAGTTTATCCCAATAGTCAAGCCCCGCCCGCTTCACGCGAGATTCGGTAATCTCGAAGCCCATCGGCTTTATAAGGTGGAGTGCCGCCCCGACAACCGCGCAGGTACGCGAAATGTTGCCGGTGTTTTGCGGGATCTGCGGCTCGCATAAAACAAGATTCAAGTTCATTTACTGTGTGTTTAATATCCAAATTTATTACAAATTGTATGCAAATATAGCCCTCAATATTATTGTAACATAATTGGCATAAAAAATCAACCCTTGCGGTAAAGTTTTTTTATAAAATATTCGGGATAAATATGTCTATTTTATTAAATTCTAATAATCCGCTTGACACTCCCTAAAATATATGATATAATGTTTTTGTTAATATGCGCGGGTGTGGCGAAATCGGCAGACGCAAGGGACTTAAAATCCCTCGGTAGTGATACCGTATCGGTTCAAGTCCGATCACCCGCAGATACATAAATCTGCCCCCAAAAATTTTGGAGGCAGTTTTTATATCGGGCAGTTTTAACGCTGTTAACCAACAGGATTAGCAACAAGTGCGAAAATCCCGCTTTGCTTTGTTGTGATTATGACGCAGCGGTCTTTGACGTACGACGACGTCTGATACCATTTTTTCGTATGCTCGTCGTAGATTAAAACGTAAATTTTCTCGCCCTCTGCAAAATCTAAATTTTCGATGCCTAATTCCTCAAGGCTAATTGCGAGGGTTACGGTGTCGCCCCAGCTGCGCTTTTGTGCAGTTTCAAACGCGACTAAAATGTCGGTGTCGTAATGCTTTGCGATGTAATTTAGCGCGGTGTAGATGCTTTCTGTTTCAAAATAGAGCTTGTTGAGGATCTGCCCGGCTTTGCTGTTTTCCGTGAGGGTTAATGTGCCGGATTTTTCTCCGTCGTCGCCGGAAGTGAGGTTAATGACGAGATTACGGTCTCCTGCCGCGCCGACAAGCTTCTTGACTGCTCCTGCCGAAAGCCCGGCGGCTTCTGCGGGGATATCGAAGATTATGCTGTCTTCGCCGTTAGCCTCGGCGATTTCTGCCGCTTTTTTAACCGCCGCAACCGCCATTTCGGTGTTTACGGTATTTTTTTCGTTAAGACCGGCTTTGACTTCTATGCCCTCTTCTGTAACCGTTACCGTCGATATTACGTCTGATTTTGAGGTAAATGATTCCGTGTAACCTACGTCATATTTCGGTTTTGACGGGGTTGCGGGTGTAAATATCGGGTAGGACGGATACGACGATGACGGGGCAGACGGGTTCGACGGCTGAGGCTGTGGCTGTGGCTGAGGCTCCGGTTC
Organism: Ruminococcus sp.; assembly: GCA_031262105.1. GTDB lineage: Bacteria > Bacillota > Clostridia > Oscillospirales > Ruminococcaceae > JAISGY01. The sequence goes on along the minus strand of JAISIH010000011.1, from coordinate 125,243 downwards.
AGGCTCGGGTTCAGGCTGAGGCTCGGGTTCAGGTTCCGGCTCCGGCTCGGGTTCGGGTTCAGGTTCAGGTTCAGGGTCCGGCTCCGGCTCTGGGTCTGGGTCTGGGTTTGGATCTGGATTGGGATTAGGGTTAGGGTTAGGGTTAGGATTTGGGTTAGCCGCCGTTGTGAACGTCTTCGCGGGGGAGGGTGCTGTTAAAGCATTTTCGGCTACATCTTCAAAGTCGTTGAATGTGATTGTGTAGGTTGTGCTGTATGCAAGCCCGGTTAGGTTATAAACTGCAACGGTTGTTGAAGACCATGAGCTTAGAGTCGCCGCTCCGCCGTTGTTAAGCGTAATCGTACCGGCGGCGGTCATGGCTTCGCTGAAAGTAACCGTTAACGTGCCTGTTCCGGCTGACAATTCGGTTACGGCAAATACAGGGTCGCCGCTGACTGTCGGGTTTGCTGTATCGGGCGGGGATGCCTTTGTTATTGTAATAGTATAGGTTGTGGTTGTCGAGGAATCTTCCGATGTTACCGTAATCGTAAAGGTGTTTTCGCCGGTATTAAGTGTTTTAAGTCCTGTGCCGCCTGTATAGGTTGCGGCAGAATTTGTTTTAGTTACGCCGATTGTTACGCTTGCTGTATCATATGTGGCATCTAATTCGTACTCCGTTGTGCTTGAAACGAAGCCCGAAATCGCTGTTCCGTCTATCGTTATGGCAGAAAGCGTCGAAACATTGCTTTGTGTATATGAACCTATAGTTACCGTCGCGTCACTGCTCGCGAATGCAGTTTCGGTTGCGGCAAGCCTTACGTAATATGTACCCGGCGAACGCCCCACTAACGCTGTTGTTCCGAGGGCTATGTTTGCATAAGCTCCGTCTGTTCTGTATTGATAATTTGTTGTTGAAACAAAGCCTGTAATTTGTCCGTTAGATCCGCCATAACTGCTTTCGTTAACCGGAGTTAAGCTCGGCGCGGCAGGGCGGGCGGGGATATTAAGCGTTTGCGCCGTGCTGTCTTCGATTGTGCTGTCCCCTTTATAGATAATCGCTTTCGATGTGTTAAGCCAGCTTGAATTTATGTCTATTGTTCCAGTTGCGCTTGCAGTCATTGCCGTACCGCCGACGGTATAACTGCCGCCTCCAATAAGCCCTGTGATTTTTTCGGTAGTATAATTAATTGTAGCCTCAGGCGTGTCGCGTTTAGCCGCCCTTGTTATTGTAATAGTATATGTTGCGGTTGTTCCGTTTTGGGCTGTGCAAACCACGTCGAAAGAATTCGGTCCAACCGTCAATGATTTTTCGCCTAAACCGCTTGTTATAGTTGCATTTGCATCTGTTTTAGTTGCACCGATAGTTACCGAAGAAACGCTGTTTGCAACGCTCGCGGTGTATGAAGTTGTCGTGCTTGCAAAAGCCGGGGTAAGTGTGCCGTCGGAGATTGTCAAGCTTGCGAGGCTTGCGGTGGACGAAAGCCATCTTGCATAAAACGTCTTATCGTTTGTGTCTGTCGCCGTGATTGTTTCAACTGCACTGCCCGCAAAATCGTTTGTTGCATACCAGCCCCCGAAAGTAAATCCCGATTTCGTGCCGTTTCTCGGCAGTGTCGCGCCTGTGCCGTAGGTATATTCTGTAAGGGCGGTGAATGGCGTTGTCGGGTCGTTATCGTTAAGCGTTACACCCCATTTATTCGCGGGAACTGCCCCGACCGCAACCGTTATAGTGACGTTCGCGGAACTGTCCGCTATGCCGTCATTTGCCTTAACAATAATCGTAACCGTACTGCCTGCCTGAGCCGCCGCCGGGGTATATGAAATTGCGCCGGTGCTTGCGGTAACAGTTACAGTTACATCATTATTGCTGCCGTCTTTCGCGCTGACAAGGGCATATGAAAGCTCGTCGTCTTCCGCGTCCTCAAACCATGAGGTGGCATTGCCTGTGTACGGCACTGCCGCCGTCGCGACAGTGCCGCCGGTTGAAGCCGGCGTTGCAGTGCCGTCCTGTGTGCCTGCATCTGTTACTACGGTGGGCTCGGAGTTGGGAGCGGTAATAATTTTGACGTATTTGTATGTGTCTGAGTAAGTATACGCACCCGTACCCGCTGTTATAGTACCACCCGGGTATGATGTAGCGTATTCCCATGTATAATTAGTGGGTAATGTTGTGATTTTATTATTTATCGCATATGAAGAGTATACGGCTGTTGTCTGCGCAGTAACCGTACCGCCGGAGATGGAGATATTCGTTGTTGCAAAGATACCATAGATGCTGTCACTGCCTGCTCCTCCCGTACCTGTTACCGTGCCGCCGGAGATATTGATGTCTTTGTACGAACGGATACCAAAGCTGCTTGAAGTTGCATTTCCTCCTATCGCCGTTACTGTTGCAGTGCCGGAGATATTAACATTTTTGGTGTTGCTTCTACTGTAGATACCTATACTATTACCGGCAAGCGCATTACCGCCCGTTGCACGAACAGTGCCGCCGGAGATGGTGAGATCGCCGCTAATCATATCTATACCGTAGCTAATGTTAGCACCGTTCCCGCCTGACGCCGTAACTGTTCCGCCGGAGATGGTGAGTGCGGAAGAGGACTGTATACCGCAGCTTGTGCCAGTTGCCGTGCCGCCGATTGCCGTCAGAGAGCCTGAACCGCTTATGGTAGCATTATTTGTAAAACTTACGCCGTTAGAAGCAGAATTGGTTTTGAGCGAAACAAACGAGTTATCGCCCACAAGATTCACAATCCCATCGGCGGGCAAGTAATATAAGTCGAGTGCGGTTGCGAAGGTGGTTGTGAAATTAACATTTGTAAGCGTAAGAATTTTTGTTTCGGAATCGTATGTATATGACCCGCCGCCGAGGACGGCACTTGGATCAGTTTGCGGAATTAAATCGCCGTTATTGCCCTTGCGCAGTCCGTCTGACTGAAGATATAGGCTGTGAGCCGCACATGATTGAATTTTAACGTATGTGTAGTCAGTTCTGTGATTATAACTATTGTTCGAACCCGCTGTTATGGTAAAAGGATAAGTCGATGAAGACTCCCACGCGTAAGCTGCGGGCAGTGACGAAGGTTGTCTATTAAGCGCATAGAAAGTGTTGGTTCCGCTTGCAGTCTGTGCAATAACCGTTCCGCCTGTAATTGCTATATTACCGTATGCTATGATACCGCGCCCTTGTGAGCCCGCGGCTCCCCCCGTTGCTGTGACTGTTCCTCCGGAGACGTTGACATTAATGTCCGAATGGATGCCATAGCTGTCTGCAGATGAAGTCCCGCCTGTCGCCGTAACAGTTCCGCCCGAGATTCCTAAATCTCTATAACTATATATACCGTAACTGTCGGATGCCCCCCCGCCTAACGCCGTGACAGTTCCGCTGGAGATGCTAACGTCACTTACAAAGTATATACCGAAAGAATTAGAATTTGCTGTTCCGCCGTATGCCGTGATTATTCCGCCCGAGATGTAGGCTTCACCGTTGTTATATATACCATAACTATAGTCTGCGGTTCCGCCTTCTGCCGTGATAGTTCCATCTGAGATTTCAAAAAAACTGCAATCCAAACCGGTACTGGAGTATGCCTCTCCGCCTATTGCGTATACAGTTCCGCCTGTGATGGCAAATGAATCGGCTATAATGCCGGTAGAATCGCCGCGGTCGTATGTTGACGTTCCTGCCTCAGCTCTCAGAGTTCCGTCTCCCTCTATAACAGCTATATTAAGAACAATACCACGAGAGTCATCCTCATCATTATAAGTTGACACAAACAAGTTATCACCTATAAGCTTTATCGTACCACCCTCACTAAAGGTGCTTAAGTCCAGCGCAATTGCGGCGTTGGTTGTGAAATTAAGGTTATTGAGGGTGAGTGTTTGTAAACTATTATTCCATGCGTAAACGCCGGGATTAGCAGTAATTATATCAGTACCATCAAGCTGTAACTGTTTACTGCTATTATCCCATACAAGCCCATATGCCCCGCCGTCAATCGCCCCCGCCCTGACCGAAAACGGCATCTGCGGCAACAAAATCAAAGCCATAGCCAATAAAGCAAAGCTTAATAATAATTTTGCAAAAAAACCACATCTATATTTAATCATAATATATCCCCTATAATAAAAGCGTATAAATCTTCTTATACATAATAACACATTTTTATGGGCAATGCGCAACTATAGCGTGAAATGCCCCGAAAACGACGTGAAAATTCCCCCGCGAGCATATTCGCTTTATAAATTGTTTTGCCTGTTGACAAAATCCAACGAATAGGGTATAATAAGTATAGATGAAGAAAAGGACTGATGTAAAACGAAAAAGCAAACCGAGCTTAAATACAAAATGACTGATGATGTGCTTTTTAAGATGTTCTTTGTCAAAAATCCGAAACTTCTAAAGCGGGTTGTCGGTATGATGCTGAAAACGCCGCTTGACAGCATATCTGAGTTTACTATAACGAACAGCGAAATCCCTCCGGAAGCATTAGACGATAAATTCTGCCGGCTTGACATAAATATGATTGTCAGCGGGCAGCGGGTAGATTTGGAAATTCAGGTTGAAGATAAAAAGGACTACCCCGAACGCTCTCTTTATTACTGGGCAAGAGAATATTCCTCGGCTTTGCAATCGGGCGATACGTATAAACAGCTCCCAAGGGTAATAATAATCAATATACTTGCATTTTCGCTGTTTGATTGCGAAGAATTTCACTCTGAATTCAGACCGCTTGAGGTGACACGTCATACCGAGCTTTCTGATAAGCAGGTTATGCACTATTACGAATTACCGAAACTGCCCGAGCCGACAGACGGCGATGAAGAGATAAAATTTTGGCTTGCATTCTTCAAAGCTGAAACCGAAGAAGAACTTAACCGAATTGTGGAAAAGGGGGTGCCTGTTATGAGCGAAGCTGTAGCCGCATATAAAAGTGTAGCACATTCAAATGAATTTAGAGAAATCGAGCGTCTGCGTGAGCGTACGAAACATAATGAGGCATCAGCACTTGGTCACGCCGCGAGAGTTGCGAGAAAAGAAATGGCTGCCGATTTGACACAGGAATTAAGAGGTCTCGGAATGCCTGAAGACTTTATAGATAATGTACTGAAGAAATACAGGCAGTAGTGTTGTAACGGAACCTGTCAAAAAAACTCCCCGTGAATTTTCACAGGGAGTTTAACATTTACATCGCTATTTTATTTTCAGCACAACAAAGGCGGAAAATTTCTTCTCGTCCCAGACCGGCACATATTCGCCGTCATGGTGCCGGGCTATAGAAAGTATGCTCTTTATCCCCAAGCCGCCGTCAGGCTTTGTGGTGAAAAGGGTTTTCCCGTCGTTATTTAAGACCCCGTCGAAGCTGTTTTCGACCTTTATGCCGTATTGCCCCTCGCGCGGGCGCATCGAAATTTCTATGTACTGCCGCTCGCTCTCGGGCGTCCGCAGACAGGCGGTAATCGCGTTTTCTAAGAGGTTGCCGATAATTATGCAAAGCTCGTAATCGTCAATCGTTTCGGGCGGGGGTAAGATAATTTTTACCGAAAATTCAATCCCGCTTTTTTGGCAGGTTTCGGAAAAACTGTCGAGAAGCGCGTTCACAACCCGGCTTTGGCAATAGTCATTAATCGCCTTCCCGTCAATATCGCCGTGGAGCGTCTCTAAATAATCCCGAATCTCTTCGTTATAACCGCTTTTTATCATCTTTTGCATAGATGTAAGGTGGTGCTTGTAGTCGTGCCGCAGAATATGAAGCTCTTCCGTCATGTCGGTCAGCTTGTCATAATAACCCCGCCCGGAGGAAATAATCTCACGCGCAAGGTCGGCATCGTATTTTTGCCGCGTCTTTTCATGCGTGTTAATTATCGCGAAGCACAGCATAACCAAAAACCACGCAATGAAAAATATCAGCAGAAGCACAAGCGCAGTATAGTCCGCAAGCGTCGGATAAACGGAGGACAGAACGATAAAGCATATAACCGAGGATAACGCATAAAGCGCCCATTCTTTTTCAGTACCGAACGAGAACAGCCGCTCTATAAGCACCCGCCCGTATCGCCACACAAGCGCAAGATAAACCGAAAGCACGGCGGTCGGCAGCACAAGCATCGCGAGCCAATACCAAAACTCCCCGAGCGGTATAAGAAACCTCGACAGCATCTCAAACGGCAGCACAAGCGTCGCGGCAAATGTCATCGGCGCGAAATAGCCGAAGACTTTTTGGAAGGTAAGCCCCTTAAAAAGAAGGATTATAAACGGCAGATAAATCCAAGAGCGGAAAGGTTTTGTCGGGTCGGTTAGTCCGAATCGCGCGATAAAAATGTCGGCGATAAAGTTTGCGGCGACAATTGCCCCGAAAACAAAGAGGGTAAAGCCGAGCGATTTTTTTCGCGGTAAACATAAAATTAACACAAAAAAATTCGTGAATACAACAAAAACAGGGAAAACCGTCGTCGTGATTTCTTTCATACTTGGGGGTGTTCCTTTACATAAAATAACGTCCGAACAGCATTATAACATAAACTTTGACAAAAGTCAACATTTTACGGATAATGTTAAAAAAACAGGTTGCGCGAAACGAATTTATGTGCTATAATTAAACAGCGCAATAAATTAAAAGAGGTTAAACCTGTGAAAAAAATCATTCTCGGCATACTGCTTGTACTAATAGCCGGCGCGGCAATTGCACTGATTGTACTTAACGGTAATAAAAAGACGGAAGAACCCCCCGCAAAAACAGGCGCGGAGGTTGTTTTTGAAAATATGACGCTTGAAGACAAGGTTTACCAGATGATGGTTATCTCGGCGAGCGAGGTTAAGGACGAGACAATAACCTTCGGCGGAATTGTTTATTTTAAGAAGGACATAGGCACACTTTCCGAAACGCAGGCGAAGCTTAAAGCGGCACAGGCAGGGAAAAAGATTGCCCCGCTCCTTGCGGTTGACGAAGAGGGCGGGCGGGTTTCGCGCCTGAAGGATCTTTATCCCGACATCGGTTTTGAACCAATCGGACCCATGGCGGAGATTACCGACGACGGCTCGGAAACCGGCGACGTCTTAGCCGACGTTTTAATTGCGGTCGGGTTTAACACCGATTTCGCGCCCGTCGCCGACGTCGGGCAGGACAGTGCTGCAATCGGCAACAGGGCTTTTTCGACAGACCCTGACGAGACGGCAAAAAAGGTTGCCAATATCGTAAAAGCGCTTGAAAATAAAAATATAATCACAACGCTTAAGCACTTCCCCGGGCATGGCTCTGCCCTTGCCGACACACACGAGGGAATGTCGATTACAGAGAAAAGCAGGGAGGGCTTCGAGACGGTTGACTTTGTGCCGTTTGAAGCGGGAATTGCGGCTGGCGCGGATATGGTTATGACCGCTCATATAACAGCCCCCGCACTTGACCCCGAGGGCGTTCCGGCGACTTTTTCAAAACCGATTTTGACCGGCATTTTAAGAGAGAAACTCCGCTTTAACGGCGTAATTATAACCGACGCTCTCGGCATGGGAGCCGTTGCCGAATGGGGAACGGAAAGCTCCATCAGGGCAATTGAAGCCGGCGCGGACATAGTCCTCATGCCGGAAGATTACGCCGCGGCAAAAGATGCAATTATCGAAGCGGTTAATTCCGGGCGGCTTACCGAAGCGAGAATCAACGAAAGCGTTATGCGAATATTAAAGATGAAAGAGGCTCACGGCTTGATATAGATTAAAACTTTAAGCATAAAAATATCGCTTTTCGCGCTTGCTTTTTACAACCGCAACCGCAGATTTTGAAAGCTCGGCTATTTTTTTATAATTACTCTCGGCAATAAGTTCTTTCGGGCAGACAAAGGACGCCGCGCAGCAAAAAACCGAGTCTATGCTTACGTAATCGTCCAAGGTGTCGATTTGAACTCCCCCCGCCGGCATGAATTTCATGTCCGGGAAGATTGCCGTCATTTTTTTAAGATAATCGACTCCGCCCGCCTGTTTTGCCGGGAAGAATGAAACTGCGTTTATGCCGTTGTAGGTTGCAGTCATAACCTCCGAGGCGGTCGCAATCCCGGGAATTATCGGGATTTTCGCCTCATTGAGCTTGTTAATTAGCGGCAGTGAAAACCCCGGGCATACGGCAAAAGAAGCCCCGGCAGAAAAAGCCGCTTCCGCAGAAGAAGCGGTTAAAACCCCGCCCGCGCCGATTAGCATATCGGGGAAATTCGCGTGAATGAGCTTGACCGATGTTAACGCCGCGCCTCTGTTAAACAAAACCGCAATGCAGTCGATCCCGCCTTTTAAGAGAGCCTCCGCGACAAACAGAGCCTTATTTTCATCCTCTATAGCCGCAACGGGAAGAATTCCGTTTACATAAAGCGACCCGAAATAAGTTTTATCCATAATTCCTCAAAACAATAAAAACCGTCCTTGAAAAAACTGAAATGCGCCTTATGTTAACAACGGTTTCTTTGACAATAAAAACCGTCCGTCTTTAGATCAACGGACGGTTTGTTTTTTTCATACCATCGGTCTGCCCGAATTAACGGAACCGAATCGCTAACCTATGCTTTTGGAGTCACTCCCTTAAAACTTTTCGTAAGGACGATGCCTGAAATAAATTTTCATAGTATGCACCTCCATGCCGGAGTAAAGGGTTTGCTCTCTCCGCAACCGGAGTTTTGACGGCGGGGGATATTCTTCCCCCCGTAAAAACTTTACCGTTTCCGTCAGCAAATAGGGGCGTTGATGACTATGCCATGGGCTTTTACCCGCTTTCGCAAAAATTAGGGTTTGAGTTTCGCTAAAACCTTTCCATGGGCGTATACCCGCTTTCGCAAAAATTGTGTGGTTAGAGTTTCGCTAAAACCTTTCCATGGGCGTATACCCGCTTTCGCAAAAATTAGGGTGTAATCTTAGCTAACAGTGTCCATGGGTTTGTACCCGCTTTCGCAAAATTTGTGGTGGTTAGGGGTTAGAGTTTCGCTAAAACCTTTCCATGGGCGTATACCCGCTTTCGCAAAAATTAGGGTTTAATCTTAGCTAACAGTGTCCATGGGCTTATACCATCCTTCGCGGGGTTTTATGGCATTTCTTTCATAGATTTTATCTATGTATGCTCGCTTTTGACGAGCCTGTGTATCATTGCTTCGGGGGTTTTGGGGTAAACTTAAAACCGATTCGACGGAATAACGACTTCCGCTTTATCGGCTCACAATGTTTCTGATTCATTCGATGCGTCCGGAGGACGCGTTCCTTGTATCGTGATGCAAGCGTAAACTCAAGTTACGGTTCTACGATAGCGAAAGGAAATATCAGATCAGAATGTTTGACTGCGAGCCGCCGAAGCTCTGATTAACTGCACGCCGATAACATCGTTCATGGGACTCGCCTGCCTTTCATCTTCGGGTTTGAAACGTTCGCCTTGGACCTTCATTGCCCGATTATTCGTGATCTTGGGAACTCGGAATCCCTGCATTTCGCTGTCGTTCTTTGTTCTGTTTACATAATACCACATAACAATAACTTTGTCAAGTGTTTTTTGAAAAAAATATAGATAAATTTTCAGTTTTTATTTGTGCATATTGCACAAATTAGCCCGCGCAAATACATTGTTTTTCGACACGATATAATTTATCACAAATTCGTATAAATATTACACGCTGTTTTGTGCAATCTCACCATTGAAATTGTAGTTAATATAGTATATAATGGATATGAAAAGGAATGGTGCATGAATATGTTCTATATCGACCCGTATTATATTGTGCTTGTTCTGCCGGCGGTTATCTTCGCGTTAATCTGTCAGGGCGTTGTAAAGCACACCTTCAATAAATACAACAAAATCGAAAACCGCGCCGGCTTCACCGGGGAGCAGGCGGCGAGGCAGATCCTCGACTCCTGCGGCTTAAAACACGTCCCTATTGAGCGTGTTTCCGGGAATTTATCGGACCATTTCGACCCGGAAGCGAATGTCCTGCGCCTTTCGGACGAGGTTTATAACGGGAAGGGCATCGGAGCTGTCGGTGTCGCCGCCCACGAGACCGGTCACGCGGTGCAATACGCCCTCGGGTACGCTCCTATGCGGCTTCGCGGCGGGATTATTAACGTTACAAATATCGGGAGCAGGCTTTCTATACCGCTTGTTGTCGCCGGAATTCTCCTTGAATATTTTCTCCATTTCGGGATAGTTTTCGCCTATATCGGCGTTCTGCTGTTCGCGCTGTCCCTCGTGTTCCAGCTTGTGACGCTTCCCGTCGAATTCGACGCCTCAAAACGCGCAATCGGCTTCCTCGAATCGGACGACATTCTATATCCCGACGAAATCGACGGCGCAAGAAAGGTTTTAACCGCCGCCGCAATGACGTATGTTGCGGCACTTGCCGTTTCGCTTATGCAGCTTATAAGGCTTCTGTTGCTCGTTTTCGGGCGGCGAAGATAAATTTTAGAAAAACCCTTGCATACCGCGAAAATTTATGCTATAATAGACTTAAATAGCTTACAAAATTAACGAATCGGAGTTATTAAAAAAATGGATAACGAATCTTTATTCTATACGCTTGTTGATGATGACGGAGTTGAAACCGAGTTTGAACTCTTAACAACCCTCGAATATGAGGGTGCAAAATACTATGCAATGTGTGCTGTAATCGAAGACGAGGACGAACTCGAAGCCGAATTTGATGTGCTTCGCGAAGACACCGACTCTGACGGCGAACAGATTTTAGTTACCCTCGAAGATGATGAACTTCGCACAAAAATCGGCGAAATGTTCGCGCAGATGTTAAACGAAGAAGACGAAGACTAACTCCCGGGCAGTGATGGCAGAGCGGGCGGATTGACGCAAAAATAATCGGAGGAAGCGGATGGAACTTAAGCTATTATCTGTAGTATTAGGCATCTTTACTTTGCTTTCTTCCGCCGCGTCAGGCTATGTCGAAAAGCTTGAGACCCAGACGCTTTCGCAGATTGCGGTTATGAGCATTGCTCAGACAGAGCGGCTTTACGACGGCTACAGTATTGCGGACTATATAAAGTCTTATGAAGACCACAAAAAGCCGTCTGTAAAAAGCGGCAAGTACCTCCTCGACGTGCCGGTTATAAACCAATATCCCGACCTTCCCGTCGGGTGTGAGATTGCCGCCGCCGCCGCGGTGACGGAGTATAACGGCAACAAAATCGCGCTTACCGACTACACCGAACGCTTCATTACATACGACGAGAATTTTTATCACGACGACGACGGCGTTCTCCACGGACCCGACCCGGCAGAAGTTTTTGTCGGCGACCCGTACGGCTGGGGCTACGGCTGTTATCCGCCCGTCCTCGCGAAGTTTATGAACAAGGCTTTCGCGGCTGTGGGCGAAAATTACACCGCACACGCCGTGACGGGGCTTTCGGAAACCGAACTCGAAACGCTTATAAAGGGCGGCGTGCCTGTCATAGTCTGGGCTTCGCTCGATATGAAGGCGTTCGATTATAACGACCCGTCCGTCTGGAAAATCGGTGAAACCGACCGCGAATTAACGTGGTACAAAGGCTCGCACACCCTCGTCCTCTGCGGTTTTAACGACAAATCGTTCTTCTTCATGGACCCGAATGATAAAACCGAAATCACGTCATACAGCCGCGAACTCTTCATGCGCCGTTATTCCGAAGCCGGCGCGAGGGCGGTTATTGTAAAAAGATGAGTAAACTTGCTCTACACGCTTGTTGTGCGCCCTGTTCAACATATTCACTTGAATATCTTTCACCGAACTACGACATTGACATATTCTTTTATAACCCGAACATTCTGCCGGAAGAAGAATTTGAAAAACGCCTTGCGGAACTAAGGCGGCTTATCGCGAATTTCGACAACGTAAATTTAACCGTCGGCGAATACGACCCGGAACGTTTTTTGGCGTTAACTGCGGATTATCGTGACGAACCCGAGGGCGGAAAACGCTGTGAAATCTGCATTAAACACCGGCTTGAAATGACGGTGCGGTTTGCAAAACAGATTAACGCTGACCTCTTTTCCACAACGCTTACGATAAGCCCGCACAAGAACGCAGAGTTTATAAACGCCGCACAGGCAGAGCTTGAGGGCGTTTACGGCGTCCGGTCGCTTCCGCTTAACCTTAAAAAGAAAAACGGTTATCATCGGTCTATAGAGCTTTCAAAAAAATATAATCTTTACAGGCAAAATTATTGCGGCTGCAAATTTGATGAAAAATAAACTTTCCCTACGCGCAAAAATAAATATCGGCATCGGCATCTTCGCGGTCATTTGGTGCCTTTTGTGGGCGGGCTTTCCGCTGCTTTTCGGCGCAATGTTCATGTCGGATATTATCGGCTCGAATTTCTATGTTTTGCTGTTTTGTACTGTCTCGGCGTTCTTATCGCAGAGCCTTTTTGGCAAAATCTGGCGCATTAATTTTAACATCTTCCTCCCGACGATTATCACGGCAATCTTCCTTGTCGGAACGGTCTACATCTACTCGATATTTTTCTACAGCGACCGACCGTGGATAATTATTCTGTACATAGTTTTAACGGCAACCCCGAATCTCGTCATTATTGCCCTGTCGAAATCTGCCGACCCGGAAGTTAAGCTGTCTCTCATAAAGCGCAAGCCGGGCTTAACGGTAATCTATGCTTGCTTGTTAACCTTCACGCAAAACCTTCTCGCTCTTTTAATATTTGTTATTTCTAAAAATGTGTTCGTGTCTTTTCAGTGAGGTGATACTAATATGTTAGGAATCGGAGCTATAGTCGGCGGGAACGCAGTTTATGCGGCTGTTTCGGGAATTTCCGGGGCGGGGCGGGTTCCGGCTGTTAACAAACCCGCAAATAAGCCGTTAACAGCCGCAGAATATAACCGCAGGTTCGACCGTGTTGAAATTTCAGGTCAAAATAAAGGCGGCGGCTTTGTTCCCGGCATGATCGAAGTAAAAGAACGCGCCGCAGGGCGAGGCGGGAACGAATTTGATAACCTTCCGAAGGTAAAAAATTCGTCCGAAACCGAATGTCAGACCTGTAAAGAACGCAAGTACGTTGACGGTTCTAACGACAGCGGCGTTTCGTTCCAGACACCGACGAGCGTTGACCCGGGTTCGGAGGCTTCCGCTGTCCGCTCTCACGAGCAAGAACACGTTACCCGAAACGCCGCGAAAGCACAGCGCGAGGGAATGACAGCCCGCAGTTCCGTAAAACTTAACGCCGCAATCTGCCCGGAATGCGGACGGCTTTACATCTCCGGCGGAACAACAACCACGACATTTACGCGAAAGGCAGACAAAGATATTGCACAGAAATTCGCCGTAGGAATCGAAGAACAGGGCAAAAAATCACAGGAATTTGCGGCGTGAATATAATATAAAAACTCAGTGTCGAGGTATTTATTAATGAGTAAGAGTATCAAGAAAAAAGTTTTGTTATTGTCGGTTGCAGCATCAATTGCGATGATTGTTGTCTGCGTTTTTGTCTGCATCTGCGTGGGTGCCGCTAAGGCGGCGAATCCCGGGATTACGGACGCCTCTGCACTTAACGCGATCGTTATCGGCAGTATAGCTGTAACTGCAATTGTTATAGCCGTTTTAATTATCTTAGCAGTCATGATTGCGAACAGTATCGTTACGCCCGTTAATATGCTGACACAGTTTATAAAGGTTGTTACCTACGACGGGCAGGTTGTGTTCCCGCCCGAAAGCTGGGTTATCGCAAGGCAGATGGCTAAGGCGGAAGACGAGACAGGCGCGGCATTTGCGGCACTTAACGACATGGTTATGCGGTTTGAAAAAATCGGAATGATCCTCGAGAAGATTGCTCACGGCGATTTCACCGTCGAATGGAAGAGCCTCGGCAAAAACGACCTTATCGGCAATTCGATTATAACCGTTGTTGAAGACCTCAACAGGGTTTTGTCACATATAAAAAGTGTTACGAAGGAAGTTAAGAGCGGCGCGGATCAGATCAGCGATATTTCCTCCGCACTTGCGCAGGGTTCGTCCGAACAGGCGGCGACCGTCGAGGAACTTTCCGCTTCAATCGACGAAATTTCGGAGAAAACCAAGAGCAGCACCGCCCTCGCCGGAGACGCCGCGAAGCTCTCCAACGACGTTATGGATAACGCCGAAAAGGGCAGCGAGCAGATGGGCAGACTAACCGTTGCGGTTGAGGATATAACCGCCGCTTCGCGGGATATAAACAAGATAATCAAGGTAATTGACGACATTGCCTTCCAGACGAACATTTTAGCCCTCAATGCCGCTGTCGAAGCCGCACGTGCGGGCGAGGCAGGGAAAGGCTTTGCGGTTGTTGCGGACGAGGTAAGAAACCTTGCAAGCAAGTCGGCGACCGCCGCGAAAGAGACGGGCGCCCTCATCGAAAACTCGATGAAGAAGGCAGAGCTCGGCTCTGATATTGCGAAAGAGACCGCCGCGTCCTTGGGCGAAATGGTTTCCGGCATAACGCAGTCAACCTCGATTATAACCGAAATTGCACAAAGTTTAGAGATACAAAACGCCTCTCTCGAGCAGATTAACAGGGCGGTTGCGGGGGTTAACGACGTGGTAAGCCGAAACGCTTCCGCCGCCGAAGAAGCCGCCGCCGCAAGCGAGCAGCTCGACTCCCAAAGCGAGATTTTAGCGGAGAATGTTAAGCTATTTAAGGTGAAATAAAGTCTTAAATCCCCCTTGTCGTCTGACGTGGGGGATTGTTGTTATTTCTTTATTGCAGTCACATTAAGCGACATAAGTTTTCCGTTATCAAAATCCATGTGCGGCAGATACGAACGAGAATAGTCGTCGAAACCTTCCGGCAAAAAATCTCTCCAGTCGTAGCGCGAAACGTCCGCAAAGCCGACGTCTTCTAAGGCTTTTTTCAGACTGTCAAAGTCGAAAACAACGTAATGAAAATCGTATTCGTTTTTCTGTCCGCCGACCATGAACGAATTAATAATCTCCATATTATGGTGTTCGTCATAATGTCTTGCAACCGCTTCAAAATCAGGGACAGCAAGGCGAATCAGCCCGCCGCCGCGCGAACATTCGTTCGGGGGGGGGGGGGGGGTAGCGTTATTTAATGCGGGCTTGCGCAGAACGCGGTGCCATTCGGTCAAAACGTCTTTAACGTCTTTTCGCGCAAAATGCTCGAGACAGTGACAGGCGTATATCTCGTCAACCGTGTTATCCTCAAACATATCAAGATTTTTTATATCGTGCCTATAGTCGATATGAGGGAAATCGGCAAAGTCAATGTGGGTATATCCGGGCAGATACCGCTTTCCGCAGCCGAGATGGAGCTTAACGGGTCCGTTCATAAATTTGTTTACCTTTCAACATCTAAAACTATTCTCTTATTATACCATTAATTCATCCCGCTGTCAACAAAAAAATATTTAATAATTTATCCCTTGACTTTCGCAAATTAGCGTGATATAATTATTCGGGTGATTATTATGGAGAAGCGACAGCTTTCACAGGACAAAAAAGCGGGGTTAACTCTTTCTGACCTCATGTTAACGGCGGTGCTTTTAGCGGCGGGCGCGGTGTTAAAATTCGCCGTGGGGAACATTATAAATTTCGGCATGAAGCCGAATTTTATCATTGCGATGTACTGCATAATCATTTTGCTTATCCGCCCGAAACTTTCAGGCGCGGCGATTGTCGGAATCCTTGCGGGGGCTGTCTGCCAGTTCTTCCCCGGGACACCGGGCGTTAACCTCGTGAGCGAGCTTATCGGCGCGGTTGCGATGTGCCTGCTTCTTAAATTGCCGTTTACATTTAAGAATAAATTTTTAGAATTCTTAAAAATCCCGGTTAACGTCTTTATAACAACGCTTTTTTCGGGGTTTAGCTTCCTCGGGCTGATGTGGCTTTTGTACTACGCGGGAGTGGATAAAGAAAACCCGCCGGCGGCTCTCGGCGTCTTCCTCGGGATAATCCTCGGCACTGC
The DNA here is from genome assembly GCA_031262105.1 of Ruminococcus sp. Lineage (GTDB taxonomy): Bacteria > Bacillota > Clostridia > Oscillospirales > Ruminococcaceae > JAISGY01. The sequence goes on along the minus strand of JAISIH010000011.1, from coordinate 109,351 downwards.
GACTGTGAACGCCGTTATCGTTTCGGTGCTTTATCCGACGCTTAAAAAAGTGCTTAAAAAGTAACTGCAAACCGCCCCCCTGCAAAATCTGCGAAACAAAAGTTTATTAATGATAAAGATTGAAAAATTCTCTTTTAAGTATAAAGGCTCTGAAAAATTCGCCCTGCATGACGTTAACCTCGACGTGCCGGCAGGCGCGTTTTTGGGGCTTTCGGGCGTGTCGGGCAGCGGAAAAACCTCCCTGCTCTATTCATGTTGCGGCGTAATTCCCCATTTTTATAAGGGCGATTTTTACGGCTCTGTCAGGCTCGCCGGGCTTGATACGGTCGAAACGCCGATTTCGGAGCTTTCTAAAATCGCCGCAATCGTCTTTGAAGACATGGACAGCTCCTTCGCCTGTACCTACCCCGAAGATGAGATTGTTTTCGGGCTTCGCAATTTCGGGCATACAAAGGCGGAAGCGGAGGAAATTACCGCGAAGATTATGGCGGAACTTAGCATAGAAGACCTTCGCGGAAAGCTTATCCGCAGTCTTTCCGGCGGGCAGAAGCGCAAAACCGCGCTTGCGGCGGCGATTGCAATAAAGCCGAAGGTGCTTCTCCTCGACGAGCCGACCGGCGAACTCGACCCCGAAGCGAAAATTCAGGTTTTCGAGATTTTAGAAAAACTCAACGCGGACGGCTTAACGATAATTATTTCGGAGCGTAACGAAACCCTCCTGCGAAAATACTGCACGAGCGAATATACGGTGACAAATGCTTAAACTCTGTAAATGAAAACACGGTGACAAATGCTTAAATTTGAAGATGTAAGTTTCGGGTTTACCGAAGAGCTTTTTGCGAACGTTAACTTCGCGCTTCACCCCGGCGAAATTGCGGTCTTGACCGGCAAAAACGGCGTAGGGAAATCGACACTTTTACGCCTTTGCAACGGTTTATTAAAGCCGACAAAGGGCAGAGTGAGAACAGCGGGCTTTTTGACCGACGAGCATAAAACAAGCTCCCTTGCCCGTCATGCGGGGTTTTTGTTTCAAAACCCGGACCGGCAGATTTCAAAACATACCGTCGCGGAGGAACTCCTTTTCGGGCTTAGCCTGACTGCGCCGGACACCGATGAGGCTGAAAAAGAGCGGCTATTAAACGCCATAACCGCGGAATTCGGGCTTAACCCCGCCGACGAGATTTTCACCCTCTCGAAAGGCTACAGACAGCTTGTGGCGATTGCCTCGGTGCTTATTACCGACCCTGCCTTGCTTCTCTTTGACGAGCCGACAGTCTGCCTTGACAAGCACCAAAAAAAGACACTCGCCGACGGCATTTCTTCACGGATTAAGGCAGGAAAAGCCGCGCTGATAATCTCCCACGACCTCGAATTTATCGACATTTTAGACTGCAAAAAACTCATACTAAAGGATAAAGTGATTAAGGAATAGTATAAATTATGGGCGGTCTCGGATATTTCCCCGGGGACAGTTTTTTACACAGAGCTAACCCGATATTAAAACTTTTTTTGGCACTCGTCCTCGTGACGGCAATCTTCGCAATTCCCTCTCTGATTGCTCCGGCGGCTGTTTTAGTGCTGACGTTTTTGCTCTCGGTTTCCTGCAAATCGGGGAGATGGATGCTCCGTATAATCCGCTCGATGATAAAATTTTCGCTCGTTATCTTTATAATCCAAACCCTTTTTATCCAGACCGGCGACACGCTGATACCGCTTTTTTGGGGGCTTCGGATAACCTACCAAGGGGTTATGTTCTCCCTCGGGTTTGTGTTAAAACTTATCGCCTCGGCACTCCCCCTCGCACTCGTGCTTCGCGTAACAAAGGGGATTGACCTTGCCGATGCCTTAAACGAAACCTTCAAAATCCCATATAAATACGCCTATGCAGTCGCTTCCGCAATGCGCTTTGTCCCCGATTTCGCCGACGAAATGAAGGACATAATCGAGGCGCAAACCGCCCGCGGCGTTGAACACGACACAAAAGGCTTCGTAAAAAAAGCCCGCCTCCTTGCCCCGATATGCCTCCCGCTCCTTTTATCAGGCGTGCGGAAAGCGGAAGTCGCGGCGATTTCGGCGGAGATGAGGGGCGTATCTAACCGATAACTAAAATAACGGCACAATTATAAACGCACCCATAAGCCCTAAAATCGTATCTGCAACAACCGACGTCGTTCCGATAAAGAAGACTATCGCGTCGGACGCTGTGTAGTTTACGTCAGCAGGGCTTTTATTATCTGTTTTTAAGAAGAAAAATGCGGACAGAAAGAGAATTATTACGAATGACCCGAAGATTTGAATTGCTGTATAGCTGTCAATATCGAAAGACAGGTTGTTTGAGACGACAGCTGCAAAAAAAATCATCGCGCCTTTAAAAAGCAGCGTGATTAATACATTCCGAACAATATGTTTTAATGAAAATTCGCGAAAACGAATAAATAAAACAATTTCCGCGATTAAAACAGCAAGCACGGCAATCAAAAAAAAGATAAATAAGCCGTTTGAAAAACTGCTTTGTGCGAATAGCTGAAGCGAAATTAATGTTTCAAATAAAACCGCGAAAACCGTCCTTGTGTTAAGGATGGTTTTCACGGTTTTTACGCTTATATAAAAAATCCCGCCGAAGATTATTACCGACAGCGGATATAAAAGAAGCGGAAACCGCTCTGCAACGTTAAAGAAAACGAAGATTACGCCCGCCGCTAAAATTTGCAGCAAAATATATAGTATGGTTTTTTTCATAGTATTCACGAATAAAGGTCAAAAGCCGTCAAAACCTGTGCCATAAACGGCGCGACGAACAAGACGGAATCGAAGCGGTCCATAAGCCCCCCATGCCCGGGCATAATCTTCCCGAAGTCTTTTATGCCGTATTCCCGCTTAATAACCGACGCGGAAAGGTCGCCGGCGATGCCCAAGAGTCCGCAGATAAAGCCGATAATAATGATGGGGATGAAGTTTACGGTGAATTCGATATGCATGAAATGCTTCATGAACGCGTGGTAACAAATTGAGTAGATTACGAAGCTTGCGGTAACGGTTAAAAGACCGCCGATTGCCCCTTCGACCGTCTTTTTCGGCGAAATATTCGGGCAGAGTTTATGCTTCCCGAATTTTCTCCCGACAAAATACGCTCCCGAGTCCCCGAGCCATGCGCCTAAGAGGCACAAAAGCACGTAGTTAACCCCGTGAATCCCGCCCCCGCGAAGGAGCATAACAAGACAGCACATCGAAAGTGTCGAGAGCATCGTCGTTGTTAACATATAGCAGAATTTCTCAAACGACATTGTCTTGTGGTTTTTAAGGAGCGACAAGAAGAGGATTAGCACGCAAAGGAGGCAGAAAACATACCTTGCGGCGGTGTTTTCCGTCCCGACCGAGAAGGGCATTACGATTGAGAACGCAAAACAGACCGTCGATGAAAGACGGTATTTCAGGCAGTCCGCCGCGTGGAGAAGTTCCTCCGTGAGGATTACGCAGATTGCGGCGATTGCGACGTTGAAAAAGATTGTGTCCGATAAAAACAAGACAGCAATGCCGATTATTATTCCGATAATTGATGTTGTGATTCTTACTAACATAAATGGTATTCTTTCGTTCTATGGGTTTGTGTCGGGCTTAAATTGTCAATGTAATTTGCGCCGCGCCGCCGTCTGTGCCGCAACCCGCGCTGTAGCCCTCGCCGTTATCCCTCGACATTGCCGAAGCGGCGGTTTCGCCCTCTGTAGTAATTTACGGCTTCATCGAAGTCTTTTTTCGAGAAATCCGGCCAGAGAATATCGGAAAAATAAAGCTCTGCATAGGCGCATTGCCAGAGAAGAAAATTGCTGAGGCGGCGTTCCCCGCCCGGGCGGATTAGCAGATCAACATCGGGAACGGCGTAGGTGTAAAGAAGCCCGGCGAAAAATTTTTCGTCAATTTCGGAGGGGCTTATATCCCTGTCAAAGCATAGCTTCGCCGCCCTTTTTGCCGCCTGCAAAATGTCGTCTTTTCCGCCGTAATTCACGGCAAGAGAGAGGGTGAAGTCCGAAAACTGCCTTGACTTTTTTTCCAAGTCGGTCATCTTATCCGACATTTCGCGGGGGAAGATTGACTTATCCCCCAAGAATATCAGTCGCGTTTTTTCTTTCGCGTAACTTTCCGCTTCGTCAAGGTATTCCGAAAAAAGCTTCATCAGCGCGTCAACCTCTTCTTTAGGGCGTTTCCAATTTTCGGTGGAAAACGCGAAGAAGGTTACGTACTCTATTCCGCAGTCTTTGGCGTATCTCGCAATCTCGCGGAAGGTATCGCCGCCCTTTTTATGCCCGACATTCCGCGACAGACCGCGCTTTTTCGCCCATCTGCCGTTGCCGTCCATTATAAAAGCTACATGGCGGGGCAATGCCCCGGGTACTAAATTATTCAAAATATTACCGGATTAATTCAAACTTTGCCGCAATTACCGGGAGTTATCCCCCCGAACGCACTTATATCGAGAGAATTTCCTTGTCCTTTGCCTTAACCTCGTCGTCAATCTTTGCGGTGAATTTGTCGGTGGATTTTTGGAGCTGTTTTTCGAGATCCTTTAAGTCGTCCTCGGTTATCTCGGAGGCTTTCTGTGCCTTCTTAAGCTTATCCATAGTGTCGCGGCGGACATTACGCACAGTTACCTTCGCTTCCTCGCCGTATTTTGCACACTGTTTTGTTAAGTCTTTGCGGCGTTCTTCGGTGAGCGGCGGGAAACTCATGCGGATTGTTTTTCCGTCGTTTTGCGGATTAATGCCGATGTCGGAGGCTTGAATTGCCTTTTCGATAGCCTTTAATTGCGTTGCATCCCAAGGCGAGATGGTGAGCGTTCTTGCGTCGGTTGCCGAAATTGCCGCAACCTGCGCAATCGGCGTGGGAGAGCCGTAATAGTCAATATGAAGCTTGTCGAGAACCTTCGGGCTTGCCTTTCCGGCGCGGATAGTCTGGAACTCGTGGTCAAGCGCGTCAAGGCATTTTTGCATCTTCTCTTCCGCGTGTTTAATATGTTCGTTCATAATTTTTTTAACTCCTTAATAAAAATTCCGCTAATTCTGTATTCTGTATTCTGTACTCTGTTATCTGATTAACGTTCCAACGTCTTCGCCCATGCAAGCCCGATAGATATTATCGGGATCGCTTAGGGAAAAAACAAGGAGGGGAATTTCGTTTTCTCGGCACATCGAAGCCGCCGAAGAATCAATAACCGCAAGGTTTTTCGTTAAAACCTCGCCGAAACTTATGGCTTCATAACGCTTCGCATCCGGGAATTTTTTCGGATCCTTATCATAAACCCCGTCAACCATCGTCGCTTTTAGTACAATGTCACAGCCGGTCTCAGCCGCCCTTAGCACCGCCGCAGTGTCGGTCGAGAAGAAGGGGTTGCCTGTCCCGCAGCCGAAAATGACAATGCGGTTTTTCAGAAAATGCCTAACCGCACGCTGCCTTATATAAGGCTCGGCAATCTGCGGCATAGAAATCGCCGTCTGAACCCTGACTTCCGCGCCAAGCCCCTCGAGGCAATCGGCAACGGCAAGCGCATTCATCGCCGTCGCAAGCATTCCGATATGGTCTGCCCTCGTCCTGTCCATGTCCCCCGAAGCCCGCCCGCGCCAGAAATTCCCGCCGCCGACAACAATTCCGACTTCGACCCCGGCATCAACACAGCGTTTTATCGCCGTGCAGATAGAGGTGCAAACTTCAAAATCAAGCCCCGATTTTTTCTTCCCGGATAAAGCCTCGCCCGATAATTTGAGGAGAATTCGCTTATATTTGGGTACTGCAACATTTTCAGCCATCTTTACCCCTTGAGATTTTTATTCCATTTAATTATATACTATTTTAACATAAAAGTAAAGAGAAAATTGTAAAAAAAACTTAAGATTTTTAATTTGTGTACGATAAATTTATCGAGAGGTGAATTGTATGAACATTACAAGTATGACCGGGCAGGAGCTTTATAAAACACTTTTCGGGAAAGATACCGCAAGGCAGATTACGAAAGAGGCTAAGGAAGCTTTTTTAGAGGCGAATCCCCCGGTTAACGGGAAATACGACCGCCTCATGGTTATAACGGAGGAGAATTCCGAGAACATAAGCCCCGACACGTCGAGTCTGCTAAGCCTTTATGACTCCGGCACGAACGGCATTTATAAGTTTGAAATGCTCCTTAAGCCGAAGTCTGACGACGAGCTTGCAAGGCGTTTCGGCGAAATCGGCGATCGTCTCGACACCGCCTATAAAGAGGGGAAATTCACCGAGGACGAATATAACGAGCTTAACGCGGGCCTAAACGAGCTTATCTCCGTGACAAAGGGGAGGAACGACAAGGCAAGGGCAACGAAACAGTTCGCGGCAGAGCATCCGCCTTTTATGCCGCCCCCCGAGGAGCTTGTCCGCCTTAAAAACCGCACCAAGGAGCAGGAGGCGGCGGAATCGAAAGAATGGATGGCGTACCGCAAGGCGGAGATTGAAGCAATTATCGCCCGCTTCACGGTTACAAACCCGCTTGAGAATCTGCTTTCTTTGGTTAACAATTATCGCTATAAATAAAAGCTATATGCGCCTTGAAAAAAACAAGGCGCAAAATTTTTTGTCACAAACCCTTGACGATGGCGGATTATAGTGGTATAATTAAAATGTATAAAAATATTCAGACGAGAAGTTATTGATATGAATGATAAATATACCGTAAAATGGTATCACAGTCTGTATTTTCGTATAATAGCAACGATTTTCCCCCTTGCTTTGTTTGTGCTGGGGCTTTTTGCCTTGTATACATTTATCTCCGCCGATATGGCTATGCGCGAGAGGCTCGGGCTTCAGGTCGAAAGTGCCTTAAACAGCGCGTCGAAACAGTTCGCCGAGGAGATTGACTCTGTTTCAAGAAAAGCAATGCTTCTTGCCGAATACGCCGAGGTACAGCCCGACGACCGTATCGGCTCGGAGGATATGGAGAACATAATCCGTATCGCCCTTGAAAACAACGACCTTATTATAGGCTGCGGGATTTTTTACGAACCCGAGCGCGGCTATAACGGGAAAACCGCCGACGGCTATTATGCCTATACTCTTGACGGAAAAACAATCTATTCCCCCGATTATTCCGCCGATGTCTTAAAGTCCGAGACGCCCGAGGTTTATAACTTCTACACGCAGAATTGGTACAGAACAGGCGCGGATAAAAACGGGCAGGTGGGCTGGTCTGACACTGTATTTTACGACCCTCTCCCCGACGTCTATATGTTCTCTACGTCTGTGGGATTTTTCGACGACGACGGGAAGCTTCGCGGCGTCGGAGAGGCGGACGTCTCTGTCTCGAAGGTGCGGGAGCTTGTCGAAACCATCCAAATCGGTGAAACCGGAAAAGCCTTCCTTATCGGCGAGAACGGGCAGTTTATCTCGTGGATAGACGACAGCAAGAACGCCGACGACTATATCGGCGACGACAGCAGCCTCAACGATCTTTACAGGCTTATCCTCTCCGGGAAAACCGAGGGAAATGTCATAATCGACGGCACAGAAAAGATAGTTTATATAGAAAACTTAGATGTTCTTAACTGGAAATTAGGGGTAATGGTTGACAGAGCCGAACTTTCCGGCGATATAAACGAACGCTTCGAAGCGGGGATTGTCGTTCCGATAATCGGGCTTATCCTTATCCTTGCCGCCTGTATAACGCTCGTAACCTACTTCAAGCGGGTTATTGATAAGGTTAACCGCTTCGCAGACCCGGAAAACACCGAAATGTCCCTGATTAAAATAACCGAGACGGACGAATTCGGCGTGATGGAACACCGCCTAAACGATATGCGCGGCGTGCTTATCGAATCGGCGAACAAGGCGGCGGCTGCGAATGTCGCGAAGTCAGAATTTTTGTCGAGAATGTCCCACGAGATCAGAACGCCGATGAACGCAATTATCGGAATGACCGCCCTTGCGAAGCGTTCTTCCGACCTTGCGAAGATACACCAATATCTCGAGCATCTTAACGAATCCGCACAGCGCCTCCTGTCGATTATAAACGACGTTCTCGATATGTCGAAGATTGAGAGCGGGAAGATAACCATATCCCCGAACGAATTCGACTTCACGAAGATGATTGAAAACGCGCTGAACGTTATCTCCGAGATGGCGCGTGAAAAGAATGTAACCTTAAAGCATAACTATCATTATCACTTCACGAACGCCGTTTTCGCGGACGAACTCCGAATCTCTCAGATTGTTGTTAACCTGCTTTCAAACGCCGTAAAATTCACGCCGGAGGGCGGCGAGATACGGCTTGACGTTAACGTTTCCGAAATAGAGGAGGACAATCGCCGCCTTATCGTTTCGGTAACGGATAACGGAATCGGAATCGCCCCCGAAAATATAGATAAGCTCTTCAAGAGCTTTGAGCAGGCGGATAATTCCATCACAAGAAGCTATGGCGGAACAGGGCTTGGGCTTGCGATCTGCAAGCGGATGGTCGATCTCATGGGCGGCAATGTAATGGTTAAGAGCGAACTCGGCGTCGGTTCGAAGTTTGAATTTAACGTGCCGTTCTCGTGGGGGATGCCGCTTGCGGGGATTACCGAGGGGAAGGCTCCCGAGAGCATAAAGGTCCTTGTCGTTGACGACGAAGTCCCGATAATCGAATATTTTGCGGAACTGCTCTTAACATACGGCATACTTGCAGACACAGCCGACAACGGAAAGGATGCGGTTGAGCTTGCGAAGCTGACAAAATACGACATTGTCTTCCTCGACTGGCATATGCCCGATTTCACCGGCGAAGACGTTGCGAGGGAAATAAGCCTTATTTCGCCCTCGACAAAGATTATAATGATAAGCGGTTACGATTGGGAAGAGATGGCAAAATCCGTCGCGGAATTCGGCGTGACCGACTATATAAGAAAGCCCGTTCCGCCCTCTGATATTTACAGTAAGATAGTACAGGCGGTTAACCTCAACATCGCCCTCCCCGAAAGCATGAACCTCTCCGGGAAGAAAATCCTCCTTGTCGAAGACGTCGAGATGAACAGAATGATTGTCACAGGGCTTTTGGAGGACACAGGCGCGGTTATAACAGAGGCTGAAAACGGCGAAATCGCTGTAGAAGCGGCGAAGCAAACTCATTTCGACATAATCTTAATGGATATGCAGATGCCGGTTATGGATGGTCTCACCGCGACAATGAAGATACGCGAATTCGACACCGAAACCCCGATTATTGCCATGACGGCGAATGCGTTCAAGGAAGATGCGGAGCGTTGTATCGCCGCCGGAATGACAGCACATATCGGGAAGCCGATCGACACGGACAATTTCCTGTTAACCCTTAAAAATTATCTTTTGAAGTAACATCTAAAAAAATCGGAGCTTCTTTAATATGAATGTTATTCAGTTTATCTGTTGTATCATCTCAACGACACTAATACTAATCCTGTTGGCGCAGTTTAACTTTGCCGCGCTTCGCGGGGATAAACTGAAGCGGATGCTCTGGATTTCGGGGGCGGCTATACTCGGATATTGCCTCGCGTCGGGGCTTGATGCCGTCGTCGCCGATAACCTCTACTCCGGTTTCCACGTCCTTAAATATGCGTTTTTAACCCTGACCCCATTCACAGCCCTCTTCTTCTCGCTCCGCTTAAACGATTTTTCAATTGCCGATAAGAAGTGGTTTTCTATCCCCATTGCGGCGTTTACAGCCGCCGACATAATTTTACTTTTAACGAACCCGTTTACCCACCTCATGTACAGATATAACGGGCATGAACACTATGGCGCAACCTACCTGTGGGGTCCGCTTTTCCCCGTACATATCGTCGTTTGTTACTTTATCTCAATCTTCGCCGTCGTGAATTTCATGATCTATACCGTAAAACACGGCAAAGTATCGACACGCGTTGCCTCGGCTTCAATTCTCCTCCCGATCTGCTATAACCTGCTTTTCACATTCTTCCCGAAGGTTTTCAGAATCGACCTGACGGCGGTACTTTACAGCGTTGTATTTGTAATCTTCGCGTTTTCGCTCTATCGCGACAGCCTTTTCGGTATGTCTGAACGGGTCAGAGAGCTTTATATCAACCTCATTTTGCATAACTACCCCGCGAACGGCGACTTCATAATCGTTGACGAAGACAGGGTTATTAAGCTTAACACAAACCACGCGTCCGAGTTTTCAATCGGCAGAAAATACGCGAACGAAGAAGTCCCCGGGCTTGATTATATCGAGTATCTCCGCGAGATCTTGGGGGAGGGCGTCGCGCTTTATATGGACAACGCGCTTACCGAGATTTTCGCCGAAAAGCCCGGCACGTCGCTTACACGGACTTACCATCTCGACGTAACCGACTCGTATTTATCAACCCAGCTAACCCGCTTCGGCGCGACAAAAGAGCTTCACGGCGGCGCAATGATAATCCATACGAATATTTCCGAAACCTACGAATCGCTGCTCCGTGCGAAGTCTCTCGCGTGGGAACTTTCGGCAAGGGAACGCTACCTCTCGCTCTTACAGCTTTATACCCCCGACGACACAACAATTATCCTCTGCGACGACGACAGGGTTGTCCGCTTCACAACCGCAAATATCGTGAAATTCGCGCCGGCGAATTCAGGGCTTGCATATACCGATATTGTCGGGATGGACTATCTTGAGGGGATAAAAAATTATGTGACGAAAGAAGCGTATGATATTGCCGTTGACATCTTTGAAGAATGTGACAGGCTCGAATACGGGGTAGTTGTTTCGCGTTCGTGGCTCATAGCGGAAACAGAGCGGTATTATACTATCCACTGCGTAAAATACGCGCCGACGGAGGGCGTCCACGGCGGTTATCTTTCGGTTATAAACGACGTAACCGAGCTTAACCGGTCGAAGCTTGAGGCAGAAGCCGCTTCAACCGCGAAGTCTTCTTTCCTCTCGAACATATCCCACGAAATCCGCACGCCGATGAATGCAATTATCGGCATGACTGCGCTTGCAATGAAAGAGGACGTCCCCGAGAAGGTTCGCCTCTATCTTAACAACACCTCCGAGGCGAGCAACCGCCTGCTTAACCTCATTAACGACGTCCTCGACATATCGAAGATCGAGAGCGGGAAGATGGAGCTTGTCCGCGAAGATTTCGATTTCTGCAAGATGATGATGAACTCGATTAACGTCATTGCGCCGCTTGCAAAGGAGAAGAATATAACCCTCGACACGCCGAAAACGCTTAAATTTACAAACTACCTTATTTCGGACGAACTCCGCCTTTCGCAGATTATCGTTAACCTTCTCTCTAACGCCGTTAAATTCACCCCCGAGGGCGGAACGGTCTCTGTCCGCGGAACACTTTCGGAGGATAACAGGCTGTCCGTCGCCGTGTCGGACACAGGCATCGGCATCGCACCCGAAAATTTAGAAAAACTCTTCGACAGCTTCGAGCAGGCGGATACATCTATAACAAGGCGTTTCGGCGGGAGCGGTCTCGGGCTTGCGATAAGCAAGAAAATTTCCGAGCTTATGGAGGGCGACCTTACCGTTATATCAGAAGTCGGAAAAGGTTCGACCTTCACTATATCTATTCCGGCGAAATTCGGCGGCGAGATTATTGATGCTGAAAGCGATGGGGGCGAAATCCTCGTCAGCTTTAAGGGGAAGCAGATTTTAGTTACCGAAGATGTTGAGGTTAACCGCCTTATCGTTTCGGCACTTCTTGAAGACTCCGGCTGTGTTATCGACGAGGCTGAAAACGGCGAAATTGCCGTAAAGCTTGTGGAAGAAAATTCATACGACCTTATCCTCATGGATATGCAGATGCCGGTTATGGACGGACTTACCGCGACCCGCGAAATAAGGGCGTTTAACAAGACTATTCCGATAATCGCAATGACGGCGAATGCCTTTAAGGAAGACGAAAACCGCTGTAAAGAAGCCGGCATGAACGACCATATTTCAAAGCCGATAGATGCCGACAAATTCCTGCGCGTTTTAAGCGGATATTTAAGGTAGACGAAAACTAAAGGGTGAAGTAAAAATGGGATTGTTTTCATGGACAGAACCTGACGAAAACGGTAAATCAAGCTGTGAAGATATTGCCGAGCTTAAAAAAATCGTCATTATGCTGTCGGAATCATTCAACAGACGTGCATTGACTATCGAGGGCTGTGTCACAAATCTTTTGAAATTGTATCAAATTCAAAATATGGACATCGCCAACCTTCGCAGGGAGCTTCTTTCTTTCGCAAGTCAAACCGCCGATAAAGCAGATGCCCCCGCCGAAGATATGTTCATACAGGCAAATCTGTCATACCCCACCGACGAGGACATAAAAAAAGCCTTCGTCTTCTCAAAAACGCCCGGCTCTTCCGAATACTATAAAACTGTTATCCACCCTGCAATCCGTCATCTGCCCCATTCCGTGTCGTTCTATGTGCGGCTCGAGGATCTTTTTTCCTCCGCCGGGAGCAGTTATGCCCCCTATAAAGCCTTCCTCCGCGACCGCTACATCGACTACCTAATATACGACGAATCACAGATAATCTGCGCCGTAATCATTCCGCACGAGAAAATTTCGGCAACAGAAACAAAAAAATATCTCGATTTCGTCGAGAGGCTGTTAAGTATCTTCGATATTCCTTTACTTTATAATCCAACGCTCGAAGAACTGAGAGACTTTTTCAATACCAAAAAAGAGGAGACTTAATGCTCCTCTTTTTTCCGTTTCTCACAGTTCTCATAGTAAGGGCAGGTTGCACAATGCCCTTTCTTTTTTTGCTTTATCATGTAACCGACAGCGAAAGCCAATAACGTTATCAGAATTAGTATTACTATCGCAGAGCCGATAAATGTATTCATATCAGCCTCCATATATTATAGACAAGAAGTGATACAACGTACGCGAATGCGGTTTGATATAAAAGCGCGAATAACGTCCATTTTGTGCTGTTCATCTCGCGCCGCACCGCGCCTATTGCCGCAAAGCAGGGGGCGCAGAGCAGATTAAATAGCAGGAAGCTGTAGGCGGCGGGGGCGGTGAGGTGAGAGGATAGAATCGTGTCGATGCCCCCTTGCCCGGCTGAAAAAAGCACCGACAATGTCGAGACAACATTTTCTTTCGCGGCAATCCCCGTAATCGACGCGACAGCCATCTGCCACGTGCCGAAGCCGAGCGGTATAAAAAGCGGAGCTACAACCCGCCCGATATAGGAGAGAATTGAGTGTTCGGAATCGACCATGCCGAAGCTTCCGTCATTGAATCCGAAGTTCGAGAGAAGCCATATTAACACCGAAGCCGCGAATATAATTGTACCGGCTTTGATGATGAACGCCTTAAGCTGGTTCCACGTATGGCGGAAGATGTTTTTTAGGCGCGGCGCATGATAAGAGGGGAGTTCCATTACAAACGGCATTTCCGAAACCTTAAGCTTCTTAAAGCCTTTTAGGATAAGCCCCGAGAGGATTATCGCCGCAATCCCCGCAAGATAGGCGGAGAACGCAACCCACGCGGAGTTCCCGAAAAGCCCCCCCGCAATCATCGCGATAATCGGGAGCTTCGCCGAACAGGGCATGAAGGTTGTGCTGATTATGGTTATACGACGTTGGCTCTCGTCTTCAATCGGACGTGCCGCCATTATCCCCGGAACGCCGCAGCCGGTGCTTACAAGAAACGGTATAAACGACTTCCCCGACAGCCCGAATTTTCGGAAAACTCTATCTAAAATAAAGGCAATCCGCGACATATAACCGCAGTCTTCAAGGAGCGACAGCAGCAAAAACAGCACCGCCATCTGCGGCAAAAACCCAAGCACAGCCCCGACCCCCGCGATTATTCCGTCAACGATAAGCGAATGTAACCACGGCGCGGCGGAAACGGCTGTAAGGGCGTCCCCGACGGCGGCGGGAACCCATTCCCCGAACAGAACGTCGTTAACCCAATTCGTCCCGATTGCGCCGATTGTTGCGACAGATATATAGTATACCAAAAACATTACAACCGCAAAAATCGGGATGGCAAGGTATTTGTTCGTGACAAAGCGGTCGATTTTATCGGAGAAGCTCTCCCTGTCGCTCTTTTGGTAACAGGTTGACAAAACTTTCGCGATATAATCGTAGCGTTCCTTCGCGATAATTGACTCGCTGTCGTCGCCGAGGGCTTTTTCCGCGTCGGAGATAATCTTCTCGATCGACTCCATCTGTAATCCCGACAAGCCAAGCTCCGATTGGGCAGAGGCCGTCCGTTCAAAAAGGTCAATCGCAAAATGTATTGCGGGGCGGGTTTTCGGCATATTCGCCCCCGCAACCGCCTTTATCGCCTCGAGTGCCTTCGCGGTGGTCTCCGAAAATTCAACATGAATACGCTCGTGATAAGGCTTGTGAGAAACGCTCCCGATCTCGACAGCCCTCTTCGCCGCCTCCGCAAGCCCCTGTTCGTGCAGGGCGGAAGCCTCAAAAATCGGAACGCCGAGAGCTTCGCCGAGCTTTGCGGCATCAAGCTTATCCCCGTGCCTGTTAACAAGGTCCATCATATTAAGGACAAGGATAATCGGAATACCCGTCTGCGCAAGCTGTGTCGTGAGATAAAGGTTTCGCTCGATATTTGAAGCGTCAACAATATCAAGGATAACATCCGGCTTTTCGCCGCTCTTCCCCATAAGGAAATCGTGCGAGACAATCTCCTCCGGGCTGTAGGGCGAAAGCGCATAAATCCCCGGCAGATCGGTTATATGGACTGCCTTGTCAGTCTTAAGATGCCCGGTCTTCTTCTCAACCGTAACCCCCGCCCAGTTCCCGACATATTGATCGCCGCCGGTAAGCGCATTAAAAACAGTAGTCTTCCCGCTGTTTGGATTGCCGGCTAAAGCTATAGACACATTCATATTTACACCATTTCTACCGCTATAATCTTCGCATCTTCTTTTCTGAGCATCAGTTCAAACCCGCGGACGTTAACCTGTATCGGGTCGCCGAACGGGGCAGCCTTCCTGACTTCGATAACCGTGCCTTTGGTTATCCCCATGTCGAGGATATGCCGCTTTAAGGCACCTTCCCCCAAAATCTTCGTTACAGCCGCCCTTTTCCCGACCCTAACCCCGTCAAGTGTTTTCATAATAAAAGCTCACCTTTGCCTTGATTTAGCAGTTAGCATATGCTAACTGCTAAACACATTATACCATCTGACATTTCTTTTGTCAATAGTAAGTGCGAAAATTATTATTTTATTCACATTAAGTTAACTTAAAATTAACAATAAAAAATTTAAGTTTCGGCGAAGATGTCCGATATAACATTACAAGCACCTGAAACGGGAATGTTAAAGCGGGAGACACAGCAGAAGTTACATATTAGGCGAATATGCGGCTCGAATAATATGTGATGAGCTAACCTGCCGGCGTAAACAGGAACGCGACGGTCTATCCGAATGAGTCGGATTAATATTTTTACAATAATACAGGAGGTATTATTATGGTAGTATATCACAATATGACCGCGGAGAACGCAAGAGGCTTTTACAACAAGAACACCAAGATGACAGCAAGCGCAATTGAGAAATTATCCTCGGGCTTAAAGATCAACCGTGCAGGCGATAACGCAGCCGGCCTCGCAGTTTCCGAGAAGATGAGAGCTCAATCCGCAGGCTTAACTCAGGCTGTTGCGAATGCTGAAGACGGCATCTCAATGATCCAAACCTTTGAAGGTGCGCTCACTGAGACCCATGCGATCCTCAACAGAATGAAAACCCTTGCTACTCAATCTGCCAACGGTATCTACTCTAACGAGACAGACCGTGCCGCAATCGAACTTGAGTACGAACAGCTCACAAAGGAACTCAACGACATCTCCGCAACCGACTACAACGGCGTTTCCATCCTTACAAACGGCACAGCTTTAACAGATACTTCCGAAGTTAACAGCCAAAGTACCCGTGTTGGTACAACCGGCCTTAACCTCGTAACATCTGTAAGCTTCCAAGTCGGCGCAAGAACCAAGGACCTTAAGAACTACGACTTCAAATATGATACCGTATACACGACCCTTTTTAATGCATCCGGTAACACGGGCGGCGCATGGGGCGCAGGTATCACCTTCGGTTCTGCAGCTTCGGCGAAAACTCAAGGTATCGGCTCGTTAACCGCTGATATGGACGTTTCCGCTACAGGCTTAGGACTTTGGGCTACTTCGGAAGTTAACCTTTCGACCCAGCTCAACGCCAACATCACCATAGACAAGATCGACCACGCTATCAACAAGACTTCTCTTGTCAGAGCGCAGCTCGGTGCTATGGATAACCGTCTCAACCACAAGATCAACAACCTCAATGTTACTAACGAAAACATCATGGGTGCAGAATCCCGTATTCGTGATACTAACATTGCCGATCAGATCATCGAGCTCTCCAAGGCTCAGATCCTCACGAACGCTTCGCAGTCCATGCTCGCACAAGCGAATCAGATCCCGCAGGGCGTTCTCCAGCTTCTCCAATAATAAGCCGCAGAAACAGTTTGTTGCAAATTTGTTTCAAAAAATGCCCGATTTATTTCGGGCATTTTTTTCGCGCTTTTAAAACTTGTACCTCGTACCTAAAAATGTTAAAACAGTTTCTTCTTCGTTATAATCAATTATCGTCAGCGGCGTGTCGTTCATAATATCATAACATCTTGCATACACAACTGCATAACCGGCAAGGCATAATACTGTAAGTATAATCCCCGACAAAGCAAGGGTTAACTTGCAGAATAATTTTTCGCGCCTTGACCCGTCAACATGGAAATAACGCCTGAAAAATATAAACAACTTCATTATTTTAATGCCTTCGCGAGAGATTGCCCGAAAAGTTTTCCTGCATAAATTGCCTGCCCTAATGAATTCCCGTGACCGCCGACTTCTATTAGTAACGCGCCGGGTGAGAGGTCTTGGTTATACTGCCTGTAATCGAAGAGGATCGGGCGCATTAAGCCGGGGTAAAGAGCTTCTGCCGATGAGTTAATCTGCACTGCGAGATTTAGGTTTTCCATATAATCGGGGATGGGGTACTTTAGGCTGTCTGAGGTGCAGTTTGAAACGATCATAATCTGCGCGGCGTCAATGCCGTTTATTGTTGCGACAGGGGCGACGATTTCGGTGTCGGATTTTTGGAGGGCGTCTCTGTGAACGTCAAGGACAACCTTTATGCCGGGATTTTCGGCTAAAATCCGCTTGACACCGGCACGGGAGGCTTCGTAAGAGCCGTTGTAGCTTTCTTCATCGTAAAGGGATGTGTCGTGGATTACGCCGAAGCCCGCCGCTTCAAGTTCCTCTGTTATAGCATTGCCAACGGCTACCATATTTATACTTCGGTCGGTGCTTCGGAATGGAAAATTTGTGTCGTAAACTGGCGCCGCAACGGGCAGATAGCTTTCGGTTGCGTGGGTGTGATAGATAAGAATTTCGGGGGTGCCGTCGCGCAAAAATGGAGCATAAGCAATCTCTGTCACCGTGTCCGTCAGGGTTTCGGGGGAGAGGTCGGTCATGTTCCGAATCTGGCCGCCGCCTATGTCTATGTAAGAGCTGCCGCTCATCTTCCCGTAAGTGACAATATCAACCGTGCCGTCCGTGCCGGGATAAGCGGTATCTGTCTCCGGCGGGCTTTCGGGTTTGTCGGGGGTAAAAACAATATCTTCGTCATGCGAAGAGGGGATATGCAAGCCGCCGTCTGATTTTATAAAGCTGTCGTCTGTAATTATACGGAAAGTATTTTTTGCGGGAGATATTACTTCGGTTGTAGCCGTAAACGCCTCTGTAACCGGCGGCTCGGGATAGATAAGCCCTAACGGTTCGCGTACAGTTTTTACGACCGCCGCGCAGACAAACGGCGAGACTATAAGCAAAAGCAGATAAATCCCCGCTTGGCGGAGCGTATTTTTTCTTCTTCTCATATAAAAATTCCCCTTACTGAAAAATATGTAAGGGGATAAAATATTATTCATTTCCGAGAGGGTTAACTGCTGCAATTCCAGTCAAGGGCAACGCCGCCGCTGTTCATTTCCCACAGGGTTAACTGCCGCAATTCCCAGTCAAGGGCAATGCCTTTACACTAATTATTTCCTAAAAGTGCTTTCTTCCCGATGTCCTTCCGATACTGCATACCCTCGAACGAGATTTTCCCGACAGCTTCGTACGCTCTGTCAATCGCGGCTTTGAGGGTTTCTGCCTTCGCGGTAATGCCCAAAACACGCCCGCCGGCGGTATAGTATTTCCCGTCCGCTTCTTGGAATTTCGTTCCGGCGTGGAAAACCATTACATCGGGCATTTCGTCAAGCTGTCCCTTAGTGTTAAGCCCGGAAATAAGCTTCCCGGTCTCGTATTTTTCGGGATAACCGCCGCTTGCGACAACTACACAGGCGGTATAATTACCATCATTATTACCGCAAGTATAACCCGCAAGCTTACCATGAGCAGTTTTTTCTAAAAGTTCCGCGAAATCGCCGGCAAGCAGCGGCAGTATAACCTGAGCTTCCGGGTCGCCGAAACGGCTGTTATACTCGATAACCTTTACGCCGTCAGCTGTCGCCATAAGCCCGAAGAAGATCACGCCCGAAAACGGACAGCCCTCCGCACGCATTGCCGTTATTGTCGGCTTTATTATACGCTCGTTTGTCTCTTTATTTATACTTTCTGTATAAAACGGATTCGGGGCAATTGTACCCATACCGCCGGTGTTTGAGCCTGTGTCGTTGTCTCCGGCGCGTTTGTGGTCCATTGCGGAGGAAAGCTCGACCGTGTTTATACCGTCTGTTATAACGAAAACTGAGATTTCAGGTCCGCTTAAAAATTCCTCGATAACGACCCTATTGCCGCTGTCGCCGAACTTCCCGTCTTCCATTATTTCGGATATTGCCGACAACGCCGCCGCCCTGTCTTCCGCGATAATTACGCCTTTTCCGAGGGCGAGGCCGTCCGCCTTGATTACCGTCGGGAATTTTTCGAGGGTTTCTATGTAACTTCTTGCGGCGTTTGCATTGTCGAAAACTGTATATTCAGCGGTGGGAATATTGTACTTTTTCATTAAGTCTTTTGAAAAAACCTTGCTTGACTCGAGCCTTGCCGCGTTTTGACTCGGACCGAAAGCCGGTATGCCGGCATCGAGAAGCTTGTCCGAAAGCCCGAGGGCAAGCGCATCATCAGGACCGATTACAACAAGCTCCGCGCCGAGACTTTTCGCAAGCTTCGCCTGTCCGTCAACGTCCGTCGCCTTTATTTCGGGAAAAATCGTCGCGTCTGCGGCTATTCCGCCGTTGCCGGGTGCGGAAAAAATCTCGTGTTCTTTCCCCAAACGCTTTATAATCGCGTGTTCTCTGCCGCCGCCGCCTGTTACCAATAATTTCATATTTTCGTTTCCTTATTCTAAATAATCCTTAACGCGCTTCGAGCGGCTCGGGTGCCGGAGCTTTCGGAGTGCCTTTGCCTCAATCTGACGGATACGCTCGCGGGTTACGCGGAATTCTTTCCCGACTTCTTCAAGAGTTCTCGAACGCCCGTCTTCAAGCCCGAACCTGAGGCGCAAAACCTTTTCCTCGCGGTCGGTGAGGGTATGGAGAACCTCGCCCAACTGCTCTTTTAGGAGGATCAGCGACGCCGCATCTGCCGGTGCCGGTGCATCGTCGTCGGGGATAAAGTCGCCGAGGTGCGAATCTTCCTCCTCGCCGATCGGCGTCTCGAGCGACACAGGGTCTTGCGCAATCCGCATAATCTCGCGGACACGCTCAATCGGCATATCGGTAAGCTCCGCAATCTCCTCCGGCGTCGCGTCACGCCCGTTTTTGTGGAGAAGCTGCGAAGATGCCTTCTTAACCCGCGTAATTGTTTCAACCATGTGAACAGGTATACGAATCGTCCGCGCTTGGTCGGCGATTGCGCGGGTTATCGCCTGTCTAATCCACCACGTCGCGTAGGTCGAAAACTTAAAACCCTTCGTGTGGTCGAACTTTTCAACCGCCTTAATAAGCCCGAGGTTGCCCTCTTGGATAAGGTCCAAAAACTGCATTCCACGCCCGACATAACGCTTCGCAATCGACACAACAAGCCTGAGGTTCGCTTCCGCGAGCCTCTTCCGCGCCTTAATGTCGCCCTTCGCCATACGCTCCGAAAGCTCAATCTCCTCCTCCGGCGTGAGTAGCGGAACGGTCCCGATCTCCTTAAGGTAAATCTTTACAGGGTCGTCGATCGAAACCCCGTCCGCCGCAAGCGAAAGGTCAATGTCCTCCGGCAACGCACTCTCAAGCGGCAAGCCCAAGTCATCATCAAACGCAAGATCGTCCGTTATCTCAATGTTATTCGCCGCGCATCTGTCGTAAAAACTTTCCATCTGCTCAACGTCAAACTCAAGATCCTCAAGCGCGTCCGTTATGTCCTTCCCGGACAGCTTCCCCGCCATCTTCCCCTGCTCAATCAGGGAATCAATAGATATCTTTTCAGCCATCATATTACATTCTTTCTATTTTTTATTAAAATTAAATAAATCCTTAAATTCATCGTTTGTCATCTCTGCCGCTGATTTTTGCCGCTCTGATATAACCTTCACACTGCCCAAAAATTCCGCTTCCGTTATCGTAAACCTGTTAGCAATTTCCATTATTTCTGTTATCTTTCCCTGCTGTGCAGGGTCACATTCACTCAAAATATGGAATTCTACATTTTCATCTAAACATTTTGTTAATAAATTGTAAATATAGCGGGATATTTCCAGCGTAAACGAGTCTTCCGAAAGGGTTTCTGCGATAAACCGCCCGACTTCGGGGTTTTTATGAAGATACGCCCACAGTCTGCGTTCCGCCCTCGCGCGTTTTGTCTCCTCCTTGTCGGACTGTAACGTCTGCCGCAGGGTTGCCTGCCAACGCTCCGTCTCTGCCCGCTTCTTATTCCCCCCGGCGTAACCCTCGACGATGTTTCGCACCTGTTCAATCGGGATACGAAGCCTGTCGGCAAGCTCCGAGCTGTAGATTATGCGGTGCTTTTCGGGGAGTTCCGCAATAATCTTCGCGGCGCGGTCAAGATACGTTACCTTGTCGGTGCTGTCATTAAGGTCAAGCCCCTCCTCCGCCTTTGAAAGCTGAAAATCGGTAGCTGTGCCGGACTTGTTTAACATATTCCGAAACCGGTCTGCGCCGAATTTCTTGATGTATTCGTCCGGGTCTTTCGCGTCCTTTATCTCTAAAATTTTGGTGCGAAGCCCCGCTTCCGAAAGGAGGTTAATCGCCCTCGAAGCGGCTTTCCGCCCCGCCTCGTCCGAGTCGTACGAGATGAAAACTTCCTTCGTGTAGGCGGCGAGAAGCCTTGCCTGTTCGGCGGTTAACGCTGTTCCGAGGGTTGCGACGGCGTTCTCGAAACCGCCCTGCGCAAGCGCAATTACGTCCATGTAGCCTTCGCATAAAATGTAACTTTCGGCGTTAGTTTTCTTCGCAAACTGGAGCGAAAAGAGGTTTCTGCCCTTATGGAAGACGGGATTTTCGGGCGTGTTAATGTACTTTGGACCGTCCCCGTCAATTGTCCGCCCGCCGAAACCGATAACATTCCCGCGAAGGTCGATTATCGGGAACATTATCCTATCGCGGAAAAAGTCGAAGAGGCGGTTGTCTTTGCCGGTCGCAAGCCTTGCCTCGCGGAGTTCATATTCGGTGTAGCCTAATTCGGTGAGGTGCTTTGTGAGGCTGTCCCAGCCGGCTCGCGCATAGCCGATGCCGTAATGCATGACGGTATTTTTTGACAGCCCGCGCAGGTCGAGGTAACGCGCCGCCTTTTCGGCGTTATTATTAAGGCAGCTGTGGAAGAATTTCGCGGCGTCCCGATTCGCGGACAGAATGCGCGATTTAAGTTTCGCGAACTGCTCCTCACGCCCGTCTGACTCGGGGATTGAAAGCCCGGCGCGTTCGGCTAATAACCTTATCGCCTCGATATATTCGAGCCGCTCGTAGTTCATGACAAAGGTAATAACGTCCCCGCCCTCGTTGCAGCCGAAGCAGTGGTAATACTGCTCTGCCGTGTTGACGGAAAAGGAGGGTGTGCGTTCGGAATGAAAGGGGCAAAGCCCGATCATGTTCTTCCCGGCACGTTTTAAGTCCACATGAGAGCCGATAACGCTCTCAATCGGTACACGGAGTTTGAGTTCTTCTATGAAATGTTTTGGGATTGACATTGTTTTTCTCCGGGGACAGTTGCTAATGTACGGTATACGGTCACAATAAAATTATTTTGATATATCGTCAGTAATATTAGGGGATTCTGGAATGGAACGCCATTCTAAAGCAAATGGGTATAGGTCACTTTTTAATTCGCCATTTGAAAATCGACCGATTAAGAAATTACGGTTACTTATCTTTATACCCCTGCCTGTCATAAGCTTATTCCCAATAGCTTCTCCAACATAGATAAATTCTTTTTCTTTGTCAAAATATACACATTCTGACATTGCTTTTTTGTATATAGCCATATCACCATCGTTCATTAGCGAAATAGAATAATTTTCGGCTTTGTGTGTTTCATTGTTTGAATTTTCACCGTATAGAGTTATATTGCTAACTTCACTATTATCAAAAAATTCTATCTCTCCGTAACAGCTCTCGTTTTTTGGGTAACTTACCTTAACAAGAAAATTCCGGTTGTTGTTAATACTAAAATCCGCACGTATATCATTTTCGTTGCTGCCATCGCCCTCTTTTATGAAAGCGGTATTATCGGTATTATTGTATTCGCCGCGATAAGACTCATCATAAATACCATAAGACAAGTTATCATTTACGTATGCTGTTATATTATTATCCTTGTCGATTAATTTCAATTGTCCAATATCCGGATCGTAAGTAATTGTATAATTGTCGTTGTCTAATGAATCCAATACATTATAATTGTTCCTGTCAATTGTAGTCGGTTGAGTATCTTTCTTGATGATTTGTATATAATTTTTTGCGACCTCTATGCCGTCATACACGGTGTAATATATTGCCAGTTTGTGGTTGTCGTCTTGCTCATTTGACGATTTAAAGTATGTGATTGTTGTCGTGGATCCATATATTGATGATTTTCTGTCACTATAATTAAAATAATTTATTGTCTGATCAACTATGTTAGAATCATTAATTTTTCCGAATTGATAGTTCAATACCCCGTCTTGTACAACTTTTGTAAAGAGTGAGTCTTCAGACCAACTGTTAATATAGAATTCATTCGGTGTCCTATCAATTGATGTAATATGACGTTTTGATAAAGGATCAATTATAGAAAAGTTATACTCGTTATCAAGATCACTGTTTAATATAATATTCTGATCACTAAAAATTACGTCATTGGTTGATTGGCTGTTATAATAATCATAAATAAAATGTTCGTGGAATTCGTCAAGCTTAAACCCTTTAGCAAGATTCATTGTCGAAAGAAAATTTTTTATTGATGATAAAGGTATTAATACAGATTTGTTATTTTTATAAAACCCGGTATTTACAGCCACTACTTTTCCATTTGCACTTAAAACAGCAGCCCCGCCTAAAAGGCTTTCATTTTCACTAAATAAAGATTCGTAAGGATCTGTTTTAAAACCACGACTATCCTCTTCTTCGATAGTACCAGAAACATTTTCTATATCGTTAAAGGTGCTGTCTAATGTATAACCACTTAGTGTAACATTCATCTTAGTTGCATATTCATTATCAGAAATAGGTAAAGGTGTGACATTAACCTTTTTATCAGAGCTGTCATCAATTTTAATAATCGCTAAATTATAGTATGGCGAAGCGGCAACAACATATAATTCATTTTTATATATATCTTCGCCGTCTTTAACGTTCAATCTTACAATCAAATCCGGATTTTTACTAATGTCTGCAAGAGTTTTAAACGTAGTCATGAAATAATCAGACTGCGAGTCTTTTACTGTTATGGCAAAAAGATTTCCTAAAACAGTTTCTTTATTTAAGAAAGCGAATATAGAATTAGTATAAAGAGTCTTTGTATCCCCTTCGTTCTGCGTTTTTCGTATAATTTCTATTCCTTCATGTGTTGATGAAGCTTGTTTTGCATCGTTTTTATTAGGCTCAGGGATATTTGCCTTTCCATTACTAAATAGTGCCACACAAAATATTACAAGCCCAACTACTGCTAACACTATAAAAGTGATAAACAGCTTTAGGATTGTTTTATTGTCTTGATGCTTTTTATTTCCTGAGAACAGGTAAAAACCAGTGATAATACTTGATATAAAGGCAATACTGAATAATATTGAGCTAACAGTTATTATCACATTTATTCCTTCTGTAGGAATATAATTACCCTTAATAATTAAAAATGAAAAGAACACAAGAACAAGTATTGTCAAGATAAAGAATATCCGCGTGATTGGTTTCGAGCTTTCCAAAAGGTACTTTATTTTATATTTTATGTTTGATTTTTTTTCTTCCGTTATTGTCTCCGAATTATCGCCATTTAAATTATTTTGTTTTGAAGATTGTGTGGATTTCGTACCGTTAGGTTGCTCAGTTGAGGCTTTATTTTTTCTTAGTGGGTCTGGAAATAACCAAGTTAGTATCATCACTGACACACTTATTACTCCAAAAACAATGGCAATAATCGCTTCAACACTCACAAGATAACTCCTGTTAATTTATTTAGTCCCTGTCCTTTGTCCTCTCGTTTATCTGTCCTCTGTCCTCTCGCCTCTGTCCTCTGTCATTCTACCGCCCAAACTCGAGGCACAAAAAGGTTATTGAAGCTGTCCATGGCGTAGCGGTCGGTCATGCCGCTTATGTAGTCTATTACGGCGCGTTCAATGCCGCGCGTCTCGGCTATTATAATGTATTCGGGGGTCATGTCTTCGGGGTGCTTCATGTAGTGGTTAAAGAGGGTCTCGACGAGGGCTTTCGCCTTTGTTTCTTCGGTTTTCGCGGCGGAATTTTCATAAACGCTGTCGAAAAGGAAGGTGCGAAGCCTGTCGTGGGCTGACTTTATCTCGGGAGACATCTTAATTTCATCAACGCCGTTTTCGACAATCGAAGAAACCATCGTCGTAATCCGCGCCGACTTCGTCTTCCCGAGGATTTTTACCGTGTCGGAGGGCAGATCCTTCTCGAAAAGCACTCCCGCCCGCACAGCATCTTCAATATCATGATTTATGTACGCAATCTTATCGCAAAGCCTCACAACCTGTCCCTCTTTCGTGCGGGGCAGCGGCGTCTTCCCGGAATGTGTTGCAATGCCGTTTTTAACTTCAAGCGTGAGATTTAAGCCAATCCCGCTTTTTTCAATGTATTCTGCAACCCGCACGCTCTGAATATAGTGGCAAAAACCGCTCGAGCTAATGTCGTTAAGGACGTGTTCGCCGGAATGTCCGAAAGGCGTATGCCCGAGATCGTGGGCAAGCGCAATCGCCTCGGTCAGGTCTTCGTTAAGCCGCAACGCCCTCGCGGCAGTCCGCGCAATCTGCGAAACTTCGAGGGTGTGCGTAAGGCGGTTTCGGTAATGATCCCCGATCGGCGCAAGAAAAACCTGCGTCTTCCCCTTAAGGCGGCGAAAGGCGTTCGAGTGGATTATGCGGTCGCGGTCGCGCTGGTATTCGGTGCGAATCGGGCAGCGTTCCTCCGGCTTCGCCCGCCTCGCGTCGCGTGCAAGAGCCGCGCTTTTGCAGAGTATGCCGATTTCGGTTATTTCGGAATGTTCTCTCATAAATTTTCCGGTCTTTCGACAAATTTTACGTATAACTAATTATACAATATAATGAGGTGAAATTCCTTTGTGAATATATCTGAAATTTTAAGCAAAATCGGCGTAAATTTCGTCATATTCTACAAATTTACATTGCCCGTTTGTAATTTCGGTTATATTCGACAAAGTTTCTGCAAGTTTTTCGGTTAGCACATTAAATTTCACGGTAACATTATCGGTAAAAAGCGGCTCGAACATTCGCACAGCCTGATTTGCGGCAAGACTAAGGTTGACCTTCCCGTAAAGGTTATAAGGCAGGGTAACTTCAACAGGCACTGCGGGGACAAATTCCCGGCGTTTTACCCTCTTGCAGGCGTCCGCCGCCGCCCTCGCATACGCCCTCGTTAGCCCGCCCGCGCCAAGGAGAACCCCGCCGAAATACCTTGTCACGGTTAAGACAACGTCGGTTAGGTTGTTTTCAACAAGCACATCGAAAACAGGCTTCCCGGCAGTACCGGAAGGCTCGCCCGCGTCGGAAAACTTCGCGTAGTTCCCCCGTATGTTGTAGGCGTAAACAACGTGGGAGGCTTTTTTATGCGCGGATTTTATCTGTTCAATGAAAGCAACCGCCGCTTCGACGGATTCTGCGGAGGCTATGTCGGAGATAAATTCGGAGCGGCGTTCGGTAAATGTTGTGTTAAAATGTTCGGCGGCGGTAGTGTAACTGTTCATAACAAGCTAACCTAACACGAAAAGCCCCTTGTGAGGGGGATTTCGCATAAAATTTTCGCAAAACTTATTGAAGCTCGATTGTTGCGCCTTTTTCTTCGAGTTTCTTCTTGAGTTCTTCTGCATCAGCCTTAGCAACAGCTTCCTTGAGAACCTTCGGAGCGGCTTCGACAGCTTCCTTAGCTTCCTTGAGGGAGAGTCCGAAGAGGTCTTTAACAGCCTTGATGATGTCCATTTTCTTGTCGCCGAAAGATTTGAGACAAACGTTAAATTCGGTCTTTTCTTCAGCAACGGGAGCAGCAGCACCGCCGCCCGCAGCAGCGATAACAGCGGTTACGCCGAATTCGTCTTGGATAGCGGTTACGAGGTCGGAAAGCTCTAAAACGGACATTGCCTTGATATCATCAATCATTTGTGTAATTTTTTCAGATGCCATGATTATTCAAACTCCTTTTTTAAGCGCAAACAGCGCGATAGTAGTGATGGTGGTCGGTCGGGGGGTTACGCTGCGGTCTCCTCGTTTTTCTTGTCCACAAGAGCCTGTAAGGTTGCCGCGAGTTTTTGCATAGGACCTTGGAGGGAACCGACGAGCTGGGAAAGAAGGACTTCCTTTGAGGGAATCTTCGAGAGCTTGTTAACGCCTACGGTATCATAGATGTCGGCGTCGATAAAGCCGGCTTTGAGCTTAAAGATGTCTGCCTTAACGTTCGCGGGCTTCTCGGAGAAACTGCCGAGAATACGCGCCGGAGCGGTCTGGTCGGAATTTGTCAGCGCGAGAGCGGACGAGCCTTTTAAGACGTCTTCGGGGATAGTTAAACCCGCTTCCGCGAACGCCCTGCGGAGGATTGAGTTCTTCTCAACGAAGTAAGAAATCCCCTCAGTGCGAAGCTCTTTACGAAGCGCGGTGTCGTCGGCAACGTTAATACCCTTATAGTCAACGATAACCCCGGCAGTTGCACTCTTGATAGAATTCGCAAGCTCGGTCACGCGAGCCTTCTTGCCTTCTAAAATGCTTTGACTTGCCATTTTACTTTTTCACCTGCCTTGATTAAATTAAAAACCTTGTCTGTATTTCAAGACAAGGCACAGTTAAGCAATTAAAACTGACTTCCTCGGTAAGATTTACAGGAAAAATCCGCACTTACTGTCTTAAGAATACATATCGTTATATAGTTTAGCATAGTTTAATGGAAATGTCAATGCCGTTCATTAAAAATTTACAATTTAATTGCTTGCGGAAGAAGCGGCGGTTTGTTGTTGGTCGGCACTCATGCAGTCTATCGCTAAGGCTACTGCCAAGGCTAAGGTTACATTTTTGCTGTCGGGAATGTCGAGTTCGTAGCTGTCGCCCCATGTGAACCAGTGTTTTGAAATGCTCAGGATAACGTCTTCGCGGTCTCTGATGCAGTATTCGTGCGCCCAAAAATCGCCTTCGATTGTCCAATCGCAGTTTTCAACATGGAAGCTCTGCTTAAAGAAGGTGAATTCCTTGACTAAGGTGTATGAATTCCCGTCGATTTCTATTATGTAACGCGGCAGAAACGTCAGGAGCTTCTGCTTTATGAAGGCGGCTTCACGCCCTGTACTGTCGAAGAGGTGAAGCTTCCGCCCCCATGTGAAGATTTCGCCCTCGGCGTAAAAACGCTCGGTCTGGTTTTCGTCGAAGACGGAGAATTTGTCGCGCCAAGAGAAGACTTTTTGCTTCATGTAAAGTTTCAAAAGCTCTGCTCCTTAATCTGAAATGTATGGTTTGCCGTTTTTGTCAACGATAACGGTTAATCCGCTTGTGTTGCCGTAAACGTAAAACATATAGTTTACGCCTGTTTCATTATCAACAATAATATCCATTGCCGATAATGCACCCATGCCGATAGGCTTCTTGGTTTTTTTAACAAAACGTTCTTCTAAATTCATCATTCCACCTCCTTAAAATGTTTTTTAACAGCCTCGTGGAGGATATATTCAATCTGCCCGTTTATGGAGCGGAAGTCGTCCTCCGCCCATTTCGCAAGCTTCTCCCAAAGCTGTGGGGAGAGGCGCAGCAGAAGCTGTTTTTTGTTTTTGGTTTCTTCCATAGAATTAGTCCTTTGTAACGGTTCGCGATAACTTTTGGTATTTTACGGCAATTATAATCAGCCACGGCACCCACACGGCACAAGCCGCAATGCAGTCGAATGTGAGATACAGCCCGCCGATTGTTTTGTCATATATAAACAGAAGCGGAACAACCGACACCGTCCATCCTGTCAGCGAAATAACGGTACAGTCGATGATTTTTTCGAGCATGAGGTTAATTATATCTTTGTTAAACGGCTTCCCGGTGTCGAAGCCGTTAATCCAGCTGTAATCTTCCTGCTTTTCGATATGCCGGTAAAAACCCCATATCAAGAACATCATTGAGATATTCATCCAAGCGATAATAACAGCACCGATAGCGGCTTCGGTCTCCCCGGTAAAAAGCTTGCATAAAATCCCGTAAACGGTTATCCCAAGGGCGGCGGCGAGGTGAATTGCGCTTAAAACTCTTCGCATAAAATTATCCTTTAATATATCGAACCGCTGTTAACAATCGGTTGAGCGTCCTTGTTGCCGCAGAGTACGACGAGGAGGTTTGATACCATCTGGGCTTTGCGTTCGGGGTCGAGTTCGACGATATTTTTGTCGGAAAGCTGTGAGAGAGCCATTTCAACCATGCCGACTGCACCCTCGACGATTTTTTGGCGAGCGGCGATTATTGCGGCGGCTTGCTGACGTTGAAGCATGGCGGCGGCGATTTCGGGAGCGTAGGCGAGGTCTGTAATCCGCACTTCGGTTATTTCGAGACCGGCAACGGCAACTTTTTCCTGTAACATACGCTTAAGTTCTTCCGCAACCGCCTGTGAAGAGCCGCGAAGCGTCATTTCATCGGCATCCGCGCCCGCTGTGCTGTCCGCCGCATCGTAAGGGTGAGCTCTCGCAACAGAACGCAAAATCGCGTCGGACTGCATAGAAAGGAAGGTGCGGTAGTTTTCGACATTGAAGACGGCTTTGGTGAGGTCGGTCACGTGCCAGAAGACGTTCGCGCCGATTTCGATGGGGTTTCCGAGTTCATCGTTCACCTTTTGTTTTTCGTTTTTGTGACTGCGAACCTTCGTTGAAATCTTTTTAACGGCTAAGTTTTCGGGGTTAAAGCCCACATAGAAAGGGTTTACGAAGTAGAAGCCGTCGGTTTTGAGTGTCCCGACATATTTCCCGAAGCAGGTAAAAACGTATGCTTCGTTCGGCGAAAGAACCTTTAAGCCGCCGTAGAGAATGAACGAAACGACAATGAGTATGCCGCCGAGGATCCCGAGCAGGATATTCCCCGTGAAAAAGAGTGCGATTGACCCGAGAAGCAAAAGCGTTATGAGAACAAGCGCGGCAAAACCGTTGCTGTGCTTTGCGATATGTTCCTTTACAATGTCTATGTTGTTAACTTGGCTTTCCATATATAACCTCCAAAGGTTTGATTTATTTTTGATATTATAATGATATCATATTAATATGAATTCGCAAGAGATATTATGTGAACTTTTTGTAAACAAATAGAAAGCGAGTTTGCAAAGCAAACTAAAAGCCGCCCATAAAGGACGGCTTAGCAGACAACATTTAATAGACCTAAGCGTTTCCGCTCAGTTTAATTCTGTTTTCTGTCATCTCGCTTCTGTCTTCTGCGATTACTTTCTTGCTTTCTTAGCTACAATAGCAGCTGCAGCGAGAGCTACAGGAACAACTGCGAGAGCGATGGGAGTATTACCTGTGGTCGGGTTAGGAGCGGGAGCAACAGGAGCTTCTGTTTCGGGAGCTTCAGTTTCAACTTCAGCGGGGAGAGTCTCGGGAGCTTCGGTTTCTTCTGCAACGGGTTCTTCGGGAAGAATCGCGTCATCTGCTTCTGCGCCTGCCGCGTTAGCGGTTACGGAAAGAGAAAGAGCGGCAACAACTGCTGCTAAAGCTGCTAAAATTCTTTTGGTTTTCATTTTTTCCTCCGAAATTTATAAATAAAATAATTTTAGTGGGTTATCTGTGTTTATTATATCAAATTAAGCGAAAAATAACAAGGATTAAATTTACATTAAAATTTACGAAAATTTAGGCGAAAATTTAGTTATGTTGCATAAAAAGCGTTTCTTTTTTCACGTTCACATTACATTTTGATTACAATATTTACTTGTTTGCAAAATTAGTTTACGTTTTTTTATAAAAATTATTAAAGTTAAATAAATGCAAGAAAAACATTGATTTTTCTAAAGAACTATGCTATAATATAATAAATAAAAATAAGGAATTTTACATATGACTGTTGAGAATAACGGAAAGAAGCGAGTTAAGAAGCTTAGATATCGGTTTATGTTCATACTTTTATTCGCCCTGCTGTCGTTCCTCACGGCGTTTGCGATGTATATGAAGAATGACGACGATCTTGTGTTGCCGTTCGGGCTTTTTGCGAATGAGGACGCGGACGGCGCAGGGAATAAGCTGCCCGACTCGCCGCTTCTTGTCGGGACGAAGAAGAACGAGGCGGTTAATCCTGTGCCGGAAAAAAAGCCGATGAACAAGGCTTTCGGCTCCGATACCCTCTTTGTCGGCTCGGAGAAACTTTCGGGGCTTTATGAATACGACCTTGCGGAGAACAGCGCGGTAATCGCGGACGTTTCGATTAATTCGTCGAATCTTTCAAATCTCGTTGTGCGGCGCGATAACGAAAACAAGACGATAAAAACCATCGTCATGGAAGAAAAACTCTCGAGGGTTTTTATCCTACTTGACCCTGAAACCGAGCCTGACACTGAAGAATTAGAGGATTTTTGCGCCGATCTTATGTCGAATAACAAGTCGCTTAAGATTTATTTTATATCGGCTCTGCCCGGAAGCAATTCGGACGCATTTAACGAAAAGCTTCTGAAATTCGCGAACGATAACGGTGTTTATTACCTTGATTTTTCAACCGTTATAACCGGGAATGACGGGCAGATTGCGAGCGAATTTGCAGAAACTGGCGGCTTAAACAAAGACGGTTTTTTGCGCTTGCAGGATTATATCGCAACACATTACGCTTAAAGGAATAATATGGGAAGTTACACGAACGTGGAACAAAACACAGACGACATGATAATCGGGCGAAACCCGGTTTTAGAGGCACTTAAGGCAGAACGCGAAATCGACATTTTGTATATTGCCCCGTCGGAAAGGGGGCTCACAGGCATTCTCGGCGTAATTGCCGCGAGGGCGAGAGAAGCCGGAATCCCCGTTAAGACGGTTGACGAGCGGAAGCTGTCGGACATGACCGGCGGTATGTCGCACCAAGGCGTAATTGCAACCGCCGCGCAAACACATTACCTCGAACTTGACGAGCTGTTGGCGATACCGGCAAAAAACCCTTTATACATCGCCGCCGCCGGAATCGAAGACCCGCACAACCTCGGCGCAATTATCCGCACAGCCGAAGCTGTCGGTGCGGCGGGAATAATTATCCCGAAGCGGCGAAACGTCTCGGTCAACGCAACCGTCTATAAAACTTCCGCAGGCGCGGCGGCGGTCCTCCCCGTATGCAGGGTCGGGAATCTGGCATCCGCAATCGACACCCTGAAAGACAACGGCGTATGGGTTTACGGCGCGGACATGAACGGCGAAAGCCTTTATAAAACCTCCCTTTCCGGCTCGCTCTGTATCGTAATCGGCGCGGAGGGGAGCGGAATTCCGCCGCTTATCAGAAAAAAATGCGACGGACTCTTAAAAATCCCGATGTTCGGGCAGATTAATTCGCTTAACGCTTCCGTTGCGGCGGGAATTATCATGTACGAAATTCGCAGACAGGGACTGTAAAACTATCGGAATGGATTTTTATGGATAAAGAACAAAAATTCTCCCTTGATGATATTTTAGAAGAATTTTCGGGAACGGCGCCTTCCGGGAAAAAGGTTGACATATCTGAAATAATCGGCGAGCCGGAAAATCCCGCGCCGTTTGAATCCGCGCCGGAAACGTTTTCGACGGATTTTAACGCGTCTGAAACGCCCGAGCCGGAAACGCCCGCGCCGGAAGTTTTAACGCCGCAAAAAGACGAAATTGCAGACCCCGCTCCGGCAGACTTATCCCCTGTAGAATTCCGCGAAAAATACGAGAACCTTGAATATAAAACCGCCGAGGAGCTTCAAGTGACGGAGGCGAAACGCCTTGCGGTTACTCCGAGGAAGGTTGACGTAAAAAAAGCGCAGAGGGGTTTTTCAAAGAAGCAGGAGGCGTTTTTCGATTACACCGAGGAGCGAAGCGTCAAAAGCAATGATGACAGTGAGCGTTCATTCTCCGATAAGCTTGAAGAAGCGAACCTCTATTTTAAGTCCGACCGCTTTATGATTGAGGGGGATAAAACCCACTCAAAGGCTTTCACACCCGAGGTTGAAGATCACCGCATAGTACATTCCCACAGCAAAACCCTTGCCGACATCTTAAACGAATATCCCGAAAAGAAGCCGAGCTTCTTAAATACCGTTTCAAACACCTACCACAAAGCGATTACAGGCTTTTTCACGAAAATTTTACCGAAGACGTCGGAGATACCGACCGAACTCGTCAACAACAACCCCGGCGCAGAACTTTTTTACGAAGCGGCGAGGGGGGCGGACAAGGGAACAGGCGGCGCGGATAGGGGTACAAGCGGCGCGGCAGGGAACGAAAAACCCACGGCTGATACCTCAAAATCTGCGGCAACTACTCCAAATACCCCAAAACCCGCCACTGACGCAGACGGCAACATCTACCCCGACAGGAACGACGTCGCCGGGCTTGTCTCGAAGGCAGACCTCTATTCCGATGCCGGGAGACGTCACGCGCCGAAAAATTACCGCTCCGAACCCCAGTACCGAAAAAACATTGCCGACCTATCCCTCGGGAGCAAACTCGGCTCAAAGCTGCTTCCCCATACCGGGACAATCGCCGAAGACCCCGAAGAAGCGAAGCTCCGCGAGCTTGCTGAACGCCGTCTCGATAAGGTTAATTCGTTCCGGCTTGTCGGCTCTGAGGACGAATACCCCGAGGAAAAAACCGATGAACAGAAGTCAACCGACTTCGACTCATACGACAACACAAGGCGGGTTGCGGCAGGGCTTCGCAAAACGCTTAAGGGTCATATTATCTCCGCGCTTGTGCTTTTCATCTGCGCGGTCTTGGGGCTTGCCGCCGCCGGAATTAACGACGTCTTGGGGGTTGAGACACCGCTCTTTATGAACAAGGGCACAAACACCGAAGCCTTCCTCGTTATTAACAGCATCTTGGGCGTTATAGCGGGCGGCGCGGCGTTTTCGACCGTGAACAACGGCTTCTCAAGGCTCCTTGAGGGGAAGCCGGATTCCGACACAATGGTGTCGCTTCTCCTTTGCGGCTCTGTTCTGCTTTCCTGTGTCATGTTCGCCGACGTAAATTCCGTTAAGTTCGGTTACGTTCAGATAATGGTGCCGATTGCCGTAACCGCGCTGTTCTTTAACGCTTGCGGGAAAATCTTGCTTTCTTCTAAGGCACTGAAAAACTTCAAGATTTTTTCCGGCGCGAAGAACAAATACGCCGTCTTTACCGTTGACGATAACGAGACTGCTGCCTCTCTAACACGCGGAATGTTCACCGTTACGCCTGTTCTTGCGGCTTATAAAGAGACGGAATTCGCGTCCGATTTCCTTAAAAAAACCTATGCAAACGACGTTGCAGACAGGTTTGCGAAGACTTCAATGCCGGCTGTATTGATTGCCGGGGCTGTACTCGGGATTGTGACCGGCTTCTTAAACTACGGGGAAATCGGCTGGAACTGCATTTATGCGGGGATTTCGGTTTTCTTTATCTTCTGCGCGGTTGCCTGCGGGTTTATGAACAGCTTTATTGTCGGCTCGCCGTCGTCGAGCGAAGCGGCGAAACTGCGCCTTGTCGGCTCTGTTATGCCGGGATATGACGGAGTAGAAGAATTCGCCGACGTTTCGGCTGCGGTAATCGACGCAAGAGCCCTCTATCCGCACGGAAGCGTGGGGCTTCTCGGCGTTAAGCTTTTCACCGACACCCGCCTTGACGAGGCAATTGTAGAAGCGGCAAGCCTTACCCATCAAGCCGGAAGCGTTCTTGACACAATGTTTTACGACATTATAAGGGGGAAAACGGAGCTTCTTAACCCTGTCGAAAGCTTCATTTACGAGGATTCTCTCGGGCTTTGCGGCTGGATAAATAACCGCCGTGTGCTTTTAGGGAACCGCCTTTTGATGATTAACCACAGCATAAACGGACTTCCTGCCGAGGCGAAGGAAGCCGAATATACCGGGCGGAAAAAGTCGGCAGTCTATCTCTCAATCGCGGGGGAACTTTCCGCAATGTTTATCGTTGACCTTATCCCGAATGTCGAGATTGCGGACGCTCTCCTTGAGCTACAGCGCAAGAACATTAACATAATCCTCCGAACCGTCGATTCTGTCCTGACAATTGCCAAGATTTCGGATATGTTCGACATTTCGCCGGAGTACATAAAAATCCTGCCCTTTAGATACAGCGAGACTTTCGACGAAGTTACCGAATATTCGCCGCGCTTCTCCGCGAACGCAGTTTCGACCGGGAATATTACCGGTATAAGCGCGATTTTTTCCGCCGCGAAAAAGATCCGCGCCGCCGCACTTTCGGGCTTAACGCTGCAAATGGCGGCGATGGTTATCGGACTTATAATAATGCTCGCGATGTTAATTTTCGGGCAGGGCAGGGAGATGTCGGTGCTGTTTATAGCCGCCTATAACCTTGCATTTTTGGTAATATTAACGCTCATTCATTCTGTGGGAAAACTTTTCCCATAAAATATTTACAATTACCCATATAATAAAACACACAATTTTCACAATAATATAGTATGATTAAGCAAAAGGGGGTCTTTGCCCATGAATAAAAAGATTATCAGTGTCCTTGTCTCCGTGATTTTGGCGGGGGTTTTAGCGGGATGCAATAATATAAACCCGACAGGACCCGAAAAAGTAAGCCTTGCAGAAATTTCGGCGGCAGATTACGCCGCTGACATAACCCCGACAGCAACGACAGCAGGCAAAATCGAATTCTCCGCCGCAAACCCCGAAATAACCATCACAAAGGGCGGCAGTTACACCGTAACAGGCTCGGTTAAAAACGGCAGACTTATCGTTAACGCAGGGAGCGAAGCGGTTACGCTTACCCTTGACGACGTTGATATAACCTCAGAACGCGGTCCGGCACTCCGCATACGCTCCGCAAAAAGCGTTGAGATAAAGCTCCCGAAAGACACAAACAGCGTTTTAACCTCCACTACCCGTGACGACGACAGCTCGGCAATCTATTCGCTCTCCGACCTCACCGTTTCGGGCAGCGGCAGTCTTACCCTTTCTTCAAACGGCGCAGGAATTGACGCTTCGCGCAAATTTAATATGAATGGCGGAACGCTTACCGTCGCGAAGTCCGAAGAGGGAATTGAGGCGGCGGAAGTCAACGTCAAGGGCGGAACAATTTCGATAACTTCGCGCGAAGACGGCATTAACATTGACGGCGCCGACAGAACGGAAAAATACAGCCAGACCGGCGGCAAAGTTTATATTAACGCCGGCGGAGACGGGCTTGACTCGAAGATTTATGTTTCGGGCGGAACGCTTATAATTGAGGGTTCGACACGCCTCGACAATATGCCGATTGAATTTGAACGCGTTTTTGAAGTAACCGGCGGTACAATTTTCACAACCGGCAGCACCTTCGGCACAGGCAGAAACGTTTTCCCCACAGGCGGGAAGCAGACTTTTATCGCCGCGAATGTTGCGGCAGGCGCGGGCGACACAATTTCCGTCAAGGATAAATCCGGGAACGAAATTGCCTCGCTTATAACCGCGAAAAAAGTTTCCGTAATATTCGTTTCGGCGGCGAAACTCAAATCCGGCGAAAGCTACACCGTAACGGTTAAGGACGCCCAGACCGAAAAAGAAACAACCGCAGGGACAGTTACAGCCGGCGTTAAGCCCTCTGTAAAAACCCCTCCGCGGTATGATGATGACTATTATGACGATGACTGGGACGACTATTACGACGACGACCGTTACGATTATGACGACCGCTACGACGACTGGGACGACCGCTACGAATACTGGGACGACTAAAGAAGATTAACAATCGCAAGCAGTATTAAAATTACACCGCAGAGCTTTTCAAAGTTGCAGTTAAAACGCGTTCTTTTTCCGAGGCGGTTGCCGATTAAAATAAGTAAAAATCCGACAATGAGGGTTATCGCAAGGGTTATGGGAAGACGTTCGCTCATAATCCTTGCGCTTGCCGCGCCTGTCGCGAGGGAATCCGCCGAAAGAACCACCGATAAACTTAACGCCTCACGAAGCGAGATTATCTTGTCGTGGTTTTTGTCGGAGCGTGTTTCATCAAAAAATATTGCGGACGGATTGTCGGGGTCCTGTTCATAATTTTTACGAAGGCTTTTTTTTACAATGTCGGCGATCCCTAACGCCGCAAGCAGAACGCTTGAAATAATTTTAAGCGCAAGTGCGGGGAAAACGCCGCAGATTGAAATCGAAAAAAACGCGGATACGCCCAAAAAGGCTGTACCCGTAAGGCTTAGAACCGCTGCCGACCTTTTCGGAATATGAATCCCGGAAGAACCCATTGTCATTGCGGCGGCGAATCCGTCAATCGTTACAGCGATAATTAAAAGTGCTACCCTGAACATAAAATCCTTCCATAACGCTTTTTTACAGCTTATGGAAGAAATTTAGATTGGTTACAATACATATGAACCCGAGAGAAGAGATACTTCGCATCCTCACAGCACACCGCGGCGAAACAGTCACCGGGAACGACCTCGGGGACGCTCTCGGCATATCCAGAAGCGCGGTTTGGCGGCACGTCAAGGTACTCAGAGCGAAAGGTTATCAGATTTATTCCCGCACAAACAGCGGTTATTGCCTCGAGGGGAAGCAGGATATCCTCTCCGCCGCCGATATTATCCCGAAGCTGTCAGGCAGTCTCGGGCGGGATATTGATATTTACAAGACCATCGACTCGACAAATACCTTCGCGAAAAGCCTTGCGGTTTTAGGCGCAAAGCACGGAAAAACGATAATCGCCGACAGTCAGGGAATCGGGCGCGGGCAGACCGGGCATGATTTTTACTCCCCCGCCGGGAGCAGTATTTACATGAGCGTTATAATCCGCCCGAAGTTTTTGGCGGAAGATACAATGTTAATTACCACGGCAACGGCTGTCGCCGTAACCGACGCAATATCCGAAGTCTGCGGCATTAACACCGGCATAAAATGGGTTAACGACATCTACACAAAAGGAACGTCGCGCAAGCTTTGCGGAATCCTCGCTGAAGCGTCTTTCGGAATGGAAACGTCGCAGATTGAATACACCGTAATCGGCATCGGCGTGAATGTCAATAACACCTCTTTCCCGACCGAACTAAAGAATACGGCAACCTCCCTCTATCTCGAAACCGGGCGTTTTTTCGACCGCAACCTCCTTATCGCGAAAATTTTGGACGCCCTCGACAGACGCATCGCGCAAATCCCCTCCGCCGCGTTCTTAGAGGAATACCGCCGCCTCTCAATCCTTATCGGCAAAAAAGTCAACGTAACCCACGGCAACCGCACCTTCACCGCAAAAGTCTTAGAGATTGATTCCTTAGGCAGGCTTGTAGTAAAGCCCGAAAACGCCCCCGTCTCGGTTTTGTCTTCCGGGTCTGTTGCATTGATAGGATAATAAAAAGCCGCCCTCAGGCGGCATTAATTTTAGTTATAGAGATTAATAAACTTCTGCATAGAATTTGTTATCTTCGCGTATTTCGCCGTCGCGAACATAATATCCCGCCCGGGAACAGGGAATGACAGCGGTATTTTTATGAGTTCGCCCGATTGCAGTTCGCTCTGAACGAACTCCTCGATAACGCAGGCAACCCCAATCCCGACCTTCGCGAATTCAATAAGCATATCCATTGTCGTTACTTCAAGGATTTTTTGCGGAGATGTTCCCGTGTCCTTGAAGTATTTTTCAATGTGAATACGCGAGGCGTTTGTCGTGTCCATCAGCATTATATTCGCGTCGTCCCAAAAACGCACAGGCGAGTGCGAGCGGTTAAGATTGTCGCGATATTCTTTTGTACAAACGAACGCATCGTGAATCTGCCCGATAACCTTACATTCAATGTCCGAAACGGTTATCGGCTTAACCATCAGCGCAATGTCAATCCCCCCGTCCGACAAAATCCGCGCAATCTGCGAAGAACTTTTACATTCTATCGTAATATTAACGTGCGGGTTTTCCGCCGTATAACGCTTAAGATAAGGAAGCAAAACATTCTTCGCAAGCACCCCCGATGCCCCCAAGCGAAGATGCCCAATCCCCTTTTCGTTTATAACGCGAAGCTTATCCTCGCCGTTTTTAATTATGTCAAAAGCCGTCCGAAGCTCCTCATAAAGCATCTCTCCCTCGGGCGTCAAGGACACGCCGTTGTGGTTGCGGAAAAACAACGCCGTATTAAGCGTGTCCTCCATCTTTGAAATTGCCTTTGAAATCGCAGGTTGGCTGATGAAATTTCGCTCCGCCGCCGCAGAAATACTCCCCGCTTCCGCAACAGCGCAGAAAAGGCGGTATCTATTAAGGTTGCTCTCGGATATCATTCTTCATTCCTCAAAACTTGTATACTCAGGATATTCGCCGCTTTATTTATGTCTATATGCAGTATGTCGCCCGCCGCATCCTTAAGAGGTACGTTATAATAAGCGTAATCGGTGTGGGAGACCTGCGGCTTTATGACAGATTCGCCGACCGTTTTTCCGTCGGCTTCGATCAATAGTTTCGCTTCGATATTCGGCGCGGCGGCGGCAATCTCTATGCTTTTCGCCCCCGTAAGGTCTGTATTTTTGAAGGTTAACTTTCCGCCGGCGTCCCCAAACTTAACGTACCAATCATTCTTGTTAAAGTCAAAGCCGAGCGTTGTGCCTTCTTCCTCGTCATAAGTCTTCGCAAGCGTCCGCTTCGTTAAATCTCTCGTAAGGAGGGTAAACCCGTCCGCTTCCGAAATGCTAAGCATTACTGTCTTTTTAATATCAACCGAACTGCTCCCGAGCGAAAGCGTTAAAACCTCCGTCGGAGAAAGGAGCAGCGGCATCATCTCTCCCGTTTCGGTAT
Organism: Ruminococcus sp.; assembly: GCA_031262105.1. GTDB lineage: Bacteria > Bacillota > Clostridia > Oscillospirales > Ruminococcaceae > JAISGY01. The sequence goes on along the minus strand of JAISIH010000011.1, from coordinate 69,801 downwards.
TATATTCCTCAAGGTCAGAAAGCGGAATTTTAACCGAAAAATTTTCCGTCTCGCCCGCCTTAATATGTACCCTGTCGTAGGCGCAGAGCGATTTTAACTTATCGCGGTTCTGCCTTGTAACGTAAATCTGCCAAACCTCGTCGCCGTCAATATCGGAGACATTTTTTATCGAAAAGGTTGCGTCAATAAAGCCCTCACGAAGCGAGGCAGTGAAGTCACCGTACGAAAATTCAGAATACGAAAGCCCATGCCCGAACGGGAAAAGTGCCTCGCCGTCGAAATACTGATAGGTTACACGATTTTTATCAATCCGATAATCCTTAATCGACGGCAGGTCTGAGTCGTATCTGTACCATGTCTGCGGACACCTTGCCGCAGGGTTATAAGCCCCGGCAATAACGTCCGCAACAGCGTTGCCAAGCTCTGCCCCCGCATGGGTTGTGTACAAAACCGCCCGCACGAGATTTTCAATACCCCTAAGCATAAAGGGGTAACTCGAGCAGATTACAAGCACGGTATTTGCGTTCGCTTTTACAGTCTCGCGGATTAACTTTTCCTGTGCCGGCGGAAGTTTTAACGTCTTCCGATCGTAACATTCTCGTGCCACAAGCATAGGCTGATTTCCGACGACGACAACGGCAGTATCCGCATCTTTCGCGAGTTTCGCCGCCCTCTCACAGCCGTCGGAAACGACATTAAGCTTAAATCTGTCACCATGCGGATTAGCGGAAACGGCAATCTTGCCATCCGAAATCCCGAGGGGTTTGTTGAAGATATTTTTGAAGGTGTAACTGTCGGTCGCCGCATCATAAGCGGGCTTAAAAACTTCCTTTGTAAACCAATCATAAACCTTTTCTGCCGTCGCGTTATAGACGCCGTTTTCGTCCTCCGAAAGCCACAGCCTTGACGTAGGGTCGCGAAACGTCATAAAGTATGAAGAATTGCTTTCGCCCCAATCGTGGTGTTCAAAAACGCCGTCAATTCCGGTTATTTCAACATGATCGTAACCGTTGTCGAAGCTTAAATTATCGTCGAAAACGCGCTTAAATCCGTCCTTAATCGAGACGTAATAAGAAGCCGTCCCGGTATACCAGTCGTTGTAGTTTTCGTCGGCAATCGGTCCGATAAGCGCGATTTTTTTATCACGTGAAAGCGGCAATATTCCGTCGTTTTGCAGAAGACAAACCTGTTCATACGCGGCGCGTTTGTTCGTTGCCTTAAACTTTTCCGTATCGCACGAAAACTCGCGGGTGTTATAGTCACAATCGGGGTCGAATTCGCCTAATTTTTCGCGGACGGTGAGGGTATTTTCGACCGCTCTGTCAATGTCAGACTCGGATATAAGCCCGGCGCGGAGTGCTTCCCTTGCGGCGGTTTCAACCATGACAGCATCGTCTATAACGCAGTCTGTGCCGTTTTTTATTGTGTATGCGAAAGCCTCGGCGTGGGAAGAAAAAAGCTTGTGGTTAAGATAATTCTGCGAAAAATCGCCGCCGTCGGATATAACGTAATCTGCCCCCCATTTGCCCTTAACTTCGCTGACAAGATCGGGGTTCATCACGGCGGGAACGCCGCCTAACTCGTTATAAGAAGCCATTAAACCGGCGGCTTTCCCGGCAGAAATTATACGGCGAAAAGGCGCGTAATAATATTCATGGAGAAGCTTCATTGTAACATCGGCGTTGTCGGAATTGCGGTTTTCTTCATGATTATTCGCGCAAAAATGCTTTAAGGCAGGGGCTGTTTTTGCGTAGCCATTTTCCGAATCAGGTTCGGTTAAGCCTGTGCAGTACGCAACCGCCTGTGAGCCGGAAAGGAACGGGTCCTCGCCGTATGCCTCTTCGTTACGCCCCCAGCGCGGATCGCGTAGCAGATCGACTGTCGGACCGAAAAGCATTAGTTTCGACTGTTTTTCAGCTTTCCAATAGAAGCGCAGTTCCTCCGCCGCAATCTTACCGAGCTTATACATTATATCGCGGTCGAAGGTTGAAGCAAGCCCGACAGGCTGAGGGAAAACGGTCGAAATATCAACCTTCTTTCCGCCCTCGCCGTGCGAAACGTATCCCCTCGCGACCTCTGTACCGGCACTAAAAGATTTTAGGTTAAGCCTTTCGGATTCCGCAAAATGCAGTGTCAGCATACGAAGTTTTTCCGCGAGGGTCAGCTTTTTAACGAGTTCGGCGGCTTTTTTCATAATTTCACCTTAAAGGATAACGTACTGCCCCTTGCGTTCGGGAACGGGAATATTTGCGTTTTTCGCGTAGCCGAGGGCAACGATTCCGTACACTTCGTTTTCGGTCGGCACCTGCATTTCGGTGAGGATAGAACGGATTTCGGGAACAAAAGAGATGCCCTGAAGCTGGTTAATCCAAACGCTGCCGATCCCGAGGGAATGAGCGGCGATCATTATATTTTCAATTGCGCAGGCGTTATCGTCCTTGCCGAGAGGATTTGTCGGGAGGTTCGACGGAATTATGAGGGCGGCGGGCTGATAAAAATCGTAGTCTGACCGGCGGATTTCACGCCCGATTGAAGCCGCAAGCGACTTTATAAGGGTTTTGTTTGTAACCGCCGAAAAATGCCAAGACTGCATATTCATGCCCGAGGGTGCAAAAAGCGCAGCCTCTAAAATCTGCATAAGGTTGTCGGGTGAAATAGCCTTGTCGGTGAATTCCCGCACGCTTCTGCGGGTTACGAGACATTCGATTACACTGTTCATAAAAAGACCTCCGAAAAATTAATTTTATGTCGGGGTAAACTTAACCGTCTGCAATAATAATTGCAAAATAAAGCCGATATTCTGTCAAGGTTAACGTCTTAAAATAATCCCGAAATTTTGCCCGCGTTGTCGCAGTCGATAATGTTCGCCGCCGGCTTTTTCGGCAAGCCCGGCATAACCATAATATCCCCGGTCAGCGCAACGACAAATCCCGCGCCGGCAGAGAGTTTAACGTCCCTCACGGTTATATTAAAGCCTGTCGGGGCGCAAAGTTTTGCAGGGTCGTCCGAGAGCGAATATTGCGTTTTCGCGATACAAACCGGCGTTTTATCAAAGCCTAATTTCGTAATTTCGGCGATTGCCTTCTCTGCTTTCGGCGTGAAGAGAACGCCGTCTGCCCGATAAATATCCTTTGCAATCTTTGCGATTTTATCCTTAATCGGAAGTGTTTCGTCATAGATCGGCGCGAAGTTTGAAGGTGTTTTTTCGATAATGTTAACAACGGTTTTCGCAAGGCTTTCGCCGCCCTCGCCGCCCTTTGCGAAAACTTCGGCAACTTCGCAAGGCACGCCGAGGCTCTCCGCGAAAGACTTAACCGCCGCAATCTCAGCCTCGGTGTCGGAATAAAAACGATTTATCGCGACAACAACAGGCACGCCGTATTTTTTCATGTTCTCGATATGCGTTTTAAGGTTCGGGAGACCGGACTTAAGCGCATCTAAATTTTCGTTAGTAAGCTCTGTTTTAGGAACGCCGCCGTTATATTTTAAGGCGCGTATAGTCGCGACAAGAACGGTGCAGGAGGGTACAAGCCCCGCGAATCTGCACTTTATATCGAAGAATTTTTCTGCCCCGAGGTCGGACCCGAAGCCCGCCTCTGTCACGGTATAATCGCAAAGCTTTAGGGCAAGTTTTGTAGCCCTGACGGAGTTACAGCCGTGGGCTATATTCGCGAAAGGTCCGCCGTGGATAATGCAGGGCGTGTTCTCAAGCGTTTGCACAAGATTGGGCTTTAAGGCATCGCGAAGCAAAGCACACATTGCGCCGTCGGCTTTAAGGTCGCGTGCATAGACGGGGTTGCCGTCGGTATCGAAAGCGGCAAGGATATTGCCGAGGCGAAGTTTCAGGTCGGCAAGGTCGGAAGCAAGGCACAAAATCGCCATAACTTCGGAAGCGACGGTTATCCGAAAATGTTCTTCTCTGGGGATACCGTCCGGCTTCCCGCCCATTCCGACAACGACGTTCCGGAGGGCGCGGTCGTTCATATCAAGGCAGCGGTCAATCATAATCCGCCGCACGTCGATTTTAAGCTCGTTACCCTGTTGGAGGTGGTTGTCGAGGAGGGCGCAAAGCAGATTATTCGCGGAGGTTATCGCGTGCATATCCCCCGTAAAATGAAGGTTAATATCCTCCATCGGCACAACCTGCGAATATCCGCCGCCCGCCGCGCCGCCCTTTATCCCGAAGACAGGACCGAGCGAGGGTTCGCGAAGCGCAAGCATTGTCTTCTTCCCGATCCTGTTCATAGCCTGTGCAAGCCCGGTCGAAATTGTCGTCTTCCCCTCACCGGCAGGCGTCGGGTTTACGGCAGTTACGAGGATTAATTTCCCGTCCGCTTTCCCCGCAGTTTTCGCGAAAAGTTCTTCTGTGAGTTTCGCCTTATAATGCCCGTAGGGTTCGTAATCGTCCTCCGTCAGCCCGAGGGCGGCGGCAATCTCCCCGATTTTTTTCATCTTCGTACTCTGGGCAATCTCTATATCGCTTGGAAATTTACTCATATTAATTTCTCTCTACATGGTTTTTTTCTAATTATACCATGAAAAGCCCGCCTTGTCAAGCAATTTTCCGTAAAGTATTGACTTGAGAATAAAAATATGATACAATATATTTAATTAGTTATCTGTGCGGAAAGGGTATTTTCTTGAAGGATATAAAATTCATAGATTTATTCTGCGGTATAGGCGGCGTTCGGCTTGGAATGGAAAACGCCGGTTTTAGGTGTGTTTTTTCATCTGATATAAACCCGGAATGTCAAAAAACATATGAAGCCAATTTCGGAGAAGTACCCCTTGGCGATATAAAGGAAATTGATGAAAAACACCTGCCGGGATATGATATACTGTGCGCGGGTTTTCCTTGTCAACCATTCAGCGCGTCCGGCAAGCAACGGGGCTTTGAAGATGACAGAGGAACATTATTTTTTGAGATTTGCCGAATAATTAAAGGAACAAATCCAAAAGTGATTTTTTTGGAAAATGTTAAGAATCTTATCTATCATGATGGCGGGCGGACTCTCGAAACTATTATCACTAAGCTTTATGATTTAGGATATACGCCCAAATGGCGGGTATTAAATGCAGTCGATTTCAGTGTACCGCAAAATCGCGAGAGAATTATTATTATTGCTGTGAAAGACAAATCTTTTGATTTTGACAAAGTTTTACCTTTACAGAGAACTGTTTTAGCAGACTTCCTTGATAATGACGGCGAATTTGAGTTTTTAAGTCCTGACGAATATACGCTGATTGATAGCCCTGTAAAACAAAAAAAATCGGGATTATGTTTTGTCGGATATAGAAATAAAAACATACGCAAAACCGGAGTACGCCCCGGAACAGAACATCTTTCACGCGTGCATAGGCAGACAAATCGTATACATTCTGTAGACGGTTCTATTCCTACGCTGACTTCACAAGAAACTTCCGGCAGATATTTTATTATGTTACCGGACAAAAAAGTACGCAAGTTAACGCTTGATGAGTGCTTTCGTATAATGGGTTTCCCAAATGAATTCAAACGCCTGTCATCTGTCACGGAGCAGTATAAGCAGATGGGGAATTCCGTGTGTATACCGATGATAACTGCTGTTGCAGAAGAAATAAATAAACAATACTTTTTTGAAGGAAATTTACATAATGACACACATTGAAGTTTTAGAAGAAATATATAACAGCGCGTCAAAATTGGCGCTTGAGCAACATACAAATGGGAGTAATATTTCTGTCGAGGTAATATCCAATGCGGATATAATTATCTCACGTTCCGAGAGTAATAGAGCCGTTTTATCTGTAATAGTTACACTCTTAACACATAAGATAATCGATCCGGCACAAGACATACGATATCATTATGCAAGGATGGAGAACGGTTTTTCCGGGCGAGGTATTGATACAAGTTATGTTACGCCATTTATGAAGAAAGTTTCCTTCCCGGCGATGAAAGAATCGGGTTGGAAAACAAATACTCTCGCAATTGACCTGCCTTACGACTTGAATTACCCGGGTATTATTAATCCGAAGGAGATTAAATCAGCGTTTCTGAATCTGATAGATCAAGTTCAAACACAAAACGCTGACCCAAAAAGAGTTTTATTATACATATTTACTTCGCTGATAAAACAGCGGGAGAGTATGAAAGTTGAATTAGCAAAACCACATAGCCTCTCAATTGCGGATATTATTTTATTGCTTGAAAGACATTTCTCCTCTGACTACAAAAGTCTTTCAGGCGGATCACGGCTTCCGACTTTAGCGGTGTATGCGGCTTATCAGTGTATGATGAATCAATTGGCGCGTTATAAAGGAAAAATCCTTTGCCCGCTTGAAAACCATAATTCAGCAGATGCGCGTTCCGGGCGAATAGGCGACATTGATATAAACAACGCCGATAATACCGCTTTTGAAGGTGTTGAAATTAAACACGAAATAGTAATAACAAAAGGTTTAGTCGGTGATGCATACGAAAAGTTCAAAATTCATAACACAGACAGATATTATTTGTTGACTACTGCGAATATGAACAACGCCGATTTTGACGGTATAAACGCCGAAATAAAACGCATTTCACAAATACACGGTTGTCAGGTAATAGTTAACGGAGTATACTCAACATTGAAGTATTATTTACGTCTGCTTGATGATACAGCCGAATTCATAGATAATTATGTAGAGAATATGAAAGCTGATGAAACGATTAAATTTCAGCATAAAACAAAGTGGAATGAAGTCGTCAGCAATTTACACTAACCCTCTTGTCAAAATTACCCCTGCACAGAAATTTTCTGCGCAGGGGTAATTTTATAGTATATACAAACTTGTCAAGCACTTTCGGCAAGATAGGTTGAAACGCGATTTTGTATCATTGCGGCTGTTTCTTCCGCCGATTTTTTGCCGGAAAAGAAGTTCTCGGTGTCTTCGGTAATAATCTCCCAGATGTGCGTGTCTGTGCGGGAGACGGTGCTTATGCTGTCGATAAGATTATAGACAATTTGATTGTCCGCGTCGGTGTTATTCGGCGCGTTTATAACCTGACCGGCGACAAAGATTGAGTTTTGATAATCATGTCTTGTGCCGTTGTCGTCGTAATAAAACTGATCCTGTGTTGCTTCAAGAGCAAGGTTATCGTTAAGCTTTTTGCTTAGGAAAAATCCGTTGCCGGAGGTTATAACGTTCGGCTGGGGGGGAGGTCCGGGATAGTTAATATAACCCTTTATGAATTCCCACGCGCCGTCCGGGTTCTTCGCCGCAGTCATCATCGCAAGTTCGGAATATGTCCGCATGGCTATCCCCGACTCGCCGTCCGAATTCGGGAAGCCCAAGAAGGTTGTTTCAGTGCCGAAAATACCGTTTTCGCCGTAGCTGATAATATCGCGGAAGCCCCTCATATCTATGAATTCGAGAAGCACCTCATCTTTCGCTAATTTCGCCTCTTCGCCGCGGTAATCATAGTTTGCGTAATCAATTTCTGCCGGGAAATCCTTCGCGGCATTAAGAATTTCGATAAATCCCGGCGAATCGAAATAACATTCGCCCTTTGAAAAATCGACATATTCGTCCATCGAATAATAAACGAAGCTTTGCATAAAATTCGACTGGGTATAGGATCTGAAAAGCTTCGCATCGGGGAATTTCGCCGCCGCGGCTTGCAGCTCCGAAAGCGTGAGCCCCGGCTTTTCGCCGAAGGTTGAAGTCTTTCCGGCAAGACTGCTAATCATAAACGTCGGCGCGACTGAAAGAAGTTTTCCGTCCGTCTCAAATGCTTTTAGTGCCGACTCGACAAGGTCTTCTCGTGAAAGTTCCTCATCCTTGTCAAGATAGGGGTAGAGGTCGGCAAGAAGCCCCTTTTTTATGTAGCTTCCGTACGGCATATCGGAACTGAGGAGCAGAATATCGGGAACATTTCCGGCTAAAATGTCGGTGTTCATCTCGGTTATACGGTCGCTGTAGGAGGCGTCTGCCGAAAAATACATCTTGTAGTTAACCTGATAGTTCATGTTCGTGTCGTTAAAACGCTTAACGAAGTCTGTGAAATTATAATCTTGGTCTATCCCCGCGACGGATATAAGTTCTTTATCCGGGACGCTTTCCGGCGCAACCTTCGTTAGAAGATACAAGCCTTTTCGCATGGTATCGCTGTCCATTGCGGAGATTATAAATTCGGTTGAAGAAACGTTAACCAAGACGGTGTCGGTCATGAGTCCGGCGTTTATGGACAAATTCCCCATGGCGGAGGAGAGCATATCGGCGACGGTTACGATTTCGGAATCCGCATTAAGCCCGTAGATAAACGCGTCGGAAATCGAGTAGTAATCGTATTCGGAGTCCGCCGCCCCCGCAGTTACCATGCCGTAGACCGGGAATTCCTGCGAAAGAGCGGCTGTGCCTGTGTCGGGGTCAATCGGGTTAATTACATTCCGCGAACCGCTGTCGGTAAGCTTTCGTTCGATAACCCCGGCGCGACCGTCCGGCATCTTAATCACGCCCCCGATATAACCGCCGTCGGTCGGGCTTTTTGTGAAGAAAACATTGCCGGTTTCTATGTCTATGCCGTATACGCTCTGGTTTGTGTGGATTAGAATATTGCCGTATTCGTCCGCAGTAAAAGACTCGATATAGAGATAATTGTCGGGAACTATTTCCGATAATATTTCGGTTAAGTCCAAAAGCTCGGTAGAAACAAGGTTTTCATCGAATGAAGCAAGGATAGTTTTCGTATCCGGCATCAAATAACCGTCGGTTGACTCTATAAGCTTGGTTTCTTGCAAAACCGCTAAAACTGTTCCGTCGCCAAGCGCGGAAAAGCCTGTGTAGTTTGTGCTTGCATAGCCGTTTTCCTCACTTCCGGTCGGGAGTTCAATTTCCTTTATAACCTGTCCGTTTTTGTCCGCGCTGACGATATAGCTATGATAAACATAGTTGTCGTAATCCTCCGGGTCCTCCGGCACATCGGTTTTTGAAGCGGTGAAAATCAAGGCACTGCCTGTCCAAACCATCCTTGACATACTGCCGTATTTTCCGAAGTCCTCCATAAACGGCGCAGCCGAAAAAATATACTCCTTTGAAGCAACGGGAACATCGGTTTTGCAGGCTGTTAAGCTTAAAATAATTAAAGCTGTTAATATTGCGAATATCTTTTTCATAAAAATCTCCTTTTTTTGATTATAACAAACTTTAATATAATTTTCAAGCTTTTACACAAATCGTCATATAACTGTAATTTCGGTGCAATAAAAATAACACTTTACATTTAAGAAAAGGTATGGTATAATAAAGTGGGGTGATGAAAAATGGAGCTTGTTTGTAAGCCGAAATTAGATGTGGTTTTCAAAGCGATTTTTACCGAAAACCCGGATTTATTAGCGGACTTTGTCGGTCTTGCGCTTGAAACAGAGATAGAAGATCTTCAAATACTCAACAACGATATTCTGCCCGAAAGCTATAACGAGAAATTTTCACGCCTTGACATATTGGTTAAAACAAAAGGCGGCGAGAAAATTAATGTTGAACTTCAAAACAGCAATAAGGGGAATTTTAAGGAACGCTCGGTGTTTTATTGTTCAAAGCTCTATACATCAGATCTTCAATCAGGCAAGGATTACAGCGAGATTGCGAAAACGGTTTGCATAAATATTTTGCAGTTTAATCTCTTTGATTCCGAAAATTATCGCAGTACCGTTTTGCCGATAATAAAAGAAACCGGCGAAACCTTAACAGACCGCTGGAAGATTATCTTTTTTGAAACGCCGAAATTCCCGGAAGACATAGAATCGCTTAAGGTAACAAAAAACAGGCTTGGGTATTGGTTAACATTTTTCAGTGTTGGAACAGAGGAGGCTTTGGTTAACGTGGATAACCTAAACGATAAGGAAATTAAAAAAGCAGTATCGGTTGTGCGTCATATGAACGCCGACGAACGTATGCGGGAGATTGCGCGAAACCGAGAAGACGCATGGCTTGCGGAGAAACTCTCTCTGGCAGAGGCAAAGAAAGAAGGCATAACAACCGGTATAGAATTAGGCGAACAAAACACTATGCTTCGAGTAGCAAAAAATATGCTTACAGAACGCATAGCAATTGATGTTATAGAAAAAGTTACCGGTCTGACACAAAACGAATTATTATCGCTGTAATAAAATTCCCCGCACATTGATTTCTGTGCGGGGATATTCATTATTTCACCTACAGCCTCGGCACACGATAAAACGAATAAAGTTTTAACACCCTGTCGTCCAAGGTATCGCTGTCGCCGTCGGCATCTTCGATCACAAGGTTATAGAAGTTCCCGCTTTCGGAATACTGGGCGGCGGGTTTTCCTTTCCAGTTCTCCTCGTAATCCTCTTCGGTGGTGTAGCCGGTGCCGTGGAAATAGGGGGCGATGCCCTGCTCTTCCCAGTCCATAACCTTGGTCGCCTCGCCGCTTAAGTCTATGCGCAAAAGAAGCCCCGAAGACTCTTTTTCGCGCCGCCCTGTTAACGCCCCTACCGCATAAAACAACGCGCCGTCACGCATATCGCCGCGCCACAGCGCAGCTGAACGGGTTAGCGGAAGGGTAAAGGCATATTCGGAGGTTAGAGAGGCAGGGTCAAGCTTATAAATATCGCGGTCTTCTTTTGAGTAAAAATACGCATAGCAAGAATTGTCGCTGCCGGCTATCGGCATGAAAAAACCATATCCTTCCGGCACAGGCATATCGTCAATCACGCCTAAAAACTCAAAATCCGCGTTATAAACGAATACACCCGATCCGACGCCGGTGTAAAAATAACCGTTGTCGTCCATGCTTATGTAATACTGAAGAGAGCCGGCAGGCAGATTAGCACCGTGTTCAACGCTCTTGACAAGGTTAAAGTCAGCGTCGTATTCCTCGAACGCATAGATATAGCCTTTATATTCAGCGTCAATGTCCTGATACCGCATATAATGTCCGAAAAGCACGGTGTTCCCGCGGGCGTTTTTGAAGACAGAATCCGGCACCGAGATATTGAATGTCGTCCAAGGTCCTTCTTCGGGGCGTACATTTAAATTCTCGAAAATCGTCTTTTTATTGACAATCGTTCCGTCTTCGGCGATACGTATAAGGGATACTTGGTTCTTTGTGACAAGTCCGAAGCTGTCCCGCCAAACTGCAACTATCGTTCCGTCATCGTCGCGGTAGTATGAATTCATTATTCCCGGAATTCCCTGAGATGAGTCGCCGGACGCAAAATCAATGCCGGTTACCGTAACTTCGGTTGCTTCATAATCCACCTCACCGGGAGCGCAAACCTCCGAAGTTATCGGCGTTATTAACATAACCGCGCATAAAATTATGCCGAAAATGCTTCTCATACCCGTGTCCCCCCTTGTCTAAGCCGCTATTTTATCCCCAAAACCGCCCGGTCGTTGTCGCCCAAATCGCGGACAACCTTTATGTCTTTATAACCTGCCTTGTTCATAATCCGGCGGACGTCCTTGCCCTGCTCCTGCCCGATTTCAAAGATGAGAAGCCCGCCCTCTTTAATATAATCCTTGTAAAGAACCGGGATAACCCGATAAAAATCAAGCCCGTCAAAACCGCCGTAAAGGGCAACTTCCGGCTCGTGCTTAAGCTCGGGCTGGAGGGTGTTCATCTCGATTTTTGTAAGATAGGGCGGGTTTGAAACAACAATGTCGAAAAGAAGCGGAGTTCCGACTTCATCATGAAATTTCGCGAGGGTTGTCTGCTCCATGACGTTGCCTTGGACGAAGTTAATCTCCGTCTCGTTATACTTGCAGTTAAACTTAAACATGGGGACCGCCATCGGCGAATTTTCGACGGCGTAGACGGTGCTTTTCGGGAATAATTTTTTGAGCATTATCGCGATATTTCCGCTGCCGGTGCAAAGGTCGAGGATAAGCGGCGAATCGAAGCTTTTTTCTTCCATCTTGTCGCTGATAATGTCAATGAGGAGTTCCGTCTCCTGCCTCGGGCATAAAACGCCGTCCGCAAGCTTTAATTTTATCCCGTACCAATCCCAAAGCGGCACAAGATATTGAAGCGGCACGCGGTCGAACACGCGGGTGTTTATAACCTTCTCCATGGCGGTAAGCTTCCCGGGGAGGATTTCCTTGTCGGGGTTGACTGTGATTGCCGCAAGGGTTAATCCGCCGATGTCGTCCGCAATAATTTGAGCCTCGGTTTTAATGTCGTCGGGGTTAATTCCGCCGCCCTTGAGCTTCTTTTCGATGTAGGGGAGAATTTCTTTATAAAGCATAATTTCGCCTCAATTATAGTAATCAACTATCTTAATCAGTTCGCCGCCCTTATAAATGAGCCGCGGCACGCGAAGCCCAATTCCGCAGACAATTTCGTAGCCGATTGTGTCCGCCATAACTGCAAGGTCGTCGGCGGTTATCGTCTCTTTCCCGTCCGTGCCGATAAGCGTCACGAGCGAGCCTACCGCCGCATCGTCAATCTCCGTCACATCAACCACCGTCATATCCATACAAACCCTGCCTAAAATCCGCGCTTTCTTCCCGTTAATCAGCATAAAACCGTTCGGAGAATTGCCGAAAGAGGACAAGGCGCGTGGATAACCGTCCGCGTACCCCACAGTAACCACGGCAATCTTCATCTCGTGCTTTGCGGTAAATGTCCGCCCGTAACTCACCGTCTCGCCCGTGTAGAGCGTCTTAATCTGGGCAATGTGGCTTTTTAAGGATAACACCGGGGTAAGCTTTATCGGGAGTTTCAGGTTAACATCGGGCTTTAAGCCGTAAAGCGCAACCCCGAAGCGGACAAGGGTGCTTCGCGGGTCGTAATGGATAAGCCCGCCCGCAGAGTTAAAGCAATGTTTATGGATAAATTTTATCCCGGCGCGTTCACATTCGTCGGCAAGGAAGAAGAAACATTCGGTCTGTGCGGCGGTGAAGTCGAGGTCATCGTTCGCTTCCGAATCGGCGGCGGCAAGATGGGTAAAAAGCCCCTCTGCGCGAATCCCCGGGAGCTTCGCAATTGCCGAAATTTCAGTAACTGCTTTTTCAAAATCAAAAAGCTTAATCCCGAGCCGCCCCATGCCGGTATCAATCTTAATATGTACGCGAAGCGGTTTTTCAAAAAATTCGCTGACCCTTTCCCCCAACGCCTCGGCGTGTGAAAGCCCGGTTACAGTCTGAATAATATTATATTTAAGAAGCTTTTCTGTGTAGTCGGGGTGAGTGTAGCCCAAAATCAGAATCTCGCCCGTAGAACCGCCCTCGCGAAGTTTCACAGCCTCGTCGATGTTTGAGACGGCGAAATATCGGACACCGTTTTCTTCAAGAACCTTACAGAGGGTGCAGTCGTCGTGTCCGTAACCGTTAGCCTTTATAACGCACATAATCCCGGTTTTAGCGGGACGGACAAGCTTTTTCAGTTCGTTGAGGTTAGCAATTGCTGCGTCAAGGTCGATTTCGGCGAAAAGCCGCAGGGAATCAGTATTCATTTGCCCGAGAGCCTGTCATAATAATAGTACCGCATAATCCGCTTTCGGGTAACGATCCCCATAAAGCAGTCGCGGTCGTCCACAACCGGAACGAAATTGTGGTCCATAACGAGCAGGAGAAGGTCGTCAAGCTTCGCAGTAATCTTAACCGGCGGGTTGTTCGCCCTGTCAAGAATCTCGCCGACGGTTTTTTCCGAGGCAGTTTCATTATCAAGCACAAAGCTTAAGAAATCGGCGGCGGTGACGGTGCCGAAATATTTCCCGTCGGAAGTCGTTACAGGGACAGCGGAGAAGCGAAACTGCGCAAAAGCAGGAAGCGCATCCGCCGCCGGGGTTGTGTCGGTAAGGAGTGCGACATCGGATTTAGGTTGGAGCAAGAAAAGAATATTCATAAAATCTTAACCGTTTTCGGATTTATTTCCATATTAGTTCAGTTTATATTATAACATATACCGAATGAATATGCAAGGCTTAATCTCTGTGCATTTTCCACAAATTTAAGGCAATATTTTCTACCAACATTATTGTAATTTTCACTTGCATTTCTTTTTCATTTGTGATAAAATTATAATAAGTCTGAAAAAAGCTATTTTAATATATATACAATTCTCGGAGGAAAAAATGCCTAATATCAAATCCGCATCAAAGCGCGTAAAAACCCAAGCAGCGAGAGCCCTTCGCAATAAAGCCGTAAAGAGCAACCTCAAGTCAACGCTTAAGAAAGCCGACGCGGCGCTTGCGACCCCCGGTGAGAACACCGCAGAAGCCGTAAAAACCGCAGTTATAAAGCTCGACCAAGCAGTAACAAAGGGCATACTCCATAAAAACAACGCAGCCCGCAAAAAATCCCGCCTCGTTAAGCTCCTTAACGCCGCGAAGTAAGCACTTGCTATAGCAATCCCCGGCGGCTTTTGCCGAAACTTAAAATTTTCACGGCGGCTTTTGCCGAAATCTAAAATTTTTACGGCGGCTATTGCCGAAATTTAAAATTTTTACGACGGCTATTGCCGAAATTTAAAATTTTTACGGCGGCTATTGCCGCCTTACAACGCTTGTGTAGCACAGTCGGTAGTGCAGCTCATTCGTAATGAGCAGGTCGCTGGTTCGAATCCGGTCACAAGCTTAGGAGCGTGATTGAATGTCAACGAGAGAAATGCTTAAGCATGATATAGACATTTTGCCCGATAACGCATTGCCGGCTGTAAGCGAATTTATCAGTCTTGTCTACAGATTCTCTGATACAATGTCTGATAAAAGTGATTTAGAAAAAGGTTATCAGCTTTTGCTGAAAAACAAGAAAAAAATTAATCCTCCTATAGATGAAACAACAGAAAAAATGGATTATCTTGATGAAAAATACGGTAGTATTGATTAATACAGACGTTTTGATGGATTACATTACCGAACGCGAGCCTTTTTACGGCAATGCCGAGAAAATAGTTTGGTTGCGCAGACAAGGGCGTTTTGACGGATATATTTCATCTCAATGTATTGCAAATATGTTCTACATCTTGCGTAAAAAATTCTCGATTGATGAACGCAAAGAGATTTTGCTTGGTCTTTGCTACTTGTTTTCAGTTTGTGGTATTAACGAGCGAATGAATATTACCGCTCTTGAAGATAAGGATTTTGATGATTTTGAAGATTGTCTTCAAGTACAATGTGCCGTTAACGCAAACGCAGATTATATTGTAACAAGAAACATTAAGGATTTTGAACATTCAGAAGTTGAAGCGATTGTTCCCGATACTTTTTTGAAAATGTTATCTTGAATATGATATTTCACTCAAACAGAGTCGGTAAAAATTATATCACAGCCCTCTAAACCCTGTCTGATATGGGATTAAGAGGGCTATTTATTTTCAACAACAAATTTTATCGCAAATCGAACATATAGCTATTTTGGTAATTTCTCTCTTGACGGATAGTATATTTTGTGGTATACTGTATGTGGTAGTAAAACTTAAGGATGATAATTTTATGCTTACACACTGTAAAACTAAAGAAATCGAAACGGACAGGCTTGCTCTTCGGCAATTTAAATACGGCGACGACAGCGATATGCTTAAAAACTGGATAAGCGACAGAGCAATTCAATCAATGATTTCTGAGCCTGTTTATAATACAAAAGAAGAGGTTAAAACGCTTCTTGACAAGTACATATCATCGTATCAAAATGACAATTATTACAGATGGGCAATTACGAAAAAAGATACGGCGGAGTGTATCGGGCAGATTGCGATTTTTCTTGTTGACGAAAAAAATCACTGGTGTGAAATTGAATATGCTCTCGGGAGTGCCTTCCACCGCAAAGGTTATGCGACTGAGGCGGTAAAAGCAATAATTGATTTTGCTTTCGGTGAAGTTAATTTTCATAAAATGCAGGTGTGCCACAAAGAGCAAAATATCGCTTCAAAAGGCGTTATAAAAAAATGCGGTTTCACATATGAGGGGACGCTTCGCGACTATTTTTTTATGAACGGCGAATATGTTAGCAGGTGCTTTTATTCAATGCTTAAATCGGAATGGGAGAAAAGATGACCGATAAACTTAAAAATCAGCTTGCGTTTTTATACGAAGCCGATAAGATGAAGAACATTTTCCGTCAAACCCTTGTCGGCGACGGCACAAGACAGGAGAACGATGCCGAACATTCGTGGCATATGGCTCTTACGGCGATGACGCTTTTTGATTATGCCGAACCCGGCGTTGACCTCTTTCGAGTGCTGAAAATGTGCCTTGTCCACGACCTTGTCGAGGTGTACGCCGGAGACACGCCCGCGATTGATAATGAAGCCGCTAAGTCAAAGGAAATGCGCGAAAAAGCGGCGGCGGATAAAATGTTTGCGATGTTGCCGCCCGAACAGGGAGCAGAATATCGCTCTCTTTGGGAAGAATTCGATGCGGAAGAAACGAAGGATGCCGGGTTCGCGGCGGCTTGCGACCGCTTTCAATCGGCAATGCTTATTTATAAAAGCGACGGTTATACTTGGCGCAAGGGCAACTGGACAACCGCCGAGGTTATTAAGCGGCAATATCCCGTCAAAACCGCTATGCCGGAGGTTTGGGAGTTTATCGAAAACGCGCTTGATGACCTTGTGAAACGCGGGATTTTGGAAGAGGGCAGAATATGAAAGATAGGGTTATATTCTGCGAACTTGAAGAACGCCATTTACCGAGCCTTATGAAGCTTTACGAGCAGTTCGGATCGCCGGTTGATACAGATTATGATTACGCCGAAAATTTCAGAAAATCCTTAGAGCAGGGCATAAAATATTTCGGTGCGGTTGACGGTGAAACGGTTATTTCAACCTGCTATATCGCGATAATTCGCGACCTTACCCACGGCGGAAAACCGATTGCGTTTATAGAAAATGTCATTACAGATGAAAAATACCGCCGCCAAGGTTTAGCACGAATTGTTATGCAAACGGCGATTGATTATGCGAAAAAATGCAACTGCAACAAGGTTTGCCTTCTCAGTTATTCTTATCGCAAAGAAGCCCATCAATTCTATGAGAGCTTAGGTTTTGACGGCGATGTAAAGCGCGGTTTTGTGATTAAATTTTAGGAGCGGAGGTAAATGCCCGTTATGGAAATGAAATTAGTATTGACAACGTATATATAATGTGTTATAATGTATACATAGGAGATGATTATATGGCACAAAAGACAGTTAATATCCGTATGGAAGAAGACATGAAAACAAGCTTTGAGAATTTTTGCAAAGCTACAGGTATGAATATTTCGGTTGCTATTAATATGTTTGTGGCAAAGGTTGTAAATGAACAGCGAATACCTTTCGAGATTTCAGTAGACCCCTTTTACAGCGCAACCAACCAAAAACGCTTAGGGGATGCCGTTTCACGTCTTAACGCAGGAAAAGAAAACGAGCAAGCGTATTGATGATAAAAATCGTCTTGTTTTTCGCGTGTCTGAAAGCGGTCTTGAAATTGCACAATGCGGTTCGCATTATCGGGATAAATAAGCAAAATAACATTAAACATACAAAAACTCACCCCTTGATTTATAAAAATCAAGGGGCAAAATTTTATATAGGTTTAGTTTGAAATCCTCACGGTCCGATAGACGTCGCTACTCTTTTCAGCGTAATCTCCTTTGACCATGTTTGAGAGGAATCCGCGCCGTCGATCCATGCAGTTACCTTGTATTTGCCGTCGCCGGACCAGTATCCGTCAGGATCCGTTCCGTCATAGTACATATTGTAGGTGTAGTTGTCGGCTGTGATTTTGAAAGATGTCGTCTGAACATGATCGCCGTACGGGTCATAAAGCCAAATCTTGAAAGTCTTGCCCTTATAGCCGGTAATCTTAAATTTCGTACACATTGCGTAGCTATAATACTTGCTCTCGGGGTTATCCGGCTGTCCCATGTATGTGCAGGTGTAGGATTTTGCGGTCGTTTTCGCGGAGCCGTTGCCCTTGAAATCAATATAATAATATTTTGACTGCTCGGTGTCATCTTGACTGCCCGCAATCCAGAAGTTTACGTAGTAATTGCCGTCCGGGAGGACTTTGCCGTTTGTGCCTTTGCCGTTGTGAAAAAAAGTTTGCGTGAAGTCATCTGACTTTATCTCCGACGAGGTGAAACGGTCTACTTCAATGCCGTCATCGTTCACAAGCTGAAGCGTGAGCTTTGTCCCGGAATAACCCTTTATCGCAAACTTGAATTTATAGGCGTAATCAGCCCACTTGCCGGTAGTTTCGGTCGGTTGCCCGACATAGGTGATTTTGATGGAATATTCCTTCGCCGCATGGGCTGTGAGGAACAGACTTCCCGAGCCTGCAAAAGCAAGCATAAACACAACCATCACCGAAATTATTTTCTTAAACGCTTTTTTTATCATAAGAAACACCTCTCTTTTTTAATCATAGGATAAGAATGAGTAGCTGTTGTTAAAATCTTTTGTTGCGATAATGCCAAAACGTGATGAAAATACGTGCAACCACTTAACAGGCTCTACAGAAACCTTATCATTAACATAATATGCGGTAGCGCCAAACCGCAAAGCAATAATTCCGGTGCCGTTGTAAGCAGGGTCTGCGCCGTTCGATTCGACTTTTCCGGCGATTATAAATGCACCTTTTTGGTCATGATCCGGCGGCACAGCAAATCCGGCTTTTGTCATATCTTGTCTGAGTGTTCTGTCGAGTTTGTTTGTACGGATTTTTATCAGTTTCAAATCTTCTAACGGAATTGTGTTTTTGTAATTTCCAAATCCTTTTTCTGTCACAGGGTATATGTTATAGGAATTCTTCCAATAACTATAGTATGATAATTTTTTGTTGAGAACTAAGCTGTATTTTTGGTTAGAAGAAAGCCCTGTATTGCGGTCTTTAGTGCTGCCTTTTCCCGAAATAACATATTGCAGGGTATTGTTGTAGGCGTTTTGCAGGTCGGTTTTGGGATAATCAATGCTATATGCGCTAAGGCAGATTTCCAAAGCTTTTCCGGCGTCTATAAGCGTTGAAAGGAGCATTGCTCTGTATCCGGCACGATATTTATAAGCTTCGGTTTCCCAGCAGTAGGTGCCGTTAATTATTGTATCGTAATCAACTAATATACTTTGCGATACGCCGCCGCCGATCAAGTTACAGAGTGCCTTATAGTCATTAACAAAATTGCTTGAAAAAGGACTTTGGTCGTATGTTTTTAAGCCTATTTTCTGCGCCGCCTTTGAAAAGATAATTATTGCCGCATCTGAATTTTCACCGCCGAGATTAGACATTGTAGTCGTCTTAGTCTGACCCGGATCAGCCTTAAACGATACGGAGGCTTTTTCAAAATCTTTGATTGCCTGCTCCTGCTCTTCGGGCGTGAGCGAATCGAAATATTCACCCGCAAGTGCCGCCCCTGAATCGGTCATACGGAGCATTGTCTTTATTTCAACTTCAACTTCGTTATTGAATGTCTTTACGAATTCATTCATAGAGACAACTTTTTCGTTAAAGCTGTTAATGCGTGTTTTTGCACCCTCAACTGCAACATCAACCGTTAAACTGTTAATCATTGCGTTGACGGTTGAAATTTCACGCCTAATCTCACTTAGTTCCTGCATTACAGGTGCCATCGGGTCGGCCGCTTCGGTAAAACCGAAAAATTGTGCAACCTTTTCACCGAAAATTTGAGTGTTGTTTATAGCTCCGATTACCGAACCTACCGTTCCTATTACGCTTAAGACGCCCATAACCGACATCTCGGAAGCTTCAATTTCCGAAAATTCCCGATAAGGCATATAGGAATATTCGCCGATTTCTTCAAAAGGTATATAGCCCATTGTTGCTGCGCCTTCATTGGTTTCTGCGGAAGGGGCAGCGTAAACGTCGTCAAAAGTGATATTGCGTTCAAAAAATAACTTTTCGGAAGGAGTACCCCAAGGGTTAGTTAAAGCACCCGCCGCAAGCGTAATGTCGCCGGAGATAATGTCGAAATCTTTCGCGGGGGAAACCGTAAAGCTTATCAGTATTTCACCCGTGTCGGAAACGGTAAATGCCGCCGCTTCGTCGGCAAAATCGCCGCCAAGAGTTATGAGCGAACTGTCGATAGCTTCGCTGTAGCCGAATATTCTGCATAAGACTTGAATTGAGCCGTCGGAGTTTACAGCCGTTTTTTCGATAACAGGAACAGCTTCTTCAAACGGCATATCAAGATTCATTGCTGTGCCGTTTATGGTTGTTAATATATCGCCCGAAATCGCAATTGCCGCGCCTTCTAATGCGGCTTTGTCGATTGCCTTAAGAATAGCGTCAATGTCTTCAAAACCATCCGCCGTAAGCTCTATAACTGCGGTTTTTTCATTCGTTTTCTTAAACCCGGAAATGGTTACGGGGGCGTCGCCGGTTAATGATATGCCCGAAACATCCGCCGTCTTCTCGAATTTGCACTGATAAAGCGTTACAGGCAGGCTTAAAACGCCGTCCGCAAGGGTTATTTTTGCGTAGTCGATAAACATCTGCGGCTTAACTATATCGAATGTAACGTCAACATTCTGTCTTCCGTCGGTAAATGCAGAGCTTAAAATCCGCACCTGTGCAGTCTCGTAGTTCCTGTCAATCTTCCCGTCAAGGGTAATGTTAAACGCCATGTCGTCTTCCCAGTCGATGCTCTTTATCGTCATTTCGTTGAAGCCGTAATCAAGCTCGAAATCCGCCGCAGAAATAGTGTCCGCGAATTCATCTTTATAGTCAAGATCAAATTCGAGAACGACCTCTTTTTCGTCAACGTCAACCGACCCGTAGTTTTCGATTCCCATTGATGTTTCGTCTGTTGCCGCCGCCGCGCCGAGAAGCGAGAAGCAGAGCAACGCCGCTAAGGCTGTACTTAAAATTTTATTAATCTTCATATGTAACCTCACGTAAGCTTCGCGCCGCAATTTGAACAACTCTCCGCCCCCGGTTCAACTAACACAGTCTGACCGCAGCTGCTGCAACGCACATATCTTTGGTCAACACCGAAAGCATCAACCTGTACCCCGAAGCCGCCGGCAACATCTTCAATAAGTTCGTTCGACATAACATTCTCTTCCATGATAAAGCCCTTCCGAAATAATATAGTCATTACCATTATTATTATAAAACTTTATTTTATGTTTTAGCAAAGATTGAATAAATCTTCAATTTTCTCAAGAAAAAAGCTTGACATTTTTTCTTCATAGTGGTAAAATTATAGTAGCTAAAACTAAAAAGAGAGGACGTTATTATGAAAAAGACTGTTACGCACATTTTCGGGGTTATTGTAGCACTTGTGCTTGCCCTCTGTATGCCGCTCCCTGTTTTCGCCGAAGAGACCTTCGACTACCCCGATTTATGCGAGATATGGGCTGAGTATGATGATGACGCCCTTAACCTCGAGTGGGATTGCACCAACCATGGCGGCGAATTCACCCTCTTTGTTTCCGATAACGGAAAGGATTTTAAGAAGCTTGTTACCCTTACCGACGAATACGAATATGCCTATAAAAGAAGCTTCACGAAGGTTTATTTTAAGGTTACACAAACGCGTGACGGAAAAACGCTCGAATCCTCGACGATTGTTGCGGAGAAAACCAAGACCGGTTATGTTGATGTTGAATATTACGATACAGACAAAGACGGACTCAACGATTTGTATGAAACCTTAGCCGGAACAGATAAAACAAAAGCAGATACGGACGGCGACGGCTTGACGGATTATGAGGAATTGGGTCTTACCGGCACAGACCCCCTCGTTTACGACTCCGTAAAGAAGGGAACGCCCGACAGCAAAGCCGACACGGACAAGGACGGCTTAACGAACATTGACGAGATAAAAAGCGGAACAAACCCCGACAGAGCCGACTCGGATTTTGATAAACTTAGTGACGGCAACGAGGTTAAAAAATACAAAACGGATCCGCTAAAGAGCGATACCGACGGCGATAAAGTTTCGGACGGCGACGAGGTTGCGTTAAAGCTTGACCCTTTGAAAACCTCATCAAACGGCAAAGTACCCGACAACGAGCGTATCTTCAAGCAGACCATTCCGGCAGACCACGAAATCCTTGAATACATAAATTCCGAAGGCGAGATTGAATTTTCGGTTGTAATATCGGCGGCAGGCGTCGCGAATTACAATCTTGATGTTTCAAAGAGCGGCTACGGCAATGTAATTGGGCGAAACACCGCCGTTATCGGAGTTATCCCCGAGTTTGAATACACCAACGATTTGACCGTTTATGAATTCATTTTAGGCGCGAAAATCCCCGATAATCTTGTGCCGAATACCGCAGAATCACACACCGAAGAAGACGAAGAGTTAGAGGGGATAAAACGCTTCCAGTTCTTCCGCTTCTTTGAGGAGATAAACACGCTCTTGCCTGTCAATACAACATACGACGTCGAAAAAAACATGGTTTATACCACGACAACCGACCTCGGAACGTACTGCATCATGGACTTGGAGCTGTGGGTGGAGAGCCTTGCGGCGGCAATGTACGGGTAAATAATATTACATAAAAATCCCCGCAGAGGTTACGTTCTCTGCGGGGTTTCGATTATACTTTACAATAAAGCACGGTATCGGCGTTAATGTCGCTGTGCTGTTTTAGGAGGAATTTGTATTCCGGCACAATCTCGCGCAGAAGCCTCGGGATTTCGATAATATCCTCCGGCTTGTGATAAACGCAGATCGCGAGCTTCGGCTTGTACGTCCCGAGGAGGGTTTTCGCGCCTAAAATTGCGTTTATTTCACTGCCCTCAATGTCCATTTTTATGAACGTCGGTTTCTCCTTATCGGCAAAAAACGCATCAAGCGACACAACCGGCACTTCGATGTTGCCGTCGCCCTTGAGTTCAAAGGACGAAGCGTCATCGAAATCGTCGCTGAACATAAGGGTTGTGCAGTATGAATGAACGCCCGCCTGTACTATTTCAAAGCGTTCAAAGCACGAATCGTCTTTAATTTCGGGCTTAACCTCCGTGATGTTTTTCGTGTTCGGCTCGAAGCCGTAATATTTTTTGAATTTGCCGCCCGTAACGTCAAGAAAAATTTCGGCAGTGTCGCCGTTAAAGAAGCCGCAATCGGCGAAGATTTCGTCTTCTGCAATATCCATAAAGGGGATAAAATACTGCGGAAGTTCAAACGGCGTTTCTCTTATCGCGCCTAAATAATGGAGAGCCTTATTAAGAATAATTTCGCGGGAGTTTTCATCCTCGAAAAAGTCCCACGCTTTTTCGAGATAGTGAAGCTCTTTTTTCTTGCTGATAACGCCATGACAAGCTTTTGAGAAGATGTATTCATATATGTCCGTCACAAGAGGGAAGCCGTGACCGCGAATCTGACGGATAAGATCCTCTCGATCTTCTTTATCCCAAACCGCAGCGATAATAACCGTATCGCGATAGTTATGAAGCACATCGGCAAATGACAAAACCCTTGCCCCGAATCTCTCTCCCGCTTCGTTATCACAAAGGGCAATAAGCTGTTTCGCGCTGTCTTCAAGGTCGTTAACGGTGGGCTTTATCCAGCCGTATGACGGGCATAAAATAATCTTTTTTTCAAGATCGCTTTTTGAAAGCGGCGGATTTTTCAGGTATTCCGTGACCTTTTTCATCATCTCGTGCAATTTAATTTACCTGCTGACTTTTTATTTGATTTAATTGTATCACAGAATAAATCCTTTTACAATATACAAATTGTTAAATATCAGCGACAGCCTGTAATGCCGGCTTTTCCTTAGACGCTTTTTTGAGCAGGAACATACCGGCAACGCAGATAACGGCGGCAACGATCGTAACTATAAGCATATAGTTTCCCTGATAAAATTCCGTAAATTTCAGAGCCGCATCCTCGGGCAGATACATCAAAGCGGAGTTTGTTCCGTTAACTATAAAGTGTGCGAGTATCGGCGCAAAAAGCGATTGCTTCTTTTCGTATATGTAGGCGAAGACTATACCGATAAGCGTTGCGTAAACGCCCTGTACGATATTGCCGTGCATTACCCCGAAGACCGCGCCGGAGATGACTGCGGCGGGGATAAATCCCATAAAACTGCGGAAGCGTTTGAATATAAGCCCCCGGCAGATAATTTCCTCAGAAAGCGGCGCGAAGATGACTGCGAAGACGATATAATATTCCCTGCCCATGGCGGCTAACATTTGGGCTGTCTCTTCGTGTGCCGGGGAATAATCCGCCAACAGCTGCGTAAGACCCGCGCTGACCCAGATTAAGCTTGCCGCGATTAAGATTATTGCAACCCACGAGAGGGCTGTGCCGCGCTTTAACTTATCGCGGACAAGCCCGTGCCGCTTGTTGTCGCGTTTCATGAACAAAACCCCGAGGGTAATCGTGACAACCCCGCTTAGTATTGTGCTGCCGTAGATTATGGTTGTCATCAAGGGGGAGCCAAACGACGTATCCGGCGAAGTTCCGGGGATTATAGTACCCTGCGTTAACCCGATAACCATCACGACAACAGCGACGAGCAGCTGACTCGCGAGATTAACCCCGAAATAAAGCAGTGCCGGATATATAACCCACCAAATCTTCCCGATAACACTCATCTTTTTCTGTTCCATAATGAAATTCTCCTCTGATTATGTTTTTGTATTGTTAATAGTATACAACATACAATAACACTTTGTCAATACCAAAGCAGAAAAATATTATTAATAAAACGTAAACTTTTTTAAAACGAGAGGAAGACTTCGTTTGCGGGGGGGTGCGGATATGATGGCGGTAAAACAGGGTATGACGCGATGATTGAAGCAATAAATGATAGCCCGAATAATTAAATCATCAAACATGCATCTCCCGCCAAGTAAACTCATTCTCGCGTTCAGAATAAATACGCCCCTCAAATCGCAGATATGTAAGCTGTGCTTTGACTATTAAGTCGTAGTATTCCCAGCTTACAATTTCGCCGTTTTTAAAGCGATTATACAGATCTGCATCAGGCGCGAACTCAATGCCGAAACCTGCCGATATGTTGTTTTCTTTGAAAACCTCGGCGATTTTTTGCTCGAATTCTTCTTGGTTAATTTCTTCTGCGGGAATATTTATTATAATGCCGAAACCGGCTTGATTCTCGTCGTTTGCCATATATTCATCGAAAGATAAATTGCCCAGATGCCCTGTATGCATATGTATTACGCCCGCCTCTGCCGGGTAATAATAATAATCCGTACCTTTGAAAATTTCGTCAAGCAATTCACCGATTTTCTCATGCGAGCTATCCTGATATTTAACGGCTAAATAGTTGTCCATATATTGATAAACACGTTCGGTGTTGTCCGAATAATAGCCCCAGATTTCCTTTTCGGGGAAGTTTTTACTGGTCATCAGTATCTGTGTTTCGGGTAAGCCCTGCCCGCCGCCTTGCGGTTTGAGGTAATAGAATTCGTCTTCGGGGTATGTAGCATTCATATACGCAATTATTTCATCGCTTCTGCTGTCGCCGCTGTATTTTCGCGCCTCTGTGCCGCCGCTGCCGCCTGTTTCACTGTCAAAAAGCGTAAAACAGCCTGTGAGAGTAAGGCAAACCATACCAAGCGCGGCAAGGATCATTCGTTTTTTCAGATAATTCATAGGAAGTCTCCTGTTTAAATAGCTTAATCATTAAATTATACCACATTGTTATGATATTGTCAATACATAATGAATTTACCGCTAATTTCTAATGAATGAAATAAGCTTTATCACGTCGTCGCCCTCTGTTTCGTTGTTGCCGTCGCTGTCCACGATGTTTAGTTTATAAAAATTTCCGTTTTCTGAAAAATCGGCAGGATCGCTTATCCCATAGAGTTCGTTAAGCTCCTTAGCGGAAAACTCAATTCCCGTGCCTGAATCCTCCCAATCCATAAGATGGGTTGCCATTCCGTTTTTATTGATTTTCAATAGTCCGAATTCATTAAGAGGAATTTCGCCCGAGGTGTAAAATAACGCGCCTTCGCGCAAATCGCCTCGCCAGATTGAGTGTGTCTTATCCGCCGAAAGGGTGAAAACCTTCTTTGCGGTAAGGGTTTGCGGGTCAATTTTGAAGAAACCTTGGGGTTCATCATCGGCGTATTTTTGTATATACACCGCGCCGTCGCCGCCTGTTACGGGAATAAAATATTCCACGTAATAGGGATTGTTGTATATAATGAGCTCAGGCAGTCCGGTAATTTCGCCTAAAAATTCAAAATCCGGGCTGTAAACAAGGGCGTTAAGTCGAGAGCCGGTATATAAATATCCGTTATCGTCCATCGCTGCAAAGGAGTGTTGTGAGTACGAATCATAAGGCTCGCTGTACCGGGCAATTTTCACTTGATTGAAATCATAATCAAATTCCTCAAAGATATATGTTATATCCATTTCCTCTTCGCCATCTTCAGCGTTTCGTTCAATAACTTCGTAAAGCAAAACCGTGTTCCCGCGGGCGTTTTTGAATACGCCGCTCGAATCAGCAAAGTAAAAAACCTCATCCAAATTAAGAAGTCCTGAATCGTAGACTAACGTCTTGGTATATGAGCCATCCGGAGAAATTCGCAGAAGATAGAAGCGTGTTTCAGCTTCCCTGTTATCTTCCTTGAAACTGCGGTAATCTTCTTGCCAAACGGCAACGATAGTGCCGTCGTCATCAAGATAACAGCCATCTCGTATGGTGGGGAAATATGCATCTTTCCCCTCGCCGTACCAATCTATTTTACCGTCAAGGGTTACGGTCTTAACATCAAAGGAAGCATTAGCACAGCCGCCCAAAGTGAAAATTGCGAAAATGCAAATAAGGATAACTAAAAGCTTTTTCATAAATTCATCCCATCTATACAATTGTCATATATGAAAGTTTTTATCGTATTAATTATATCGTATTCGCGCATAAAAGTCAATATATCAAGAAAATTTTCAAAAAAATTGAAATTCGATAAAATCTAAATCGTTACATTAAATAATGATTAACAAGTATGATTATATCTTCCGATTATTTTGCGTTTACGCAATTTAATTGCACCCAATTTGTACCCCCATCACTCCGAAAAAAACATAAAAAGTAACGATAAAACCCGGTCATTCCATAAAAAGTAAAAACCCCCCTAAGCTCCTGTCGCACCTTTAGGTGCAAGGCTCATCAGAGGGTTTTATTTCGTCGAGGCGACGAGACTTGAACTCACGGCCTCTGCGTCCCGAACGCAGCGCTCTACCAAACTGAGCTACGCCTCGATAGAGAAGACAGAGGCGAGAGGACAGAATACAGATTCCGTTTCCCGGCTGTGTTTTCTTATCAGTTTGCGGGGGGGGGGGGGTAATGCGGTTTCTGTCAATAGCGCGGTTTTTGCCATTAACATGATTTCTGTCATTTACGCGGTTTTTGTCAATCGGCGGCATCCGTCACTTCGACGGCGTCGGCGGGATTAAGTCTCTTCCGTTGCTTCTGTTTCGGCTGTTGTCTCCGTGGAGCTGTCGCTCTCCCGAAGCTCGTCTAAAACGAAGCGAACGCGGGTTGTGGGGCGTTCTAAGAGCTTTGTCGCTTCCTCTGTCAGTATAATCACACGCGAACTGGTGTCCGCAAAGTAATCATCGGCGAAATGCGAAAGGTAAGCCGGGAGGATAACGGTTTTCGGGGAAATTTCGTCGGGCGGCATCTCCGCCGACACGCCGTCGCAGAGGTTATTCCCGAATTCACCGAAAAAATTCCCGGGGAAGGTGTCTGAGCCGGCCGCTGTGAAGTCGTCGGAAAGGTAATAAACAAACTTCCCGAGCGAAATATCCGAGCTGTACACGTCGTCAAAGAGTTCGCTCTGCCCGGGCATTGCGAGCGACCCGGCATCCGGAACCTCGCCTTCGGGCAACGGATTTCTAAACAGCATCCCTATTTCGTTGTAAAGTCTGCCAAGCTCCAAAATATCGGTCGCCGCCGGCACGTTAAGGAGCGTAATTCCGGCGTTTTTAAGCCTCGTTATGTCCTTGTTCGCGAGCGGACTTTGGGTTATTAAAACGTCCGGCGCGAGGCTGATAATTGTGTCAAAATCAGGGTTTGCGGCACTTCCGCAGTTGACTTTTTCGGTCAAAGCTTCCGGCGGATAATCGCAGTATTCCCCGACGCCGACGAGCTTATCGGAGCGGTAAATCTCGTAGAAAATCTCGGTTATCGCGGGCGAAAGGCAGACGATTTTTTCGGGCGGAGTTTCAAAACTCACGCCGTAAACCACCACGGGTTCGGGTTTTGCTTCGGTTACGGTCGTTATAACCTCGCTTTGGGTCGCTTCCGGCGTGCCGATAGGTTCACAGGCGGATACTGCAAAAAGTATAAATATCAAGAAAAATACAAATTGTAGTTTCGTCACCATGGCTAACCTCAATTTCACGCTATATTATTATATATCAAGTGTAACATTAAATCTTGTTTATATTATAAAGAAAATGTTAAAAAATTATTACGGAAATAGTTAAAAATAACCTTGATTTTTTCATAATTATCTGCTATAATATCATTGTAAGCGTATATCAATGATGATTTTATGTATAAATTGTAAAAATTTTTGAATATAGGTGTTAAAATGTATTATTATATCAGTACCGAAGAGCTTGAAGAACGTATCCGGACGGAACTGCAAAAGCAGTTTTCCGTTACGCCTGTTGAGGCTTCCGACAGCCAGATTTACAAGGCTTGCTCCCTTGTCGTTATCGCGATTTTGCGCGAAAAAAGGCATAAATACAGCTCGAAAATCCACTCAGAGGGAAAAAAAGAGATTTATTACCTCTCGATGGAATTTCTCATGGGGCGTTCGCTTAAGACGTCGCTATTTAACCTTGGGATAAATAACCAGATTGACGAAATCTTCAAAAAATGGGACGTTCCCGCCGAGAGGGTTTACGACAACGAACCCGACGCAGGTCTTGGCAACGGCGGCCTTGGGCGGCTTGCGGCTTGTTATCTTGACGGGCTTGCTACCGACGGATATTCGGCAATGGGATATTCGATCCTTTACGAATACGGCTTGTTCAGGCAGAGCCTACAGGACGGCTGGCAGAACGAATCCCCAGACAACTGGCTTCCCGGCGGGGAATCTTGGCTTGTGAAAAAGCCGGATCTTGCAGTTCCGGTGCATTTTGACGGCGAAATTGTCGAGAGCTGGGAGGACGGCTTCCACGTTGTTAAGCACAAGAATTACAGCATCGTAAACGCCGTTCCGTCCGATATGTACGTCTCGGGATACGACTCGGACGCGGTTTCCGTGTTAAGATTATGGACGGCTAATGCGCCTTCCTTCGATATGGCAAGTTTTAACAGTGGCGACTACGCCTCCGCACTTTCGCAAAACACCGTAGCACAGGCGATTTCCAAGGTTTTATACCCGAACGATAACCACTCCGAGGGCGTGTCACTCCGCCTCCGTCAGCAATATTTCCTCTGTGCGGCTTCAATCGGCGATATTGTTACCCGACATATGAACGTTTACGGCACCTTAGAAAATTTCCATGAAAAGGTAGCTATCCACATAAACGACACCCACCCGACCCTCGCGATACCCGAGCTTATGCGCGTTCTGCTCGACGATTGCGGCTATTCGTGGCTTAAGGCATGGCACATTGTGACGAACACCTTCGCTTACACTAACCACACGGTTATGGCGGAAGCCCTCGAAAAATGGGATTGCAACCTCATGCGGCAGATCCTCCCGCGGATTTTCGCTATAATTGTTGAAATTAACACACGTTATTGCGACGAACTCATGGAGCGTTATAACGACTCCGGCAAGGTTACGCGTATGTCGATAATCCAAGACAACCGCGTCCACATGGCGAAGCTCTGCGTTTGCGCCTCAAATTCGGTTAACGGCGTTTCAAAACTCCATTCCGAAATTATAAAAGCGGACGTTTTCAAGAATGAATTTTCCGACACGCCCTATAAATTTAAGAATGTCACAAACGGCATTGCGTACAGACGCTGGCTGTTGCAATCTAACCCGGGTTTAACCGACCTCTTGGAGGAATGTATCGGTTCGGGCTTTAAGAAAAACGCCTTCGATCTCATTAATTTTATTAAATATGAGAATGACGAAACGGTTCTCACACGCCTTGCGGAGGTTAAGAAGGAGAACAAGAAGCGCTTTGCGAAATACGTTAAATCGCAGTACGGCATAAAGCTTAACACCGACTCGATTTTTGACGTTCAGGTTAAGCGGCTTCACGAATACAAGCGCCAGCACCTCAACGCAATGAATATCCTTGCGGAATATAAATTCCTGCTTGATAATCCGAACGCCGATTTTGTCCCGAAGACTTATATCTTCGCCGCGAAGGCTGCCCCCGGCTATTATCTTGCGAAACAGATTATAAAGATGATCTGGTGCCTCGGCGAAGAAATCCGCAAAAACCCGCGTATCGGCGAAAAATTACAGGTGTTCTTCCTCGAGGATTATAAGGTTACGCTGTCCGAACTTTTAACCCCCGGCGCAGAGGTTTCGGAGCAGATTTCCCTCGCCGGCACAGAGGCTTCCGGCACAGGCTGTATGAAGCTTATGCTTAACGGCGCGTTAACGATCGGAACTCTCGACGGCGCGAATATTGAGATAAAAGAACAGGTCGGCGCGGAAAATATCTTCATCTTCGGCATGACCGCCGACGGCGTTTTAGCAAAGCAGAATCAAGGCTACCGCCCCGAGGATTATTACAACAACAACGAAGTCATCAAAAACTGCATAAACAAGATGTACAACGGCGTCGGCGGCACAAAATTCGACATGATTGCCGACTCCCTCCGCCAAAAAGACCCCTACATGGTGCTTGCCGATTTCGACGCCTACCAGACCGCCCGTATGTACCTCGAAGAGTGCTACAAATCCCCCTCGAAGTGGAACAAGATGAGCCTGCGAAACATAGCCGGAAGCGGCATATTCTCGGCTGACAGGGCGGTTGAAGACTATGCTCGCGACATTTGGAAACTGAAATAAATGGAAGAACAGAGCAAGCAAAGGGCATATGAACTGCTGTCTTCCGATATAGAAGCCGGGACGACAGCGGGGCTTGCCGCAATCCACAGATATATATTCGACGGCGTTTTTGACTTTGCCGGAAAAATTCGCAACAAGAACATCGCGAAAGGGAATTTTCGCTTCGCTTCCGCTTTGTATCTTAACGAAATTTTAGCGAAGATTGACGAAATGCCCGATGAATCTTTTGACGAAATTATCGCAAAATATATCGAGATGAACATTGCACACCCCTTTTTCGAGGGCAACGGCAGAGCTATGCGGATATGGCTCGATATGATGTTAAAAAAACGTTTGGGCGTTTGCGTTGACTGGGCGATAATCGACAAATTCGCCTACCTTTCCGCGATGGAGCGAAGCCCTGTTAACGATCTTGAAATTAAAACTTTGCTTAAAAACGCGCTTACAAACGACATAAATAACCGCGAAATATTCATCAAAGGCATCGACCAATCATATTATTACGAGAGTTAAAAAATGCTTATTTCCGTAATCGTCCCCTGTTACAACGAAGAAGAAGTGCTTCCGTTTTTTCACGAAAAAATCCTTGAAGTGACGGACGGCATGACGAAAAAACACGGCTGTGAATTTGAGTTTTTGTTTGTTAACGACGGCTCGAAAGATAAAACTTTACTCCTGCTTCGCAAGTATAACGAAGCCGACGAGAGGTTTAAGTACATTTCTTTTTCGCGGAATTTCGGGAAAGAATCGGCAATCTATGCAGGCTTACAAAATGCAAAGGGCGACTACGTTGTGCTTCTTGATGCAGACCTCCAACACCCTCCCGAGCGTATCCCCGAGATGTACGAAATCGTGGTGGGAAGCGGCGCGGGCAGCGGCGAAGTTTACGACTGCGCGGCGACAAGGCGTGTTTCAAGGCAGGGCGACTCAAAAATTCTTGCGTTTTTTTCAAACAGTTTTTATAAAATCAACAACAAAATTTCAAACACCGACATTAAGGGCGGAGCTCAAGATTTTCGCTTCATGACAAGGCAGATGGTTGACGCAATCCTTTCTATGTCCGAATACAGCCGCTTTTCAAAGGGGATTTTCTCGTGGGTCGGCTTTAACACAAAATATATTGAAGTCGGCAACACGGCGCGAAAAGCCGGGAAGTCGAACTGGAACTTCTGGAAGCTTCTTTCCTATTCAATCGACGGCTTCACAGGCTTCTCAACCGCACCGCTTCGCCTCGCAAGCATCTTGGGAACTTTAACCTGTATTGCCGCGGTTGTTGCCGCGATAGTTTATCTTATCCGATTTATTGTGACGGGGGAGACTGCCGGCGGCTTCTATACCCTGATGTGTACGGTGCTGCTTTTCGGCGGCTTACAGCTTCTTTGCATCGGAATTTTGGGCGAATATCTCTCGAAAACTTATCTTGAAACTAAGCGCAGACCGATTTATATAGTAAAAGAGAGTAGCATATTATCGAAAGGGCAAAAACATGATTAATTCAGTATCTTTTAATAATTTTCGCGGGTTAGACGATATTAAGGTACCGCTGTCAAGATTAACAATGCTTACGGGTTCAAATGGTGTTGGTAAAACTTCGGTTCTTGAGGGGCTTTATTGTTTGTTTGCGCAATCAAAACTTAATGTTTCGGTACTTTCACGATATAACAAAGCTGTGGGCTTAGCAATACATCAAATCGGAAATGCCACACCAACTGTGAGTGCGAAAGAAAATTATAACTATAAGCTTTTTTGGGATGAATGCCCTAGATACGGATACGATGAGTGTTCGGTTACAGCGAATGATGGGTCATATTCACTGAAGTGGTCATATAAAAAAGCAAAATTAAATGAAATTGATTATAAACCTGAAATTAATCCGTATCCGGTAGATTCAACCACTGCTTTTGCGAAGTGGGAGTGGATACTTAATGAAGATGGCAGCAACGCCGTAGAGGAAAAATTCACACGAGCTCAAGTGTTGTCGCCTGATGGCGGTTTATATTTCTACCCTTTATATCCGGTTAAAAACGAATGCTTTACCAGCACTTGTGAGTATTTAGATTTTTCCTTAATTCGTATACAAGCAATAGATCTTTCTTTTGAACGTTCAAAAGAATTGACAAAAGCACTTCAAATTATTGAACCGCGAGTGACAGATGTGCGAATGAACAGTTTTACAAGTGGTTTATCTGTTGTCTTAGATAATGAAATTGAGCTTTCTTTAGGCGCCCTTGGAAACGGTACTGTAATTTGGTTAAGTACTGTAGCCTTAATTAAGGCAATAATAGATAACGCCAAGGACGGTAATCGGTTAAAAAGCCCGATGTTTATTCTTATCGATGAAATCGGTGCCGGTATACATTACAGTATTATGAAAGAAATTTGGAAGTATCTTAACGAATTGTCTGCGCAATACCCCTTTATTCAATTCGTTTTCACAAGCCACAGCGATGATTGTATAAGAGCGTATTGCGAGGCGTTTGCTGATTCGGATGAGGCAAGTATAGTTAGAATGCACAGGACGTTTAATAACGAAAAAATTGTTACAACCGAATATAAAAAAGAACTGTTCCCGAACATTATTGATGGTAAATGGGAGGTTCGCGGATGAGTAATAATTATGAATGTATGATTGTTGTAGAAGGCGAAACTGACGTCGAAACATATCACCATTTGCTAACTCAATTTGGTGTAGATGCAAAAAGGTTCATGATATATAAGGCAGAGGGTTGTGAAAAGGTGTGTGACATGAGCCAATGGAACATTATTAGTGTAGACGGAGCAACGCTTTTTGATACATTAGTAATCGATTTAGGAAGAAAAAATTTTAATAAAATTTTGTTAATAGTTGATTCCGATTTTGCACCTAACGATGCATTCAATAAATATAATCGCGTAGTTTCAAATGATATTAAGTACGATGGACTTATAAAAAGACATAATATGGGTTATTATTACACGATTGATACTCTTTTTGGGTGGGGTGCAAATAAGGTCAACATATACGGCATAACAGTTCCAAATTCAATCGAAGGCTGTTTAGAAACAGAACTGCTTAATACATATAAATACCCTTCACGAGAGAATGCTATTGACGACTATAACGGACTGGCGGTAACTATTAAGAAAACAAGCACAAAATGGAAAATTAAAAACGATGATAACGGCAAGGACTGGTATGATAACATAAATCAAGTCGCAAGAATGGATAAATTCATCTATACGGCGCTATACAACGGTTTTAGGTCCGTAAGAAAAGATCCGCAAGTTCCAACCGAACCTGACGTTATAAAGCATATAAAAGAGGTGCTTGATTTGCCATGAAACAAAAATTTGATATCACCGGCATGGGTTGTGCGGCGTGTGTTAACCGCATTGAGACGGAAGTCGGAAAGCTTGCGGGGGTCGGCGACGTTAACGTTAACCTCCTTAAAAACTCGATGGAAGTGGAGTTTGACGAAGGCTCGCTGACGATCGGGGCTATTGTCGATTGCGTTAAAGGCGCAGGGTACGGCGCAACGCCCGTTATGACCGAAAATCTAAATTTAGGCGAAAAAAAAAACAGTTAATTAAGAGGGAAAGCCCGGCGGAGAGGGCTAAAAAAGAGACGCGGAAACTAAAAAAGCGGCTTGTTATTTCGGCTGTTTTTGCGGTGCCGCTTTTTGTTTTGGCGATGTTCCCCGTGCCTTTCCTACATAGCGTTCGCGGCGCGGGCGTGCTTATGCTGACGGAACTTTTGCTCCTTGTTCCTATAATTGCCGCGAATATTTCGCTCATCAAAAAAGGTCTTGTTAACCTCGTGAAATTCCGCCCGGATATGGACTCGCTAATCGCCCTCGGGGCGGTTGTCTCGAGCGGTTACGGGATTTATACCATGTTTTTAGCTATGCTTTCTTACGGCAGGGGCAACCCCGAAACCGGTTTTGAGACCCTCCATAGCCTTTATTTCGACTCTGCGGGAATGATTTTAACGCTAATTACCCTCGGGAAATTCCTTGAATCTAAGGCGAAAACGAGGACTACCGACGGCATTGAAAAGCTCCTTTCGCTTGCGCCGAAGACCGCCCGCGTAATCGCCCCCGACAACACGGAGGAGATTGTCGATGCAGAGCAGGTCGAACACGGCGAAATCATCCTCGTTAAGGCGGGGGAGACAATCCCGGCGGACGGCAAGATTATCGACGGCGAGGGGACCGTCAACGAGTCGATGTTAACCGGCGAATCGCTCCCGATAAACAAGCATATAGACGACAGCGTTACCGGCGCAACCGTTTTAACCTCCGGCGCGATTAAGCTTGAAGTTACTGCCGCGGGGCAAAATTCCGCATTTGCGAAGATTATACAGCTTGTTGACGAAGCAACCGGCTCGAAAGCTCCCGTGCAGCGCCTTGCGGATAAAATCGCGGGAATATTTGTACCGATAGTAATAATTATCGCGATTATTACAGGCGCGGGCTGGATAATTTCAGGCGCGGAAGTCTCTTTCGCGGTTTCCTGCGCGGTCGGCGTGCTTGTTATATCCTGCCCCTGT
Source organism: Ruminococcus sp. (assembly GCA_031262105.1). Classification (GTDB taxonomy): domain Bacteria; phylum Bacillota; class Clostridia; order Oscillospirales; family Ruminococcaceae; genus JAISGY01. The sequence continues at coordinate 34,423 of JAISIH010000011.1, read as the reverse complement.
GCGTTGGGCTTAGCGACACCGACGGCGGTCATGGTCGGAACAGGGAGAGGCACTCGCATGGGAATCTTTGTTAAGTCCGCAGAAGCCCTCGAAACCGCTCACAAGGTCAACACAATCGTCCTCGACAAGACCGGGACAATCACAGAGGGGAAGCCGAAGGTTGTTTCAATGTACAGCGGCGTCGGGCGTGATATTACCCCCGGGAGGGAAATCGCCGGGGAACTCGCAACCGAGCTTTTGACAATCGCTTCCGCCCTCGAAATGCAGTCTTCTCACCCCATCGCGAACGCCGTTATGGCGGAGGCTCACAGGGTTAATATCTTCACCGACCCTGTCGAAAATTACCGCTTTGTCGAGGGGCGTGGGGTTGTCGGGGATATTGCCGATAAGGAGTGTTACGGCGGCAACCGCAGGCTCATGAAGGACGCCGGGGTTGACATTACCGACTGTATTGAAACGGAACTGCGGGTTCAAGATCGCGGCGAGATACCGATATATTTCGCGAAAGGCAAGCAATTAATCGGGCTTATCGCCTTCGCCGACGCAATCCGCGACACAAGTATCGAAGCTGTTAAAATATTCAAGAAAAATCATATGAACGTCACGATGCTAACCGGTGACAACGAAAAAACCGCCCTCGCAATCGCGAAGAAAGCCGGCATAGATGACGTTATCGCCGGGGTTCTCCCCGACGGAAAAGAGGGCGAAATCCGCAAGCTTCAAAGTGAGGGCAAGCGGGTTATGATGATCGGGGACGGCATAAACGATGCGCCCGCCCTCGTCCGCGCCGACTGCGGGGTCGCTATCGGGCAGGGTACGGACGTTGCAATCGACTGCGCCGATATAGTCCTGACCCGCTCGGATCTGCGCGACGCCGCAAAGGCAATTACCCTATCAAAAAAGGTTATGAGGAATATCTCGCAAAACCTTTTCTGGGCAGTAATCTACAACATTATCGGCATACCCCTCGCCGCCGGTGTGCTTTATAACCTCACCGATATGACAATCCCGCCGATGTTTTGCGCCTTGGCAATGTCGGTGTCGTCGCTGACGGTAGTTCTGAACGCGCTTAGGCTCGGTAAACAGAAGATTTAATCGTATATCAGTCTGCCCTTTTTGTCGGGAATCCCGGTAAGGCGGTAAAAATACGTGTTAACAACGTCGCGCCACTCACGGGCGTTTATGTCCTGCAAGGTCAGTCTCTTAATCACTTCAAGAAAAATCTCGTCCGGGACAGCGCCGTAAAGTTTGCCCCACGTTTCCGACATTTCCAAAACGCCCTCTGCCCCCTCAAAATGCGTGTCGTAGATGTACTGTAAAAGGGTCTGCCCGGACTTTAACTTATAGTCATAGGGCAGGCGGTGGAAGAACAAAAGCAGTTCTTCCGGGGTTGTCGCCGGGTCTTCATACAAAGCCGCTAAGTAAGGGTGGTACTGCGCTGTGTAGCCGGTGCCGGTAGAATTTCGCTCAACGCCGATGTGGGTGTGGTTAGCCCTGTGATAGGTCCCCCATTTGTCGAACTCGTAGCCCTCCGGCGACGGTCCGTAGTGGTAATGCGGCGTAACCATCCAACCCAGCGCAAGCGGCGAGGTATACATTTCGTATATCTTCTTCGATTTATACAACATTTCGGCAATTTCGGGGATATCTTTCCCGAAATAGCTCTTAACCCAGTCGGATAAAATGGCTTTCGCGTTGTCTTTGGGATTTTGCCCGAAACGCCCGAAGGCATATAAATTCGCCTCCGCAAGGGGATTTCCGCAAAGGAAAGTGTCGTCCCCGACGTTCGCAACGCCGCAGATTGCCTCGATTTTATTTCCGCAAATATCCGCCAAACTTTCCGTGTCCGAAACCGGGCTATTGAGGTATTCCTCCCATTGCACGGCAAGGGCGAACAGGTCGATCTGCTGCCCGGTGTATTCCTGTGTAATTTGCAGTTCGAGGGCTTCGCGGGTGCTTTTCATGTTCCCCAAGAGCGGCGAAAGCGGCTCTCGAACCTGAAAATCGAGCGGACCGTTTTTTATCTGCAAAATAACATTGTCGGAAAATTCCCCGTCAAGATCGGCGAACTCTTCGTAAGCCGCCTTTGCGCGATCTATATTAGTGTTCCGCCAATCCTGCCGGCAGTTATAGACAAAGCACCGCCAGTAAAGAACACCGCCGTGGGGGGCAAGTGCGGCGGCGATAACGTTCGCACCCTCCGCCTGTGTCCGCCCGAGTTCAGCCGGACCGTCGCGGAATTCGCTGTCCGCCTTGACAAGAAAGCCCGCCAAGTCGGGTATGTATGAATAAACAAGATTTGTTTGTTCTTTCCACCAGTCCGCAACCGCCCTATCAAGCGGATCGCAGGAGGGAAGCCCCCCGAGGCTTTTCGGCGCGGAAAATTCTATCGCGATAAGAAGCTTTATGCCGTATTCACGGAAAATCGCGGCAACTTTTGCAAGATCCGGGAGAAATTCCGGCGTGATAAGCTTCGCGGAAACGCTGTTGACGTTAACGTTATTGAGCGAAATCTGATTTATCCCGATGCTCCCCAAAAGCACGGCATAGGCGTTAATTTTAGCCTTATCGTAAGCGAATTTATTGTCCTTAAAAAAGAGCGAACGCCCCGCATAGCCGCGTTCAACGCTGCCGTCCATGTTGTCCCAATGGTTTATTACACGATACTTAAACATTTTTTCACCCCACATTACTTTAACACAAAATCCGTACTAAGTCAACCCTTGACAGCCGAAAATTTTTGTGCTATAATTAAAAAAAGGGGTAATTTAAAATGAATAGATTTACGCACCTTATCGACCTTGATGATTTGCCGATTTCATATATAGAAAAAATTGTTTCGCTCGGCGCGGATATTGCGGAAAACACCGCGAAATATTCGGAATACTGCAAAGACAAGGTTCTTGCGACGCTTTTTTATGAGCCGTCAACCCGCACGCAGATGTCGTTCCAGACGGCGATGCTTCGCCTCGGCGGAACGTTAATCGGCTTCGATAACCCCGAAACTTCGTCTGTAGCGAAGGGCGAAAACTTAAAGGATACAACGAAGGTTGTGTCTTCTTACGCCGATATTATGGTTATGCGAAACCCTGTTGAGGGTTCGGCGAAGGCGGCGGCACTGTCGAGCGACTGCCCGATTATAAACGCAGGCGACGGCGGGCATCTCCACCCGACACAGACCCTCACCGACCTTTTAACGATTAAGCTTGAAAAAGGGCAGCTTGAAAACCTCACAATCGGCGTTTGCGGCGACTTAAAATACGGCAGGACAACCCACTCGCTCTGCAAAACTCTCTCGAAATTTCGCGGCAATAAGTTTGTCTTTATCTCCGCGCCGGAACTTTCTATGCCCGATTACATAAAGGATATTGTTAACGCGAACGGCTGTGAATTCCGCGAGATTTTTTCGCTCGAAGACGCGCTGCCCGAGCTTGATATCCTTTATATGACAAGGATTCAGCGCGAACGCTTCCCTGTCGGTTTTGAGGCGGCAAGGTTTATCTTAACGGCGGAAAATTTAACGTTAATGAAGCCCGATGCAATAATTTTGCACCCCCTGCCGCGTGTTGATGAGATTGAAATTGCGGTTGACGACGACCCGCGTGCGAAGTATTTTTTACAGGCGAAATACGGCGTGTATGTCAGAATGGCGTTAATTATCGAGATACTTAAAAATGAATATCCGACAAAACTGCTAAGCTATGAATGTTCCGACAGGGTTTGCGCAAATGAAAAGTGCGTTACGGCAAAAGAAAAATACCTCCCTCAAAGCTTTAGCCGTAAGGGAGATACATTTGTATGTGATTATTGCGAGGCAGTTTTGTAGAAAAATTATTCTACAACAAATTCCTTAATCTGGTCGAGGAATTTTGAGCAGTCGGCGTCGGAATTGATAGTCATATCAACCGGCTTTGTGAGATCCATGGAGAAAAGCCCCATGATGGATTTAGCGTCAACAACGTATCTGCCGCTCGAAACGTCCACTTCGTAGGGACAATCAAGGGTTGCGTTGACGAATTTTTTAACGTCGTTGATGGACGAGAGTTTGATATTTCTGCTTTGCATAATAATTACCTCCGATTTGTTCCATTTTGTGTATCTGATATTATTTTAACAGAAAAAATTTAATTTGTCAAGTGTTTTTTATGAATTTACCTTTATTTATGGAAAGTCATGGTAAAAACCGCGTTTTTTTCATCACATTCGGCTGTAAAGTTAACCTTACAGAGACCGAGGCGATGAAAAAAATTTTTTGTAACGAGGGTTTTCGAGCCGCTTCCGATGAGTCAGAAGCGGATATTTTCGTGATAAATTCCTGCACTGTGACCGATACCGCCGACTTAAAGCTTAAAAAAACCCTTTCGAGGCTTCGGAGAAGTTATCCCGCCGCGATAATTGCCCTGACAGGCTGTTATTCGGAAATTCACCCCGAAAAAACCGATTTCGCCGATATTATTATAGGCACTTCCGGGCGGAATAAACTGCCCGGCATGATAAAAAATCAAATTGCAAAAAGTCTGCCGCCCGAAAATCTTTTCGCGGAAAATAATCCTCCCGCCGGAATTTTCGAGGATTTTTCACTGACAAATTTTACCGGCAACACCCGCGCATTCTTAAAAATTCAGGACGGCTGCAATATGAACTGCGCGTATTGCATTATCCCGAAAACGCGCGGGAGCTTTCGTTCAAAGCCGCTCGAATCGGTGATTAGCGACGCGAAAACCCTTTGTGAAAACGGCTTTAAGGAGATTGTCCTCACCGGGATTAACCTTGCTTTTTACGGCGTCGAATTCGGCTTGCGGCTTATTAACGCGGTCGAAGCAATTGCAGATAACGCAACCGGCGTGCGGATCCGCCTCGGGTCGCTTGAGCCGGAGATAATTTCCGACTCTGACATCGCTCGCCTTAAGGAAATTAACGTCTGTCCGCATTTTCATCTATCATTACAATCCGCCTGTGACAGAACGCTTGAGCGTATGAACAGGCATATTAAAATCGCGCAGTACATGAAACTCGTGGCAAAACTTCGCGAAAATTTCCCCCTTGCGGCGATAACAACCGACATAATCGTCGGCTTCCCGGGGGAGACTGAGGAAGATTTTGCAATAAGCTGCGCGAATATAGAAAAAATAGGCTTCGCGAATATCCATATCTTCCCTTATTCAAAGCGCGAGGGGACGGCGGCGGCAGATATGCCTTGCCAAATTCCCGAAAATGTTAAGAAAAACCGTGCGAAAATCTTAGCGGAAATTGCGGAAAAATCCCGGCGAGAATTTGAGCAAAGCTTTATCGGGAAGACGCTTAACGTCCTCTTTGAAAAGGAGAAAACCCCCGGCTTTCACCGAGGATTTTCAGAGAATTATATCCATGTGGAGGTTTCGGGCGAGGGGTCTTGGAGGAATGAGCTTTTTCCTGTGCATATTACGGGGGTGACTGGGGAAGGGCTTTTAGGGGAGATTGTTCGGGATAACTAATTCAGCGGTAACGCTTCCGTCGGTGGTGTTTAGGGTAAATCTTACGCCATAGAGCGAGAATGAGCCGTCGTCGTTCACCATCTCACCGCCGGCGACAATCCACGACGTATTTCCGTTGCCGCTCCTAAGCAAATCGACGAGCCTTGCCGTAATATCTCCGCTGCCGATTCCCTCAATTTCGTCGAATTTATATGTTACTGCGCCGTTGTCATCACGTGTCAGAATTTGGGTTGTGCCGGGAACTATGGTTACATCTTCCCAATCCGCAGCAGCGAAATCATCTCCGAGGAAGGGCAAATCGGGTGCCGTCGGGGGAGCTGTTGCCGTTGCTTCTTTCTCGAAATTCTCCCAATAAGCCGCTGCCTTTTCACTGTCGCCGAGAGCCGGGTCAAGCGGCAGTTCAAATACAGCAGATGAGCCGTCGAAATCTTTCGCTGTCGTTAAGCCGGTTTCGGCGTTATAATCGAAAGCTTGGGTGTTGTAAAAACTTCCTGTAGAAACGGCGAGGGAAACGCCTGTCTTCGCGAAAATTTCTATATTGTCGCAGTTAATGAGCCTGTAGATTTTCCCGTCAATTATACGCTCTGTTGCCCCTCCGCCGAGCTGAACAATCGCGCCGCCCTTCCAAGGCTCTCTTCCGTGGATAAGGGGAGAAACGAAGAAACCGTGTATACCCTCATTGCCGGGCTCGTAATAGGTTTCGCTGTCAAAAGGCGTCCCGTCCGCGTTTTCAATCGCAACAACCGCATAGGTGCGTCCTGCCTCCGCATCTTCGCGCATAACGGTCAGGTCTGCTCCGCTCGTTACGCCCAAAAGTGTGAAGGTATAGTCCCCGGAGGTTATCGACACAGGCTCTGCCGCAATTGCACTTGCTTCAACCCCGCCGGTAGTGTCGGTTTCCGCGCCTTGCGTTAGTGACGTTTGTATCTCAAACTGTTTCGCAACTTCGGGGTAGTTAAGCTCGTTCGCAACTTCGGACGGGCTTAGGTAGGTAAACGCGGCGTATACGCCTATGCCGGACATTGCGACTGCCGCCGCGACTCCCGCAATAACGCTTGCCCTGCGAAGCATCTTGTTATATTGCACAGATTTTTTCGGTAATTTTTCCATGGTTAGCTCCTTAATTCGGTCAGCTGACCAGATTTCGTTATTCATAGCTGCCCTCCTTGATTACGCGTTGTCTAAGCCTCTCTCTGCCGCGAGACAGGCGGTGTTTTACGGCGGCTTCGGTTAAGCCTGTCCCTTTTGCGACAACGGCGACAGGTTCGGCGTTGTAATAATACCGCAGGAAGATTTCGCGGTCCGGCGAATTCATTTCCATAACCGCGTTTTTAACCGCTTCACGCTCTTCCACCGTGATAATATCTTCTTCGACAGAAGCTTCATCCGACAGGGTTTCATCCTCAAGCGGAACCGTTTCGGCAATCCGCCTGAGAGCGTTTACAGCGTGGTTGTGTGCAATCCGCCCCAAGTATGATTTAAGGTTGTTGCCCGTAATCTTCGCGGCGTTGTTCCAGAGTGCTAAGAACACATCGGAGGCAAGTTCCTCAACGTCTTCATGGGTTAATGTTTCCCCCGCAGTATTTCTAATCACGGTACAGACGTATGCAGAATACCTGTCGATAACCCTTCCGAGTGCCTTCTCGCTGCCGTTTTGAATACCCCATATATCAAACAACTTCTTTTCGCCCCCTCCTTGTTTTCTTGACGGCCGTCATATATAAAGACACAAAAACCCACGGCTCGGTGCCGCGGATTTGTGAAAAATTTTAAGTTAACCGAGAATCGGGCTGATATTATTATACCGCCGATTACACGTTTTGTCAAGGTTTATTTGAGCTTAAGTTACCCTCCTCTGATGCGAAGATTATATGTATGCATTGACGCTGAAGAAGACGACGAACATGACGAAGACGAAGACGACGAAGAAGACGAAGACGGAGCGGAAATTATTAAATAACGGGCGTCATTTGCATCGGGTGAACCGAACTCTCTTTGCCACTTTGTCACCTCTTCCGACATTTTTCTTTTGTATAATTTGTAAAATTGGTTTTGTTGGCTGGAATCACCAACTTTACCTGTTGCAAAAAAGAATCTGCTTTCAAAATTTTGTGCATACAGCTGGTAATCATCGGTATAGCCGTAACACATAAGTCTTGCAACCTTTTGTGTTGCACTCATCGGCATATCGCCGGATTGGCTGTTACAGTTTTTACATATCGGGAGCAGGAAAACTCTGTTTGAATTCGGTATAAGTGCTTTTGGTGTGTGAAAAAGGTTATTGTAAGTAATCGTCGTAGTAGTATCGGGGGAAAAATAATCTCCTGCATTTTTAAGATCAATACTTGCCGGCGCAATATTGGTACCGTTTTCCGGGCCTAAAACAATATGCCCGCCTATTATATTTTTTGCCGGACGATGCACTAAACAGCTCGGGCATATGAAGCCATCTGAAATATTCACCCCTGTAATGTATGTATATAAACCTATCCATGATTTAGGTTTAAGACCGAGCGGATATAAATCGCCCTTGCCTATCGTACCGTGGACAGAACTTCCGACGACGTTTCTGAAAAATTTCCCGGCTTCGAGATCGAAGCACCTATTACCGGCGGGGATTAGCGACATGGACAACCCCTCCTCTTTTCGTTAAAAAATGCAAGCCCGCCGGAATCGACGGACTTGTTTTCAAAAAAGCTGATTTATCAGCCGCCGCTTTTTGCCGCTGTCGGGATAAGTTCCATGCCCTGAGACATAAGCGCCGTAAGCTTCGCCATTCCCTCGGAGGGCGGCTGTTGAACAGCGCGTGCGTGGATTTTATATGTAGCGGAACTGTCGGAGCTGCGCTTGTGTTCGCTGTCGCTCGAAACCTTGCCGGTGACAGAGCCCGAGAAGCCGAAAGGCGCGCTGTAAGAAGCCTCAAAACCCGCCTCGGCATGAGATTTGTCTTCGCTGCTTTCTTGTGCAGAAACTTCCATGTCAAAATCAACCGTGATTTCGTCCATTGTAAGCGCAGGGATCGGAACCATAGCGATAAGCGGAGCTTCGATGGTGTAATCCTTCGCCTTTACGTTGCCGTCATTTTGTGCTATAGAACGGGTTACGTTCATTTTCAGGATATTTGTTTCGTTTGTCGCTTTGCCGTCTTTTGTCTTAAATGCAAGCTTATTAACCGTATCAAGATACACCTGAATGAGAGCCTGCTGACCCCTTGCAACCGCCAAAATCGGCGAGCAAATAAGCGTTTCTATCGGGACATTATTAAACTTGGAAGCTACATCTTCTGCCATAATTATTGCTCCTTAAAAATTTTATATTTTTCCCCGAAACTGTTGTTCGGTAATCCTTGCAACCGCTTCTGAAGACGGGGTGTTGGCGAATTTAACCGTCATCTGGCTTAAGGCATATGCATTATCAACTTTATCTGAATGAAGCACTGCCGCCACGCCCTCTGCTGTCTCTTCAAGAGTAAATTTCATTGTGATTTCAGCACTTTCAATACACATTGACGTGTTGTTAAGAAGGGCTGTAACGGGGATTGCAAGCTTTTGTTCGGAAACGCTGCCGGAATCGTTTTTGCCTGACTGCGAAGCTGTTTCGGGGAACGATACCTCATACATAATCGGCGTATACGATATAATATCATCTGCGGCAGAGGATTTAATTTTATAACCCGCCTTGAAGAACATATCGACCGACGCCGTTTCGATAAATTTGTTCGCCCGCCCAAGTGAATGACCCAAATCTGTTACAAGCTTTTCAATTGGTATACTCATACTTCCGCCCTCTTTTTAACGAATTTGCTTTTAACTAATCATATGCGTTAATATTTGTGTTAAGAAGCAAAAAAAATTTACTTGACAAATTAAAAATTTTTGTTTATAATGAATACATAAAACATTTCGCAGGCGAGAACGGGGTGAAAATCCCCGGCTGTACCGCAACCGTCATAGTCGGATCGCGCCGGTGTGAATGATGTCGCAAAACGTCCTCGGATTAAGGGCGGCGGCCGCAAAAGAAGTCATAAAAAAAGCGCAAATGTCGTTGCGCCTGTTTAAGTATTTCTATTTTCGCGGTGCTGTCGTATTATTTGATAATACGATTTTTTGTGTTTATTTTGGAGGTAGTCCCGTGAAAAAAATCTTAGCGTTACTGCTTTTTGCGGTAATAGGCTTAACCGCCTGTAGTGTATCCGAAACGCCGGCTGTGACTGCATCAGAAACGGTTACAGTTATAACCGACAGGGAAGGCAACCCCATTAAAGTCCCCACTGAAATTGATCGAATTTTAACCCTTGCGCCGTCGATAACCCAAACCGCGCAGTCTATGGGATTTTCGGAGATGATTGTCGGAATCGACAGCTATTCGGAAGAATATCTTCTCGAGCCGCTCCCGAGTGTCGCTATTTTCGATCTGCAAAACCCCGACAACGAGTCTATATTAACACTTGAGCCGGACATAATTTTTGTCCCGGGAATAAGTATGGTTGAGGGGGCGAATCCTTATCAGCCGCTTATCGACGCCGGAATCTGCATTGCTGTAATCCCGTCTGCGACAAGCCTTGAAGGGATAATGCTCGACATAGAATTTTTCGCGGAATGTATGGGAACGCCCGAAAAAGCTGACGTTATTGTTGAAAAAATGAAAGCCGACATTGCAGAAATAAAGGCAATCGGCGACACAATTAAAAATAAAAAAACAGTGCTTTTTGAAATCTCCGCACTGCCGTATATTTATAGTTTCGGTTCGGGAACTTTTCTTGATGAGATGATAACCCTAATCGGCGCGGAAAATGTTTTCGGCGATGAAATTTCGTGGATACCCGTTACCGAAGAAGCCGCAATTGCCGCAAACCCCGACGTTATCCTCACAAGCATCTATTATATCGACGACCCGGAGGGCGAAATCCTTTCCCGGGCGGGTTGGGAAGCGGTTACGGCGATTAAGGACCGCGCAGTCCATAAGTTTGAAAGCCGCCAGACAGACGTCCCGAATCAATATGTTATTGAAGCTCTTTACGAAATGGCGAAGTTCGTTTATCCGGAAGAATATGCGAATGTCGAGTATAAAAAATAATGAAAACTTTTCCGCAATGGCTTAAAATTTTGCTCTGCATTTTTTCGGCTATAATCGCCCTAATTTTAGGTATCGGAATCGGCAGCGTTTATATCACCCCCGGTGAGATTGCGGCGGTTATCGCGAACAAGATTTTCGCGCTTCCTCTGCCCGAAACGACAACCGACATAACCGCGGCAATTATCATGAATGTGAGATTGCCGCGGGCGGTCGCTGCGTTCATTGTCGGCGCGGGGCTTTCCGCCGGGGGAGCGGTTATGCAGTCGGTGCTTGCGAATCCGCTTGCGTCGGGTTATACCCTCGGCGTTGCGAGCGGCGCGTCTCTCGGCGTAACCGTTACGCTCTTTTTCGGCGTAACCTTTTTGGGAATCTTCACCCTTCCGTTTATGGGATTTATCTTCGGGCTTTTTACGGTTTTAATCGCCGTAACCGCCGCCTCGCGATTTGACCGAAACACCGGCAGTGCGGCGGTTATCCTTATCGGAATGGTAATGTCCCTTTTTGTGAACGCCGTCGTAACCCTCCTCATGGGGCTTAATAAAGACGCGGCAAAAAGCGTGATTTTCTGGCAGATGGGGAGCTTTTCGGGCATGGACAACAAAACCGTCTTGATAATCTTCCCGATAACGCTTGTGATAATTCTGCTCCTCCTCCGCTACAGCCGCGCAATGGACCTTATGACATTCGGCGACGAACAGGCACTCTCTGCCGGCGTAAACAGCCGGTTCACGAAGACACTTCTCTTGACCCTTTCTTCCGCCCTGACCGGCGCGGCGGTTGCCTTCGTGGGAACAATCGGCTTTATCGACCTTATCGCACCCCACGCCGTGCGGAAGATTTTCGGCGCAAAGCATAAAATCGTGATACCGATGTCGGCGGTTGCCGGGGGAGGGTTTATGGTGCTTTCGGACCTCTTGGCAAGAACGGTTATTGCCCCTGTCGAACTCCCTGTGGGGGCGGTTACTGCAATAATCGGAGCGCCGATATTCGCATATATTTTTCTGAAAAAGAGTAAGTAAAAATGTTAACTGTAAAAAAAGTTTCCGCCGGTTACAGCGGAAAACGAGTGCTTTTTGATATAACCTTTAACCTCGATTTCGGGCAGTGCCTCTCGATAATCGGACCGAACGGCTGCGGAAAAACAACGCTCCTAAAATGCATTGCAAATCTAATTGATTTTGACGGCGAAATAAGCCTTGACGGTGAAAATCTCGCGAAGATAAAAAGGCGTAAACTTGCCCGTAAAGTCGCGGTGCTTAGTCAAAAAAACGAGATGTATTTTCCGTACAGCGTTTATGACACGGTTATGCTCGGGCGTTTTTCGCATATTAAGCCCGGGCTTTTTGCGGGAGAACCGACTAAAAAAGACATCGCCGCCGTGAACGAAAGCATAGAAGCCGTGGGGCTATCATGCCTTATCGACAGGCAGATTAACACCCTTTCGGGCGGGCAGTTACAGCGTGTATTTTTAGCCCGCGTTTTAGCCCAAAATCCGCAGATAATCCTCCTTGACGAGCCGACAAATCATCTTGACTTAAAGCATCAGCTTGAGCTTGTCGATTACATTAAAAAATGGGTCGGCGAAGGAAAAGAAAAACGCGCAGTAATAGGCGTTTTTCATGATATAAATATCGCGCTTCGCTTGACCGAAAATGTGCTTTTTATGGACAGCGGAAAACTTAGCAGAATGGGGAATTTTCGTGATACCGCCGACGATGAATTTTTGCAGAATCTTTTCGGCGTAAACGTTGTATCTTATATGACCGAGAACTCAAGGTTTTGGGAAAGTATGAAGAACGGCAGGCATCTTCTTTAAGCTTATAAGAAGCGGAACAAGTCCCGCAATAAAGACAGCACCCGAAACGATAAAGATTATTATAACCGTATTTCTTTCATCGAAAGCGTTGGGCAGCACGTAACCGAAAACCATCAGCAATGTATTAAGCACGAAATGGCAGAACATCGTCACTAAAATCGAGCCGTATTTTTCGTAAATATAAGCCCAGAGGAAGGCTAAAATCCCGGTGTAGATTATCTGCGGAACTGAAACGTGTGCAAGCCCGAAAATAATAGAAGAAATTATCGCGGCGGGTACAAAGGACATCATCCCGCGAAGCCGCTTAAAGATCATCCCTCTGAAAAAGAGTTCTTCCGTTATCGGCGTGATGATACACATAAGTAGGATAACGATTATAGGGTTTGACTCGTCAACCGCCTGCCCGGTACTTGTCATGGTGGGGAAGATTTCGTATAGCTTCGTGAGTTCTGTAAGTGCAACGAAGAAAAACGAGTAACCGCCGACCGTCAAAAACATAAAAACATAGGGGAGAATCCCTGTCTTGGCGGGCTTTTGTTCAAAAAGCCCCCGTTTTTTTACGTCGCGGATTAAAAGCAATAAGAAGAGTCCGGCTAAGAGGACATATGCGATAAGCTGAATTATAAGGACGTTTGAGGTTGCGGCTTCGGCAATTTTTGTGCCAAGCTCCGACGCATAACCCATAAGATTATCGTCGGCAAAAGGCGTTTCGGCGGCAATTTTTATCGCCATAGCAACCATAAAGACAAACATTACAAGATATGTCACGCCGAAATAAATCAGTATCGGATATAGAATGTACCAAACCTTCCCGAAACCTTTCGGCGGTCTTTTATACGTGGTAGCGGTATTTTCTTCCATAATTTTCTCCAAAATAATAATTTTCAATTTAAGTTTAAACTAAATTTATTTGTTTGTCAATTTATATTAAAATTATTTACAGTTTGTTAACATTCTGCATTGTAACTATATTAATTTTTATATTGACAAAGGTTACAGCATATGTTATACTTAAATATGGAATATTGGAATTTGGGGAGTATAAAACTTGGATAAAAACAGCATTAACTACAGCGATGTTAAAAAACTGATTGAAAAAGTTACCGCGCTTAATAAAATTGAACCCGGGCTTTATGATAAATATTCGGTAAAAAGAGGACTCAGAAACGCCGACGGAACGGGCGTTGTCGCCGGAATAACCAATATCTGCAACGTTCACGGCTATATTATCGACGAGGGCGAAAAAAGGGCGATCGACGGCAAGCTTATCTATCGGGGAATCGACATAAACGACATTATAAAAAACACCACCGAAAAAGGGCGTTACGGCTTTGAAGAAACGGCATATCTGCTCCTTTTCGGGAATCTTCCGTCGAAAGCGGAATACGAAGAATTCGACGGGCTTCTCTCCGAATTCAGGGTTTTGCCCCCCGGTTTTTCGGAGGATATGATCTTTAAGGCGCCGTCGAGAAATATCATGAACAAGATGGTTAGGTCGGTTGCCGCGCTTTATTCTTACGAGGACGACCCCGAAGACATGAGTACCGCGGGGGAACTTCTGAGAGCGGTCTCGATAATTGCAAGGCTTCCGTCGATAATGGTTGATTCCTATCAGGTTAAAAGGCGGATTTACGACCGCGAAAGCCTCTATATGCACCCTTCAATCCCGGAAGAAAGCGTTGCCGAAAGCATTTTATCAACGCTTCGCGCCGACAGATCCTACACGAAAGAAGAAGCCCTCCTCCTTGATCTCTGCCTGATTTTACACGCAGAACACGGCGGCGGGAACAACTCAACCTTCGTTTGCAGATGCCTTACTTCAAGCGGCACAGATGCTTATTCAGCCTATTCCGGCGCAATCGGCTCCCTAAAAGGTCCCCGCCACGGCGGCGCAAACGCAAAGGTTATGGCGCAGCTTGCGGAATTCAAGGAAGCGCTCGGCGGCAACGGCGGCAGTGGGGGAACAGGCGGTGCGGCGGGAAATGCGGGCGTCACCTACTCCGACGAGGCTGTCAAAGACCAAATTGCGAAGGTCTTAAGAAAACAGGCGGGCGACGGCTCGGGGCTTATCTACGGCATGGGTCACGCAGTTTATACAATCTCCGACCCGCGTGCAAAAGCCCTGAAAGAACACGCCGTAAAGCTTGCGGCGGGAACGCGCTTTGAAAGCGATTTCGCCCTTCTTGACGCGATAGAACGCCTTACCCCCGGGGTTTTTGCCGAGATAAGGTGTGACAGCAAGGCAATGTGTGCGAATGTCGATATGTATTCGGGGCTTGTCTACAGTATGCTTGATATTCCGCCCGATCTCTTTACGCCGCTCTTCGCGGTTTCGAGAATAACAGGCTGGGCAGCCCACCGCATAGAAGAACTCCTTACAGGCAAGCGGATTATCCGCCCCGCATATAAAGCAATAGCTACCCCGCGTGAATATATCCCGGTTGATGATAGATAAAAGGAGATAACAACATGGCTAAGAGAACGGGTAAACTTAAATTAATACCGGACAGGAAGCTTACGATACCGATATTTATCCTTACGGCGGCGGCGGCAATCTACTTCCGCACAACCCAGCTTATAAATAATACCGACCGCATCACCGGCATCTTCGTAACGAAGGGTATCGAAAACGATTACCCTGTTATTGCTATTGCCATAGGCATGGCTTTAATCCTGCTCCTAATCCTTTTCGGCAGATCGGAAGATAAAATGACCGGCTCCGCAACGCTCTATAACCCGATGAATCTCCCCGCCGATAAGCTTAATAAGAACTTCAAGGGCGGTTCAGCCGCAGGTATACTTATCGCCGCCGGCTCAATCCTCTTCGGGATTATAATGAGTATCGGGCTTGTCACAGCCGCGAACGCGAGGAAAAACGAAGGCATAACCGACGAGGACCTCTTAACCCCCGCACTCGACGGACTAACCGCCGTTAACTGGATTTTATATGTGCTGATGATTTTCACAGTAATAACGCTGATAATTGTCGCGGTTAATATGTTCAAGGGCGACGGCTTCACGAAGCTAAACTGCTTTTTCCTAATGACAATTCCGATAATAAACACGGTGCAGATAGCCGACCTCTTCCTCAGGACCCAAGAAGAATCAAGGATAATAAACCTCTATTCCGAGCGTATGTACAGCATTTTCGCAGGGATGGCGATGGTATTTTTCATGCTCTTTTTAATCCGCGTTTTCGGCGGCATGGAGGAAAAAAACAGCCGCAAGGCACTCCTTTTCTGGGGTTATCTCGCGGCACTTCTGCTTATAACGTCGGTTATCCCGAGATTTATATGCTATGTTGCTTTGCCCTATACCGAAATCGGCGCGATAACAATGCCGGAAATCGCAGATATAGGCTACGCGCTAATCTGCATAATCGTTATCCGCGCGTTCTTCTCCGAATATTCCTATCGCGAAATGGCGAAGATGACATATAAAGAGGGCAGGCGCGACCACTGGATCAGCAAGCTTGCAGAAGCCGAAAGCGAAATGGACGAAATCTCAATCGACTCCGCAGACGTTGACGAAAAAGCCGCAAAGGAAATCGCAAAAACAAACGAAACGAACGTAGATGAACTATTCTAAAAGCCGCAAAAAACCCGGAAACTCTTTCTTCCGTCCTCTGTCCTCTGTCCTCTGTCTTCTGTTATCTGTCCTCTGCCTTTCAGGCTGCAATATCGGTTTCACCGCCGACAGCCTTCTCGTTCCGCCGAAACTTTCGGAAAAACAAAAGCTCGTCTATGATGCTTTGGTAAGGGCGGCAGGGCAGGATATAAGGCTGAAATATCCCGCCGCAGGGCAGTACAGAAGCGCGGTTACAATTGCCGATATTGACGGCGACGGTAACGAAGAAGCGATTGCGTTTTATCAGCGTGCAGAAAGCCAGACGGCGGCTTCCGAAAGTGTTTTGCGTATAAATATCCTCGACACAACGGAAGACGGCGAGTGGTACTCGGCTTATGACCATGCCGGAGTCGGAAGCGATATTGACCGCATGATTATAAGCCCCCTCGGGAGTGCATCTCTGCCGCTTATAACGATTGGTTTTACAATGCTCTCGGGGGCGAAAACCGCGCGGATTTATTCCTATGCCGAAAATCGTCTTTCGGGCGAATTTTCGGAAAATTATATAACAATGTTCACCGCCGACCTTGACAGAGACGAAGACTACGAACTCTGCCTCATTCACCCGAACACCGCCGACCGCACAGCCTATATAAGCCTCGTTTCGGTTGAGGCGAACCTCATCTACGAATGGGGAACGGCGGAACTCAACCCGACAGCCGGCGAGTATATTAACATTGTCTCGGGCGTCCTATCGCCGAAAACTTCCGCAATCTATATTGATTCGTCGGACGGCGAGTCGCTCCGCACCGATATTGTATATTCCCCCGCGCCGGGCAAGCTTCGCAATCCCATGTACCTTCGCGAGAGCGAGCTTATCGAGAAAACCGCCCGCCCGCTTGGCTATCTGTCAACGGACATTGACGGCGACAAAATCCTTGAAATACCCGTTCTTTCTGCCTTCCCGGGTTATAGTGCCGCCCGCGAAGACGTGCTCTTTTCCACGAACTGGATGTATTTAGACAACTACACGATTAAGAAGAAATATTCGTCATACTATGATAATGACAAAGGGTTTGTGTTCCTCTTTCCGGCAAGGTGGGACGGGGTTGTGACGGTGAGGGTTGATGAGCGGACAGGGGACGTTATTTTCTGCAAATATACCGCCGGATTAAGCGTTTCCGATATGCCGGAACTCATGCGGATAACCGTCTCGCAGGGCGATTCGTCGCTGACAGGTCACCGCCTCTTAAAGAATAAAGATAATTTTTACTATTACGTTTATTCACCCGCCGTAACCGACGAACCGCTTATACTAACCGATATCGAAATCGACAACAGCTTCCGATTATTATAGATACTAAAATTACGGGGAGGTTTTATTTTTTGAAAAAAATACTTGTTTGCGAAGATGAAGATGTAATCCGCGACTTTGTGGTGCTTAATTTGACCCGTTCGGGATATGAGGTTTCGGACGCAAAATGCGGCGAAGATGCGATAAAGCTCTTTGAAGAGGCACACCACGATTTTCAGATAGCTATTCTTGATATTATGATGCCCGGAATGGACGGCTTTGAAGTCTGCAAATATCTGCGGAGCAAGAGTACAACCATCGGGATTATGATGCTTTCCGCGAAGAGCCAAGAGATGGATAAGGTTAATGGTCTCATGCAGGGCGCGGACGATTACATGATAAAACCCTTTTCGCCGTCGGAACTCACCGCAAGGGTTGACGCGCTTTACAGGCGGGTTAATATCTCTGTGGACAAGTCCGAAGAGGAGGTTAAATGCATCTACTCCGGCGCATTTGAACTCAACCCGAAAAGCCGCACAATAAAGAAGAACGGCGAACCGATCGACTTAACCCAAGTCGAATATCAGATTATGGAGTATTTTCTGAATAACCAAGAAACCGCCCTCGACCGCGCAAGCATCTTAAAACACATCTGGGGCGAAAATTATTACGGCGACGACAAGATCGTTGACGTAAATATCCGCAGAATCCGCATGAAGATTGAAGACGAACCCTCAAACCCGAAATTTATCACAACAATCTGGGGCTTCGGCTATAAATGGTCGGCAGATAGATAACTATCTGCGCGAAACGCCAAAATATAAAATTATCCGCACAGATCGCTAAACTTGTATGAAACAAAGCTTCATAAACACATTAATCAGCAAGCGCAACAGCACCCTAAGACGCTGGATTATCAACAACTTTTTGGTTATATTCGTAATACTCGTCGGGTTACTTCTTTCGGGGGCAATTCTTCTTCGCTCGTATTATTACGACTCCGCGAGGCAGTACGTCAACTCCCGTATGAATACCGTTGCGGGGCTTTTATCGCGTTCTTATTCCGACGCAAGCGATAATTTTTCAAATGAAGTCAGAAACACCGTCGTTAACTGGACAGAAGCGGGCAGGATTGAGCTTATCGCCGTCGGGCAGGGCAACGCCTTAGTTACCTCAAGCGGATTTGCACCGGGCTACGACCTTAACACAAAAGACCTTCGCGACGCACTCTCCGGGCAGACAAGCTACGGCTATTTCACAGGGAGACTTCCTTCCGGCGAGAATGTTGTTGCGGTTTCTTACCGCCTCCCCGAAAACAGCGGCGGATATGAAGCAATGCGAATGATGAGTTCGCTCTCGAACATTGACAGGCAGGTTGACGGGCTTATTTTGACAATGGTTATAATCGCCGCCGGTATTATGTTTTTAATCGGCGCATCGGGAATGTATTTTGTGCGGTCAATCGTTGTGCCGGTGAAGAGCCTTGCAGTCATGGCGGGGCGATACGCGAAGGGCGATTTTTCGGTGCGTATTGCGAAAAAAACCGACGACGAAATCGGCGAACTCTGCGACGTTATAAACAAGATGGCGGAGGATCTTCAAACCGCCGATTCTATTAAAAATGAATTTATCTCAAGCGTCTCACACGAGCTTCGCACACCGCTTACGGCGATAAAGGGCTGGTCGGAGACGATCGAGAGCTTCCCCGACGACCGCGAAAGCATTACGAAAGGTATGCACGTCATAAGGATTGAGACAGAGAGACTTTCGCAGATGGTTGAGGAACTCCTCGATTTTTCGCGTATGCAAAACGGAAAGTTTTCGCTCGTCCCCGCGAAGATGGATATTTTAGCGGAACTGGGCGAGGCTGTCCTTATCTACACCGAACGCGCAAGACAAGAGGGGAAGACGATAACCTACGAAGAGCCGGATATGCTGCCCTTTATAATCGGCGACAAAAACCGCTTGCGGCAGGTTTTCATCAATATCATCGACAACGCCGTAAAATACACCGACCCCGGCGGAACGATTTCGGTTGTCGCCGGAATGGCGGACGATAAGACGATTGAGATTGACGTAACCGACACCGGCGTGGGGATTGCCCCCGCAGACCTCCCGAGGATTAAGACGAAGTTTTTTAAGCCGAACCACACCCGCCGCGGCTCGGGAATAGGGCTTGCGGTTGCGGACGAGATTATAGCAATGCACGGCGGAACGGTTGACATAAAAAGCGAACTCGGCAAGGGTACAACAGTTTCGGTGAAACTCCCGATAACCTATCTTACAAAATAAAGGAATTTATGACTACCCCCATCTGCACATTCATAGAAGAATACGTAAAAAAACATTCCCACCGGCTTCATATGCCCGGGCATAAGGGGATAAAAGTCCCCGGGTTTGCCCTGTCGGAGCTTTTCCAGTATGATATTACCGAAATCCGCGGTGCAGATTTTCTCCTCTCCGCAAAAGGGATAATCCGCGAGTCGGAAGAAAACGCCGCAAAGCTTTTCGGAACGCTCCGCACAGTCTATTCGACCGAAGGCTCGACCCTTTGCGTTAAGACAATGCTTGCGATGGTTTTTGCGGAGGGGGAAGGCTACAGCGGAACGGTTATCGCAACCCGCGCCGCCCACAGAAGCTTTTCGGACGCCGCCGCACTTTTGCACCTTGATATTATCTGGGCGGATACTCGCGAAGATATAGAAAAAGCCCTGAAAAACCCCGCCGTAAAGGCATTATATATAACCTCCCCGGACTATTTCGGCAACCTTTCGGATATAAAAAAGCTTGCGGATATTGCCCGCAAAGCGGGAAAGATATTGATAGTAGACAACGCCCACGGCTCTTATCTGAAATTTTTGGAAAATAGTTTTCATCCCATAGACGGCGGCGCAGACCTTGTTTGTGACTCCGCTCATAAGACCCTGCCGGTGCTTACAGGCGGCGCGTATCTGCATATAATGAACCCGCGTTACCTCGAAAGTTTTCGATCTCAGATGAAAATTTTCGCAAGCACAAGCCCGTCATACCTTACGTTAATGTCCCTCGATTTCGCGAACATTTATCTTTCAGACACGGCGAATATTAAGCGGATGAACGACGTCGCCGAGCAGATTAAAGCAATAAAAAAAGAACTTAACATAACCACGGGGGAGCCTTATAAAATCGCGGTTAAGACGGCTGCAAACGCCGAACAGATTTGCATTAATGAAAATGTCGAGCCGGAATATGTATCGGACGAAATCCTGCTTTTTATGTTTTCGGGGCAGAATTCCGATGAAGATATTGCGGCGGCGAAAAGGGTACTTTTACAGGCGAAATTTTCCGACAGGCTTAATGAAAAAGATAAACTTAAGATGCTTACGGCGTTACCGTACAGCGTTTAGGGGGATTATTCCATGAAACTCGTGTATGCAATTGTTAACAGGGACGACTCAAAATCCGTGCTTTCGCACCTTACAAAATCGGGGTATTATGTCACGAAGCTTGCGACAACCGGCGGCTTTTTAGGGAGCGGCAACACAACCTTCATGATATGCGACGAGGACGAAAAAATCCCGCATATGATTGAAATAATCCGCAAATATTCCAAAAAACGCACCGAATATCTCCCCGCGAACGACACGATAATGCAGGGCGTAACCGCCCCCGCCTCCGCCCCCCTCGAAGTAACGATCGGCGGCGCAACGATTATCGTTTCCGACGTAACCGACTTTATGAAGATATGAACGAATTTACTATTTACGGTAAAGACAACGTTGTAAAAAAACTTTCAATGATGAGCCGCAGCGGACGAACCCCCCATACCGTGATTTTTTCGGGCGAGAGCGGTGTCGGGAAACTTACCTGTGCGAAGTTTTTTGCCGCGCTTTTAATCTGCGAAAATCCGGCTGACGGCGTGCTTTGCGGTGTTTGCAGACAGTGCAAACGCGTCGCGGCGAACATTCACCCCGACGTGATTACAGCAGAGCGGAGCGGCAAAAGCCAAATCTACACCCGCGACACAATGCGCGAGATAACCGAAGATTGTTATATTAAGCCGAACGACACCGACCGCAAGATTTATATCTTCCCGGATTTTGAAAACACCGACGTTGTCTCTCAAAATCTGCTTCTGAAGGTTGTCGAAGAGCCTCCCGGAGGCGCAGTTTTTATCTTTACCGTAACCGATACTTCAAAAATTCTCCCGACAATCCTCTCGAGGGCGGTTGTCGTGAACGTCTTCCCCGCCGCCGAGAGTGAGGCTGAACAGTTTTTTTATTACAACACCGACTTTGACAAAGCCGCTGTGAAAAAGGCGTTAAGCGTCTTCCACGGGAACATCGGCGAAGGTCTCGCTTACCTTAAAAACGGCTGTCATTCCGAGGAGATAAATCGTGCCGTAAGGGCGGCTGACGCAGTATTAGACGGCAACGAATATGACTTTAACACCGCGCTTTTTGAAAGCTCTGACACTGTCGAATCAAGGGCAAGGCTTCGGAAGATTTTAACGCTCGAAGAGAAGATAATCCGCGACGCAATTATCTTTAGCGAAACCGCCAAGGCTGATTTTATCGGCTGTTACCCCGACGGTGCAAAAAAAATATCGGCAAAATTTTCGGTAAGGCGGCTTGCGGCAATTTACGACAGCATAACCGAAGCGATAAGCGGTCTGTCATATAATACCAATACTTCGCTTGTTATCGCGGCACTTGCGGCGGATATTTTTTGATTTCACTTGACTTATGCGATTATATGTGTTATTATATAGAAGATAAGATTTGAAAGGCAATAAAATTTTGGAAGTAATCGGAGTCAGGTTCAGGGAAGCCGGAAAAACCTACTATTTTTCCCCGAACGGATATAAAATAGAACCCGGACAGCACGTGGTTGTCGAGACGGTACGCGGAGTCGAATGCGGGGACGTTGTCGTCGGAAACAAAGAAGCCGATACCGAATCAATGGGAATAACTCTCAAAAACATCGTTCGCGTCGCGACGGAAAACGACATAAAGTCGATCGAACAGAACAAGCAGAGGGCGAAATTCGCCGCGAAGATTGCGGAGGAAAAAATCGCCTCCCATAACCTTAAAATGACGCTCGTTGACGTCGAGTGCGCCTTCGATAACAGCAAAATCCTCTTTTATTTCACCGCCGAATCGAGGGTTGACTTCCGCGAGCTTGTTAAGGATCTTGCCGGAGTCTTCAAAACGCGGATTGAACTGCGCCAGATCGGCGTGCGGGACGAAGCGAAGATTTTAGGCGGACTTGGCATCTGCGGCAGACAATTTTGCTGCAAAACTTTTTTGGGCGATTTTAACCCCGTTTCAATCAAGATGGCGAAGGAGCAGGGCTTGTCGCTTAATCCGATGAAAATCAGCGGAACCTGCGGCAGGCTGATGTGCTGCCTTAAATATGAACAGGACGTCTACGACGAACTTCTCTCAATAACCCCGAAAACCGGCGCGTATATAACGGTCAACAGCCCGACGATGGGGAAATTTAACGGAACCGTCGAGGACGTTAACCTCCTCACCGGCAGGCTTAAAGTCCGCAAAGAGGGCGAGGAAAACACCCCCGCCGTCATTATCCACAAATCCGAAGCAACAATAATCCGCGACGGAAAAATCGCCCTCTCGAAAGAGGAAATGCGATCATTACGTTCACTCGAACGATAAAATGGAGGAAATTATGCCGAACTTTGAACTGCCCGAAATCCCCGAGATTGACTTTAACGAGATGAAAGACTACGCGCTTGCCCTCAAGCAAAAAGCGGAGAAAAACGCTTCCGCGATTATCATTATTCTTTTGATAATAATTGCTGTGCTTGCTTTTGTAATCGCCGTTAACGACATGAAAAAAATCCGCGAGCTGAAAAAGCTTCGCAGGGTTTGTATGAACCGCACGCCGTCATGCGACGACTGCCTTATTGAGGAGATTTAATGGAACCGAAGATTATTAATATTAATACAGGCGGTAAAAATGCCGGAAAAATTGCAGCCGGTATAATAATCGCCGTTTTGGTGATTATCGCAATTACGCAAAGCATCGCAATTGTCGAAGCCGGTCATTCGGGCGTTGTGCTGACGTTCCAATCGGTGCAGGGGACAGTCCTCACAGAGGGGCTTCATTTTAAGATACCATTTGCTCAAACTGTCGTGCAGATTGACAACAGGGTCCAAAAAGCCGAGGCGACCTGTTCGTCCGCTTCTAAAGATTTGCAGACAATATCTTCCGTAATTGCCGTAAACTACAAGGTGCTAAACGACTATTCGCAGAGCGTTTTTAAGAACATCGGGCGAAATTACGTTGACGTAATTATCACGCCGGCTATTCAAGAGTGTGTTAAGGCGGTTACGGCGCGTTATACCGCCGAGGAGCTTATAACGAAGCGCCAGCAGGTTTCGGAGGAAATGCGGGAAGAACTTATCACGAAAATTTCTTCCTACGGCTTTGAAATTCAGGTTTTCAACATCATAACCTTCGATTTTTCCGCCGAATATAACGCGGCAATCGAAGCGAAACAAACCGCCCAGCAGAACGCCTTAAAAGCCGAGCAAGACTTACAGCGCGTTCGTGTCGAAGCGGAACAAACCGTCGCGAAGGCACAGGCGGAAGCGGACTCCTACAGCCTAAAATCCCGCGAAATAACCCCCGAAATCCTCCTCATGAACTACATAGACAAATGGGACGGAAAACTCCCGGTAATGGTTTCCGGCGACGGTCAGGTAATGCTTGACGTCAGCACTCTCATGGAACAGATTGCCAAGGAGACAGAACCTGCACCTGTGGTAACACAACCGGCAGTAACCGAAGCCCCTGTAACCGAAGCCCCGGCTGTCGTTGAAGCACCAATAGAATAGTATGGACAACATCGAAACTATAAACGTATGGGACAATATCCGCTCTCTAAAACTCCCCGTATATATCTACGGAATGGGCGACGGAGCGGATAAAGTTCTTGAAATAATGGCAATAAAAGGGATAGAACCGGCGGGAGTTTTCGCGTCGGATGAATTCGTCCGCGGGCAGATGTTTCACGGATTTAAAGTGATGAAATTATCGGAGGTAGAGGCGGAAGTAGGGGAGTTCGTCGTCGTCTTAGCCTTCGGCACAAACCGCCCGGAGGTTATCGCTCATATAAAAAAGATTGCAAAAAAGCACCCGCTCTTCGCCCCCGACATGGCTGTCACAGGCTTTGACCCGAACAGGCTTTTTTCCTACAGAGAAGAACTGAACAGGGTTTACAGCCTTTTCGAGGACGATTATTCAAAAGCCCTCTTTACAGATATTGTTAACTTCAAAATCAGCGGCAAGATAGACTATCTCTCACGCACGACCGATTTTGTTGAAATCTTACCCGATCTCTCGGAAAAAGAAGTTTTCGCCGATTGCGGCGCGTATACAGGGGACACTATCGGTATATTTTGCGAAAAAGTTAACAACAAGTATAAACATATTTACGGTTTTGAACCGTCCGCAAAGACATTCGCAAAGCTTCAAAAAAACACCGCAAACTTAGAAAATATCACGCTTTATAACGCGGCGGTATGGTCAGAAAATACCGAAATTGTTTCAGGGAACTTCGACAGCCGCAACAACAGCCTTATAAATGTAAAAAACGGGAAAAACCTTGTAAAAGCCGTCCGTCTCGACGACATTGCCCCCGACGCAACAATTGTGAAACTTGACGTTGAGGGCGCGGAAGCGGAGGCTCTTTCGGGAATGGAAAAGCTTCTAAAACGCGGCGTGAAGTTAATCTGCGCGGTTTATCATAAAAATGACGATTTATGGGAAATCCCGCTGTTGATTAAAAAAATAAACCCTGATTATCGCTTCAAGCTTCGGCGAATTCCATGCCTGCCGGCGTGGGATATATTTCTGTGTGCGTATTGAGATTACGCCGTGCCGGTGCGGTTGAAAAAAATTACGGCTGGTAAAAATTATGAAAGACTATTCCCCATACGAAACCTTGCGTATTTCCGGCGTCACAAACGACTCTATCGTTGACGGACCGGGCTTTCGCTACGTTATTTTTGCTCAAGGCTGTGAGATGCACTGCGAGGGCTGCCACAATCCGCAGACGTGGGATAAAAACGGCGGTTATGACATTACCTTTTCCGAAATTATGGAAAGTATTACCGCGAACCCTCTCCTCGACGGCGTAACCCTCTCGGGCGGCGAGCCGTTCTTGCAGGCGGAAGCGTTTGCGGCTCTATGCAGGGAAATAAAGGCAAAAACTCCCCTTAACATTATCGCTTACAGCGGCTACACATTTGAACATCTAATAGCCGACAAAGCCTGTCGGGAGCTTCTTTCAACGATTGACTACCTCATCGACGGCGCGTTTATTATCGAAGAAAAAAGTTACGACCTTAACTTTCGCGGCAGTAAAAACCAGCGTTTCGTTGACGTTTCCGAATCTTTACAGAAAGGCGTTTTGATAGAAAAAATATTTGGTTAAGCAAGGAGATTTGACAAAAATTAACTTTTATTTGCGGTATAATTATATTCAGAATAGTTTCTGAAAGGTATACTGCGATGTTAAAAGAAACGGTTAAAAAAGCTCCGGAAAAGGGGCATCTCCCTCTACAGAACAGGGCGGTTTTAGGCGAAACAATCATGGCGATTTTGGCGGCGATGCTCCTCTCCGGGACAAGCATATCGGGGACGCCTATCCCTGCGTCAGCGGCGCTTTGCGGCGCACTCCCGCCCGTTTTATCAGCCGCCGCCTTAGCGGGCGGGGTCATGGGCTTCATAATCCGCGGTGACGTCGGCGCACACATTGCCGACATCGTCGCAATGACCGCCATACTGCTTTTCCGCGTGATAATTGCACGGGTTTTCGAGCGGGACGGCGGCGTCAAAAGGCGTTACAGAATATTCCGGCTAACCCTCACCGGGATAGTTTACATATTATCATCCGTTGTAACTGCGACAATTTTCGGGCTTTCCGCCCCGCTTTTTGCGGCAATAATCTTCCGAGGCATACTCTGTTCGGCAGCTTGCGCTGTATTTATAATCGTAATTAATACTGCGCGTAAAGTTTTTACGCCGGTTTTCGGGGGAGAAGCGGAGAAATTTTCACCGGAACTGCACGGCAACGCATTTAAGTTCACATTTGAAGAAAAAGCCGCCCTCTCGGCGGTCTATGTCCTTGCGATAATCGCGCTGTCGGCGTTTGCCCCCGCCGGAATTAATTTCGCACGGGTTTTAGCGGACTTCCTCATAATCGCGGCGGCGTCACAAAGCGTAGGCGGCGGAGCGATTATCTTCGCGCTGTCCGTCCTCGGCATGACACTTTATTCTCCTGAAATCGGGCGGACAGGCGTACTCTTGGCGGCAGGTGCCGCAATTTCGGGCGTGTTCAGAATGTACGGCAAACTCTATGTGACAGCGGCTTATACCATCATAACCCTGCTTTTTTGCATTATGCTCGGTCTGCCGATGGGGAGCGTTTACATATTTGCCGAAATATTCATCGCCGCGCTTGCGTTCATGCTTATCCCCGACAGGTTTACTGCGCCGGCGAAGTTTAATCCGCTCGTTACGGATACGCCGTCGGAGCGGCTAAACCGCTTTTCCGCGAACTTCGGCAGGATTATCGAAAAAATCGACCGCGCGGCTTCCGTCCTGAATAATCAGACACTAAACGGAAAAAATAACAGCATTGATTTTGCGGGCGTATTTAACAAAATATGTGAGAATTGCCCCGACGCGCCGGATTGTATCATGCAAAACCCGAAGCATTTTAACCGCGAATGTAATATTTATACAGAATATCTGAGGCAGGACGGCTTCTTAACCCCCGCCGATCTTCACATAAACGGTTGCCTTAATAAGGAAATAATCGCGAAAGAAATTAACAAAGAGTATAATCTATATAAGTATATACAAAACAGCGGCATAAATTCCGGGCAGATTGAAGCGATAACAATCCGCGAGCTTGAAATAACGCGAAAGCTTTTCGAGAGTGCCGATAACCGCGTTATAACCGCCGCAGACCCGCAGATGTCGGGATTTCTGACCGATCTTCTCGAAAAGGATAACCGAAAAACGCAGATAAATTGCGGTTTTGACGCCGACAATTTCTATCACGCGGAAATTTATCTTTCGGAAGAACTCGACAGCAGTACCGAAGAAAGAATCAAACGAATTTTAAGCCGCAAAATTTCAAGGGAATTCCGCGAAAAACCGTTTAAGCAGAGGGTGCGAAGCGGCTATCAAGGCAGTAACCAAGGCGGCAACCAAGTTAGTAACCAAGGCGGCAACATTAAGTATAAATATCGCTATATCTACTCTGAGGAATATAATTTTGAGCTTAGTTACGGCATTTCCGACACGCCCGCGCCGGAGGATTTTTCAAACGGTTACAGCGGCGACTCCCACGGCGTTTTTGAGGACGGTTTCGGCAACGTTACCTTCATAATTTCGGACGGAATGGGGAGCGGCGCAAGGGCGGCTGTCGAATCCGCAATGACGGTTTCGCTCCTCACCGAGCTCTTAGAAAGCGGCGCAGACCCTGTAAACGCCCTAAAATTCGTGAACCTTGCCCTCGAGATAAAATCCTCCGATGAGACAACGGCAACCGCCGATATCCTCACGCTGAACCTCTATTCCGGGAAAATTAATCTCCATAAAATGGGTGCGGCACGAACAATTGCAGCCGTTTCCGGGACGGTCCGCGAATTTTCCGGGCAGAGCCTTCCGGCAGGAATCCTCCCCGATAACCTCCCCGACAGCTTCTCTTTCCGCGTTGACAAAGGTGACAAAATTGCCCTTTTTTCGGACGGAATAACGGAAGAAAGCTATCCGAGACTTCGCGAAATGCTTCTCACAAACAGCATTTCTTCCGACAGCGCGGCGAAGATTTTGGTAGAAAATGATAGAAATTTTCGCGCAGACGACAAAACTTTGTTCTTTGTTGCTGTAAATTAAACATATGTTTCGGCAATTTATACAAATCTGAAAATTTCTTTCATGCAAAACTATTGAAATTTAACAAAAGCTATTGTAATTGCTTTAAATAGATGA
The DNA here is from genome assembly GCA_031262105.1 of Ruminococcus sp. GTDB lineage: Bacteria > Bacillota > Clostridia > Oscillospirales > Ruminococcaceae > JAISGY01. The sequence continues at coordinate 6,183 of JAISIH010000011.1, read as the reverse complement.
TATACTAAAATTAGCAAAAAAATAAGATAATTAAAACATAACAGGTTTTGACAGTTATGTGCGGGAGTGATTGCCATGAATAATAAAAATACCGCAAATTCGGTAAAAAATGGGACGGAGAAAACCCCTGAGATTAAGGCTATGCCGAAGGAATATGAATTTCCGCTGCATATCTTCCATGAGGGGACGAATTTCGACTTGGGCGATTTTTTCGGGGCGCATAAGGGTGAAAAAGACGGCAAAGACGGCGTTTTTTTCAGGGTTTGGGCTCCGAACGCGAAATCCGTTTCGCTCGTCGGCGATTTTAACGAGTGGGACCGCGACAAAACCCCGATGGAACGCCTTTCGGACAAATCGGTTTGGGAAATCTTCATGCCGGACGTTCCGCAGTTTTTCCAGTACAAATATTCAATCGAAACTTCGCACAGAAGTGTTGTTAACAAAGCCGATCCGTTCGGAACACATATGGAGACACGCCCCGGAACGGCGACGAAGTTTTTCGACATATCCGAATATAAATGGACAGACGAGAAATTCTTCAAGGAAAAGTCAAAAATTAACGTCTATAAATCCCCGATGAACATCTACGAGGCTAACCTCGGCTCTTGGCGGCAGTATCCTGACGGTTCGCCGTTTGATTACGTAAAATTCGCAGAAGAGATTATTCCCTATCTTAAGGAAATGGGTTACACGCACCTTGAGCTTATGCCGCTTGCAGAGTTCCCGTTCGACGGCTCTTGGGGCTATCAGATTATCGGATATTTCGCGCCGACGTCAAGGTATGGCACGCCCCTCGACTTCATGAAGATGGTTGACCTTTTCCACAACGCCGGAATCGGGGTTATCCTTGACTGGGTTCCCGGGCATTTCCCGAAAGACGCGGCTGGCCTTTACGAATTCGACGGCTCCTGCCTTTACGAATACGAAGATCCGCTTAAGAAAGACCACCTCTCGTGGGGTACTCACGTCTTCGATTTCGGGAAGCCGGAGGTTGTAAGCTTCCTTGTTTCAAACGCGCTGTATTGGCTCGAAAAATACCACATCGACGGCTTAAGGGTTGACGCGGTTGCTTCAATGCTCTATCTTGACTACGACAGGCGGGAATGGCGGCCGAACAAGGACGGTGGACACGAATGTTACGAGGCAATTGACTTCTTACGAAAACTCAACACCGCTGTTTTCGCACGAAACCCGAACGTCCTCATGATTGCGGAAGAATCGACGGCTTGGCCGCTCGTTACAAAACCCGTTGACGTCGGCGGACTCGGCTTTAACTACAAGTGGAACATGGGCTGGATGAACGACGTCCTCGACTACATGAAGATGGACCCGATCTACAGAGCCGATAACCACAACAAATTAACTTTCAGCTTCTTCTACAGCTTCTCCGAAAACTACATCCTGCCGATTTCACACGACGAAGTAGTCCACGGCAAGGCGTCGCTTGTCAACAAGATGAGCGGGAACGGCTGGGTGCAAAAATTCGCCTCCTATCGCGCCTTCATGGCGTACATGATGGCGCATCCGGGGAAGAAGCTCTCCTTCATGGGGTCCGAATTCGCGCAAGTTACCGAATGGGACGAGAAGAAGGAAATCGACTGGGCTTGCCTTTCAGACAAGAGCCACAAAGGCATAATGGAGTTCTCGAAAACCCTCAATAAATTCTACCTCGATAATTCCCCGCTCTGGGAACAGGACGACTCGTGGAACGGTTTCGCATGGATTTCGCATGACGACTATATGCAAAGCATTATTGCGTTCAGGCGGATTGACGAAAAAGGCAACGAGATTGTAGCCGTTTGTAACTTCGTCCCGGTTGACCGAAAAAATTATCGAATCGGCGTGCCAATCGAGGGCGCATATGAACAGGTTTTCTCGTCGGAAGACCCGAAATTCGGCGGAACAGGCTTTTTTGACAACAAGAAGGTTAAGACCGAAGACTTCGCCATGCACGGTTACGACAATTCAATAGAACTCACAATCCCCGGCTTGTCGGTAATGTTCTTCAAGCCCATTCCGGCGAAGCCCAAGACGAAGAAGCCGGCGAAAAAAGCAGAGGCGGCAGAGGAAATTATCGTAGAGGCAATTGAAGTAATTGCCGAAAAGCCGAAACGTTCCCGCAAACCAAAAAAGACTGAACCGGAGGGATAATATATATGTATATTAAGAAAGAATGTGTAGCTATGTTGCTTGCCGGAGGGCAGGGCAGCAGGCTATATGCGTTAACCAAGGACATGGCGAAACCGGCGGTGCCGTTCGGCGGGAAATACAGGCTTATCGACTTTCCGTTGTCGAACTGTGTTAATTCCGGGATTGATACCGTCGGGGTTTTGACACAATATCAACCGCTCGTTCTGCATGATTACCTCGGCAACGGTCAGCCGTGGGATCTTGATAAGATGCACGGCGGCGTTCACGCGCTTCCGCCTTATCAGAATATAAACGGCGCGTCGTGGTATTCCGGCTCTGCTAACGCGATTTATCAAAACATCAGCTTTATCGACAGGTATAATCCAACCTATGTTGTCGTGCTTTCGGGCGACCATGTTTATAAGATGGATTATAACAAGATGCTCGAGTGCCACAAGGCTAAGAATGCGGACTGTACTATCCCGGTGCTTGACGTACCCCTTGAGGAAGCCTCTCGCTTCGGCATTATGACTGCGAACGAGGAAGGCTTTATAACAAAGTTCGAGGAGAAGCCCAAGAACCCGAAGTCAACCCTTGCTTCGATGGGCATCTATATCTTCAACTGGGATAAGCTTAAAAAAGCCCTTATCGAAAACGAAAACGACCCTGAGCAGGAAAAGGATTTCGGGAAGAATATTATCCCGAATATGCTTGCGGACGGGAACGTTATGGTTGCATATCCGTTCGACGATTACTGGAAAGACGTCGGAACACTCGATTCGCTCTGGGATGCGAATATGGATCTTCTTAACCCGAACATTCCGATCGACCTTTACGACCCGAACTGGAAGATGTATTCGCGCAACCCGGTTATGCCGCCGCAATATATCGGCGAAGATGCGGTTATCGAAAATTCGATGGTTACAGACGGCTGCGAAATTTTCGGCAGCGTTGACTTCTCCGTAATCTTCGAGGGCGTGAAGATAGGCAAAGGCGCGAAGGTTAACTACTCGATTATCATGCCGGGTACGGTTATCGAAGACGGCGCGGATGTTGAATACGCAATCGTCGGCGAAAATTCCGTTATCGGCAAGAATGCGAAGATTGGCACAGACCCGACAGAATTCGCAAACCGCGACGACTGGGGAATTGCAGTCGTCGGGCATGGCATAACTGTAGCCGAGGGCAAAACCGTTTCGCCCAAGGCAATAATTTCGGAAAATGTCTAAGGGGAGGGAGAAGCAATCATGAGCGATAAAAACGTATTAGGACTTATATTTTCAAACCTCCATGACGAGAGCATAAACGATCTCACAAGACGCCGCACAATGGGTTCAGTTCTCTTCGGAGGGCGTTACAGACTAATTGACTTCCCGCTTTCTGCAATGGTTAATTCCGGCGTCGGCGAAGTCGGCGTTATAACTAAGAAAAATTACCAATCTCTCCTCGACCACCTCGGGAACGGGCGTGAATGGGATATGTCCCGCAAGAACGGTGGCTTACACCTTCTTCCGCCTTTCTCACATAACCAAGACGGCATCTACCGCGGCAGGCTCGAAGCACTCTACGGGGTTTGGGAATTTGTAATGCGTTCAAACGCCGATTATATTCTCCTTTCCGACTGCGATATCGTCGCGAATATGGAGTACGACAAGATAATTGACGCGCATATTGCGTCGGGAGCGGACATAACCGCCGTTTACGCAAAGGGCAACGTTCGCATGGACGAATCCCACACTGCAACCGTATTCGGCGTTGCGGACAACGGGCAGATTGCCGACGTTCTCATCAGTCCCGAAATGAGCGGCGACTCGAATATTTCGCTTAACACATACGTTATCGGGAAAACGCTCCTTAAAAATATCGTTATGGACGCGAAGCCGCGCAACCTCGTTGACTTTGAAAAAGACGTGCTTCAAGCGAAGGTTTCGACCCTTAAATTAATGGGCTACGAATACACGGAATATTATTCCCGCATATCCTCAATGCAGAGCTATTTTGAGGCGAACTTAGCCCTCCTTAACACAGAAAACCGCCGCGCCCTTTTCAAGGCAGACAGCCCGATTTATACAAAAGTCCGCGATAACCCCCCCGCAAAATACGGCATTAATGCTTCTGTGAAAAATTCGCTTATCGGCGACGGCTGTATCGTTGACGGAAAAGTCGAAAACTGCATACTCTTTAGGGGCGTTAAGGTCGGCGCAGGAACTTCGCTTAAAAACTGCATTATCATGCAAGACACCGTTATCGGGAAAAAATGCGGTCTACAAAACGTCATCACCGACAAGAAGGTTACTATAACAGACGGCAGGTTACTGACCGGCTCGTCTCGCTGCCCGCTCTTCTTAGCAAAAGAATCGGAAATTTAGTGCAAACCACAGAAAGGGAAACTCTATGAATATTCTCTATGCTGCTTCCGAAGCACTCCCTTATATCGCGTCCGGCGGGCTTGCAGATGTCGCCGGGTCGCTCCCCGCCGCACTCTGCAAAGCCGGGCAGGACGCAAGAGTTGTCCTTCCGCTCTATAAAAGCATTAAGCAGGAACTCCGCGACGAGCTTCGGTTCGTCTGCAATTTCCAAGTCTCGGTCGGCTGGCGGCAGCAATATTGCGGCATTTTCGAGGGCAGAATCGGCAACACCGTCTATTACCTTATCGACAACGAATACTACTTCGGTCGTGACGGCGTTTACGGCTTCTATGACGATTGCGAGCGGTTTTCTTTCTTCTCCCGCGCAATCCTCGAAATGATCGGGCATATCGACTGGCAGCCGCAGGTTATTAACTGCAACGACTGGCAGACCGCCCTAACCCCCGTTTATCTGCGCCTTTTCTACAAGCACCTCCCACAGTTTGAAAACATCAAAACCGTTTTCACTATCCATAACATACAATATCAAGGCAAATACGGCACGGAAGTCTTAAACGAAGTAATGGGAATCCCCGCATATTACAACAACCTTCTCATGTACGACGGCTGTGTAAACATGATGAAAGCCGCCTTTGAAACTTCCGATAAAATCACAACCGTCTCCCCCTCCTACGCGTGGGAAATCTTAGACCCGTGGTACAGTCACGGTCTCGACCGCGCCTTAAACGACAAACAATACAAATTAACCGGCTTCTTAAACGGTATCGACATCGACCTCTACAACCCCGAAACCGATACCGCAATCGCCAAAAATTTTAGTGTAAAAGACCTCTCCGGCAAAGCAGTCTGCAAAAAAGCTCTAATAGATGAACTAAAACTCGCCCCCGGCAACGAACCAATCATCGGCATAGTCACCCGCTTCGTCTCCCACAAAGGCGTAGACCTAATCCGTACCGTCTTTGAAGATATGGTCGCAGACGGCTGCAAATTCGTAGTTTTAGGCTCCGGCGATAAAATGTACGAAGACTTCTTCCGCGAAATGGCTTACCGCTACCCCGAAAAAGTCTCCGTAACAATCGGCTTCGTCCCCTCCCTCGCAAAACGTATCTACGCCTCAGCCGATATGTTCCTAATGCCCTCCCAGTCCGAACCCTGCGGTCTCGCCCAGATGATTAGCCTCCGCTACGGCACTATCCCCATCGTCCGCGAAACCGGCGGCCTCCGCGACAGCATCATCGACGCCGGCTCCCCCGAATCCGGCGGCAACGGCTTTACCTTCAAAACATACAACGCTCACGATATGCTCGACGCCGTCCGCCGCGCAATCACCCTCTACCGCGACAAGCAAAACTGGCAAAAACTTATGATCTACGCCATGAACTGCGATAACTCATGGGCAAAATCCGCCGAACTCTACCAAGGACTTTATAGAGAACTGGTTGGATAATAGAGGACGCTGGGGGGAGCTTTCTGAGGAAAGCTCCCCCCAGACCCCCCGCAAAGACTTTTTATGTCATATCATTGTTCCGATTTCATAGAAAAACGAAAAAACCGTAAAGATGAATTTGAACTGCACCCAAAAGTATAGACATCTGATAAAAAAGATGATATACTGAAAGGGTGCAGTTTTTATGCGTAAAAAAGGAAGTAAAAACAAGGTATATTCGCCGGAATTCAAGATTGC
>JAISIH010000002.1 GCA_031262105.1 Ruminococcus sp. | reverse complement strand
GTCAAGCTTCGGAATCTGCATAACGCTCTTGTAAGCAAATTTCTTCATCAGTTCCGGAGCAGCCTTTTTTGTATAAAGTTCTTTCATGTTAAGACCCATAATAAGCATACTCCTTTCTTTAGTAAGCTTTCCCGCAGGAAGCGTTCTTGCAAACTCGTTTCTTTTCGCCGTCAACAATGCCGTGAGCGAGCCTTGTGGGCTTGCCGCAGTGGGGGCAAACCGCATTAACCTTGCAGGCATACATAGCCGCCTCGGTCTTTACAATGCCGCCCTTAGCACCCATCTGACGGGGCTTAACGTGCTTTGTGACGATATTTGCACCCTCAACGATAACCTTTCCTTCTTTGGCAGAAACGTCAAGGACTTTCCCTTGTTTTCCCTTATCCTTGCCGGAAAGGATTATAACGTTGTCGTCTTTTTTTACGTGAAGTTTCATAATTTTTCTAATCCCCCTTAAAGCACTTCGGGAGCGAGCGAGAGAATTTTTGTGTACTCTCTTTCGCGAAGTTCCCTTGCCACAGGGCCGAAGATACGCGTTCCGCGCGGGTTTTTGTCTTCCTTAATAATGACAGCTGCGTTTTCATCAAAGCGAATGTAGGTTCCGTCTTCGCGGCGTAAGCCTTTTGCGGAACGAACGATTACAGCTCTGACAACATCGCCCTTTTTGACAACGCCGCCCGGCGTTGCTTTTTTCACCGAACACACTACCACGTCGCCGATATTTGCATATCTTCTGCGCGTACCGCCCAATACTCTGATGCACATTAATTCTTTCGCACCGGTATTGTCGGCAACCTTTAGGTAGGTTTGCATTTGAATCATAAATGCACACTCCTATTACGGCAATGTCCTCCGCGTATCAATCCGACACGCGGAAAAACAGCCAAACTTTGTTTACTTAGCTCTTTCAAGCACTTCTACCACGCGCCATCTCTTGTCTTTCGACAGCGGACGGGTTTCCATGATTTTAACGCGGTCGCCTGTGCGGCAATCGTTAGTTTCGTCATGGGCTTTGAGGCGGATAGTTTTCTTGATAATTTTTTTGTAGAGGGGGTGAGCGACGTTGTCTTCGATAGCTACGACGATAGTTTTGTCCATCTTGTCGGAAACGACTTTACCGACTCTGGTTTTGCGCAGATTACGATCCATTGTTTACACACCCTCCTTTGCGAGTTCTCTCTCGCGGATTATAGTCTTCACACGGGCAATGTCCTTCTTGACGGAGGAAAGCCGCTTCGGGTTTTCGAGCTGATTTACAGCGTGTTGAAAACGGAGTGCGAAGAGTTCTTTTTTAAGGTCGAGGAGCTTGTTACCGAGTTCGAGATCGGTAAGGTCTCTTACTTCAACGATTTTCATTTATTTGCTCCCCTCCTTCTTAGCGGTTGTCCCGGAGGTAGCCTGTGCCGCCGCTGCAATGGCATCGGTTTCGGCTTTTGTAACAAACTTGGTCTTTATGGGAAGCTTGTGACCTGCAAGGCGCATAGCTTCTCTTGCAACTTCTTCGGGAACGCCGGCGATTTCAAACATAACTCTGCCGGGCTTAACGACAGCAACCCAATATTCGGGAGAACCTTTACCGGAACCCATTCGAGTCTCGGCAGGTTTTTGTGTAATGGGCTTGTCGGGGAAAATCTTGATCCAAACCTGCCCGCCGCGCTTGATGTAACGCGTCATCGCGATACGAGCGGCTTCGATTTGGTTAGAGGTGATCCAAGAAGGCTCGGTTGCAACAAGTCCGTATTCGCCGGAACTAACCCTGTTGCCGCGTGTTGCCTTGCCGGTCATACGTCCGCGCTGTTGTCTGCGGTATTTAACTCTCTTTGGAAGTAACATTATTCATTACCTCCTTCTGTAGCCGGTGCTGTGGCTGCTGTAGTAGCAGCCGGAGCCGCCGGAGCCGGTGTTGCCGGTCTCGGAGTAGAGGGTCTCGGAGTGTTCGGACGTGCATTATAAGGACGATTGCCCCCTGCGCCGCCTTGACTGCCTGCCCTGTTAAAGCCGCCCGGTCTGCTTCCGCCCTGCCCCCCTTGTCCGCCTTGACCGCCTCTGTTGAAGCCGCCGCCGCCCTGTCCGCCGTCTGTTCTGCCGAAGGTCCTGCGATTGCCGCCACGATCACCGCGTTCGCCGCGATCGGGGCGTTCTCTCTTGGGACGAGAGGACATTTCTTGGAGGGCGCGAAGGCGTTCTGCACTCATGTCGCCCTTTAATACTTCGCCTTTGTAGATCCAAACTTTAACGCCGATTTTGCCGTAGCCGGTTTTTGCTTCTGCGAAACCGTAGTCGATGTCTGCGCGGATAGTTTGAAGAGGGATTGTGCCTTCGTGATAGCTCTCAGCACGGGCAATTTCCGCACCGCCGAGACGCCCCGAAACGCGGGTTTTTATACCCTTCGCGCCGAGCTTCATTGAACGCCCGATCGCCTGTTTCATAGCTCTTCTGAAAGAGATACGGTTTTCGAGCTGTGCGGCAATGTTTTCAGCAACGAGCTGTGCATTCATGTCGGGGGATTTAACCTCGACAATGTTAAGCGAAACTGCCTTGCCTGTCATCTTTTCAACGGCAACGCGAAGCTTCGCGATGTTGTCGCCCTTTTGCCCGACAACCATACCGGGCTTTGCCGCCCAGATGTTGATTTTAATCTTATCGCCCATGCGTTCGATTTCGATTTTCGGGCAGCCGGCTTTGTAAAGCTGTTTTTTAAGGTATTCGCGGATGTTGTAGTCAGAAACGAGGGTGTCGCCGAAGGTCTGCTTGTTGGCATACCAGCGGGAGTCCCAGTCTTTGATGATGCCGACACGAAGACCGTGCGGGTTAATTTTTTGACCCATTGTTAGTACGCCTCCTTTATTCTTCGATTTCTTTTACAACAAGTGTAATGTGTGAGGTGCGTTTATAAACGCGGAACGCCCTGCCCTGTGCGCGGGGCATAATGCGCTTGAGAATCGGACCGGGAGCAACGAAGCAGGTCCCCACAACGAGGTTTTGCCTGTCCATGCCGAAGTTATTCTCAGCGTTCGCCACTGCCGAATTAAGCAGCTTAAGAAGCGGTTCTGTCGCCGCTTTCGGCGTTGCCCGGAGGATTGCGAGAGCGTGTTCGGTCTTCTTGCCTCTGATGAGGTCAAGCACGATCTGAACCTTTCTCGGTGCAATTCGGGCATTTCTTAAAATTGCCTTTGCTTCCATATTAATCTCCTATGAAGGATTTGCATTTGTTATATTGTCATGACAACGCCGCCGTGCGTACCGTTTTAGCCTTTTTACACAGCGAGCCTTGCCTGACCGCTACTTTTTACCGTTGTTACTTACCTTACTGCCCGCGTGACCCTTAAAGGTGCGTGTCGGGGAGAATTCGCCGAGTTTGTGTCCGACCATGTCTTCGGTGATGTAAACGGGAACGTGTTTGCGGCCGTCATGCACTGCGAAGGTGTGCCCGACAAACTCCGGGAAGATGGTGCTTGCTCTGCTCCAAGTCTTGAGTACCTTCTTTTCGCGCTTCTCGTTGAGTTCAACAACGCGCTTAAGGAGAACTTCTTCGACGTACGGACCTTTTTTAATACTTCTTGACAACTGATTTCACTCCATTCGTACACACGGCGGGGACTCTCGCCCCCACAGTGCGTTGTTCCCCATTTTTCGGGGCGAATTATTTCTTGCCGCGTCTCTTAACTATGAATTTATCGCTGGGCTTGTGGTTTTTGCGAGTTTTGAGACCGAGTGCCGGTTTGCCCCAAGGGGTAACAGGACCGGGGCGTCCTACAGGGGATTTGCCCTCACCGCCGCCGTGCGGGTGATCGTTCGGGTTCATAACAGAGCCGCGGACTGTGGGGCGGATGCCCATGTGGCGGGTTCTGCCTGCCTTGCCGAGGTTAACGTTTTCGTGGTCGATGTTTGAAACCTGCCCGATTGTTGCGATGCAGAGGAGAGATATTCTTCTCATTTCGCCGGACGGGAGACGGATTAACGCGTAACCGTTTTCCTTGCCCATTAGCTGTGCCATGTTGCCGGCGGAGCGAACAAGCTGTGCGCCTTTGCCCGGGTAAAGCTCAACATTGTGGATAATTGTACCGGTCGGGAGATCGCCGAGGGGCATTGCGTTGCCGGGCTTGATGTCTGCATCTGCGCCGGAACGTACAGTGTCGCCGACCTTTAAGCCGTGCGGAGCGATAATATAACGCTTCTCCGAATCCTCATACTCGATAAGCGCAATAAACGCAGAGCGGTTAGGATCATATTCGAGCGTCTTAACCGTGCCGTTCATGCCGACTTTATCGCGCTTGAAGTCGATAATGCGGTATTTACGGCGGTTGCCGCCGCCCTTGTGGCGAACGGTGATACGCCCGTAGGAGTTACGCCCGGAAGTCTTTTTTAAGGGAGCGAGTAAGCTCTTTTCTGGTTCAACCTTTGAAAGCACCGAATAGTCGGTAACGGTCATCTGACGGCGCGAGGGCGTTGTCGGTTTGTATGCTTTAATAGCCATTCTTTATAACCCTCCTTACATCATGCCGTCGAAGAATTCAATTGTTTTAGAACCTTCTTTAAGCGTAACGATAGCTTTTTTGTAAGCGGGGGTAAAGCCGGAATGGATACCCATGCGCTTTTTTCTGCCCTTGCAGTTCATGGTGTTGACGGAAGCGACGGACACGCCGAAAACCTCTTCAACAGCCTTTTTAATCTCGATTTTGTTAACACCCTTTTGTACCTTAAAGGTGTATTTGCCGAGCTGCAGCAAATCCATGCTGCGTTCTGTAATTACCGGTTTAAGGATAATTTCATGTGCAAGCATTATCTGTACACCTCCGCGATTTTTTCCGCCGCCGATTTCTCAACAAGCAGATAGTCATATTTTAAGATGTCGTGAACGTTTATTGTGTTAACAAGCGCAGACTGCGTGCCGGGAATGTTCGATAAACTCTTTATAACAAAGGAATTTACCTCCGGCATAACAACCATAGCCTTTTTCCCTGCGATTCCGAGTGAGGAGAGCATCGAAACCATAGTCTTGGTTTTGTACTCATTCATCGAGAGACCGTCAATAACCATCATCTGCCCTGCAGCAACCTTTACGGAAAGCGCGGACTTCATAGCGAGCCTCTTAAGCTTGCGGTTAACGGAGAAGCGATAGGAGCGGGGCTTCGGACCGAGAGCAACGCCGCCGTGTGTCCACTGCGGAGAGCGGGTAGAACCCTGTCTTGCGTGTCCTGTGCCTTTTTGTTTCCAAGGTTTTCTGCCGCCGCCGGAAACTTCGGTGCGGGTAAGGGTAGACTGCGTACCGTGACGTCTGTTTGCAAGGTAGTTAACAACCATGGTGTGCATTGCGGATTCGCTCGGGGTTATCCCGAAAATATCGTCTGTCAGTGTCATAACGGAAAGTTCTTTTCCTGACATATCGTAAACTTTAACATCTGCCATTCTATAAAACCCTCCTTATGATTTCTTAACGGCAGAAACTATTGTAACATAGCCGCCGTTAGGTCCGGGTATTGCACCCTTAATCGCCAACAGATTATTGTCGAGGTCAACCTTAACGATTTCAAGGTTTTGAATTGTAACCGTCTTCGCACCCATGTGTCCGGGGAGCTTCTTGCCCTTATATATACGCGAGGGCGAGGAGTTCGCACCCATCGAGCCGGCGTGGCGTCCTACAGGACCCGAGCCGTGAGTCTCTTTGAGGCGGGAATGGTGGTTTTTCTTGATTGTACCGGCGAAACCTTTACCCTTGGAAGTGCCGGAAACGTCAACGATATCCCCGACAGCGAACGTGTCAGCGGATATAATCGCGCCGACTTCATTCTCTCCCTCAAGCTTAAATTCCCTCAGTACCCTTTTCGGAGCAACGCCGGCTTTTTCAAAATGCCCCTTGGCGGGTTTTGAAACAAGCTTTTCGCGAATGTCGCCGAAACCGAGCTGAACGCTCTCGTAGCCGTCATTTTCAAGCGTTTTTTTCTGAACAACGGGGCAGGGACCTGCCTCGATAACGCTTACGGGGATAACCTTCCCGCTTTCGTCAAAAATCTGTGTCATGCCGATTTTCTTGCCGATTAAAGCTTTGGTCATACTATAACCTCCTATGATTAGTGGTTACCGAAGTAACATAACCCATTAGGCAGATATCTTATCGGAACTACTTAAGTTCCATCACGATATCAACGCCTGCCGGAAGTTCTAAGCTCTGCAAGGTTTCAGTGGTTTTTGCAGAGGGTCTTAAAACATCAATGAGTCTTTTGTGAGTGCGAAGTTCAAACTGTTCCCGGCTGTCCTTGTATTTGTGAACAGCGCGAAGGATAGTGATAACTTCTTTCCGCGTGGGAAGGGGAATAGGACCGGAAACCTGCGCGCCGGAGCGTTTTACAGCCTCGACAATCTTCGCAGTCGCCGCATCAACAACGGCGTGGTCGTAACCCTTAACGCGGATACGCATTTTTTCGTTTACTGCCATATAAAAATTCCTTTCGCCGGGTTCGGTGACCCAACATACTCCTTACAAGTTCCCGGCTTAAAGCCGCCATCTTGTAAATCTACGCAATTTGACGCATTATCTATTTTAGCACAGTTATAAAACAATTGCAAGGATTTTATATAGAGAATTTTTCCCTAAGTTTTCGGAATAAATTGTGCAAATTGCACAAATGTATAAATTTGTAATAACTAATCATAATAAGTTCATATTTTTTTTACACAATATCGCTTTTTTTATAGTCATTTCATATGTAAACTATAATCATAAAGGTAAAGCCTGAATAAAAAATTGTGAAGGAGTAAATAAATGGAAACTATTGATAAAATCAGAAGCATACTTGCGGAGCGTCTTGACGCGTCGCCGGAAGGGATACACGAGGGGACATCTGTCCAAGACGACCTCGGCGCAGACTCCCTCGACATCGTTGATATAATAATGGACGTCGAGGAGCAGTTCGATATAACCATCCCCGAAGAGGATATCCCCGGGCTTAAAACGGTCGAAGACATCGTTAAGTACGTTGATAAGAAATAAAAACGCTCGGGCAGTTCGATTTGTAGGAACTGCCCGATTTTTTATAGTATATTAATTAACCCCTCAACCGTATCAACGACATTCCAAAGGGTATCTTCGTCAATAGTTTCGATATATGTATATTCCCGCTCGCTAAAATCAAGAGCGCGTATCTGGTCGCACAAAACGAAACCTTTTATCTTGTTACCGAGAATTTCAACCTTTGTGGGATATTCGCGGGTATTTGTCGTAATAGGGCAGATGATAGACATACCGCTGAATTTGTCGCAGGAAGCGTTCCCGAGGATTAAGACGGGGCGGATGCCCGATTGCTCATGCCCGACGGTTGGGTATAGGTCTGTGTAAACAATATCCCCCTGCACTAATTTTTTCACACAATTTCCTTCCCGACGGAGGGCATATTAAGCCACTCCCTGTCTTCATCGGTGAGTTCATAGGGCTTGCCGTCCCAGCCTTTGCACTGCTTTGCCCTCTCTTCAAGCGGGATATGTTTTCGTTGTTCCTTTATTTTTGTAATGGTTATTGTTTCGCCGTTCGCGGCAATATTAACTCTCGTTTTATCGGTAAGATGACAGATTTCGGTAATTGACTTCGGTATCCTTAAACCTAAGGAATTTCCCCAGTTAGACACAACAGTTTCCATAAATAACCCCTTTCGTTGTATATACATTATATATCATATTTTAACCTTTGTCAAGAGATTCGTCAAAAAAGTTTGAAGCGGCGCAACCATTGCGCCGCTCATTTTATTAACCCTGTTTATAAATACTTCTTAACCATCTGTATAGCTGCCTTGCGAAGTGTTTTCTTAAGTCTTCTTGTCATTTTCATGATAATTTTTTCTCCTTTAATTTTAAGCTGCGTTAGAAAGCTGTGGCGAACCTGCACTCAATGACGTGCAATACATCGTGTCGGCGAAAATTGCATAACCCTTTTGCGGGTTGTTTACGAAGACGTGAGTTACCGCGCCGACGAGTCTGCCGTCTTGGATTATGGGCGAGCCGCTCATGCCCTGAATGATGCCACCGGTAAGTTTTAGCAGCCGCTCGTCCGTCACGTTTATAACCATGTCTTTCCCGGAATCTGCCTTGCCGGAAATTTTTTCAATATCTACCGCATAAGCCGTCGGAAGATTGCCGTCAACGGTCGTGTAAATATATGCCCTGCCCTCTCTAATCTGTCCGCGTGTCCCGAGGGGAATTGCATTGCTACCATTTATTATGCCGCCGTCAAGCTCTCCGTATACGCCCGAGATGTCGTTTACCAAAAGTTTACCTATCTCGTCGGAAGCGAAAAATTCGCCCGTGAGTTCGCCCGGGTAACCTGCCCTGCCGCGGACTATCCCGTTAACGTTAACCTTAACAGCCTCGCCGGAATATAGCGGCAAAATTGCCCCCGAAGCCGCGTCGCAGACAGGGTGTCCAAGCCCCGCGAAGCTCCCCGCAGCGGCGTTATAGAAGGTAAGCGTACCGATACCGGCGGAGGAATCCTTTACCCAAAGCCCGATTTTATAACCGCCGCCGCTCGACATAGCAGGCTTAATTACAGCGGTCTTAACCTCGTCTTTGTGTAAAAATGTAACCTCCACAGTTTTACCGAGGCGGGCTTTTGAAACAATGTCGGAGTTTGAAAGAACCCGCTTTCCGTCAATTTCCTTAATAATGTCGCCGACACGAATCCCCGCGTCTTTTGCCGGAGAAGCGAAGCCCCGCGCAGTATCGAAGCCGTTAACGTCGGTCACAACCGCCCCGTCGGCAAGCATCTTAATTCCGAACGGCTCGCCGGAGGGTATAAGCATCGGCGTGCCTATGTCGAAAACTGTAACGCTTTTCACCGGGAAAATCCCGAAAAGGATAAGTTCCCCGCCCGACGTCGTCTCCCCCGCCATAACAGGCGTGTGGGCGGCTTTTTCCGCCTTAAAGCTGATATATTCGGGGAGCGGACCGACGCCGCCGCCCCTCGTGACCAAATATGAATCGGGGAGCGACAGACTGTAATAGCAAATAAGCCCCGCAAGTGCCAGCACAAACACATTTAAGATGCCAACCATCGTCTTAATCCCGCGCTTTAATAATCCCATTATCTTCCCTCTGAAGTTTTATTTTTATTATTCTTTACAGATAATCTCCGTTTATAAACTCGACAAAAATTACAAAGGATTTCTTAACCTTAAATGGTAATTTTAGTTCTTTCTCCCTCGTCAAGTCAAGATAAAATCCGTTCGCTTGTGCGTTTTCGGGCGGGTTAAAGGACAAAAACAGCTCTTCCCTTTTTATCTTAACCCCGTGTGATGCAACAATTCTGCCTAAGTCTCTGCCGTCGGCAATGTTTTTTATGGTAACTGTGTAAATCTTAGCCATAGTTATTCACCTCTATTATATAATATGGAGAAAGCGAAAAACGGTGAATTTTGTCGAAAAATTATCCCTGAAAAAATTTCTTGCAATTTTTATCGGTATGTGCTATAATATATATGAATAAATATTAAAAAGGATAATTATGGCAGAACTTGTATACGATGAGGGCAGACTTCTCTTTACCGAAGAGATGAAAAAGGAGTACACAATACTCATTCCGATGATGCTCCCGCTTCATTTTAAGATGCTTGAACAGATTTTTAACAGCCACGGTTATACCGCCGAACTCCTTTATACAACAGGGCGGAAGGTGGTTGACGAGGGACTCCGCAACGTCCATAACGACACCTGTTATCCCGCCCTTCTCGTTATCGGTCAGCTCATGGATGCCCTGCTCTCCGGGAAATACGATATACATAAAGTCGCCCTGATGATAACCCAAACAGGCGGCGGTTGCAGAGCCTCTAACTACATATCATTACTGCGAAAAGCCTTAATTAAGCACGGTTTAGAATTTGTGCCGGTTGTGTCATTAAATTTCGTCGGGCTTGAAAAGAACCCCGGCTGGAAGATTACACCGGGAATGTTTAAGGATATGATTGTCGGGATCTGCTATGCGGATTTGATGGTATGGCTTGCGAACCAAGTCCGCCCGTACGAGAAGACCCCGGGCGAGACGGACGCGCTTTGCGAGCGTTGGCTTAAGTACCTCTGCGAGTCTGACTTTAAGCTGACGGAGTACCACAAAAACCTGCCGCAAATCGTGAAAGATTTTGAAAAAATACCATATACCCCCTCCGAAAAACCGAAGGTCGGGATTGTCGGCGAGGTTTATATTAAGTTCGCCCCCCTCGGGAACAACAACCTCGAGGAATTCCTGCGGAAAGAGGGCTGCGAGGTCGTTATAACCGGGCTTCTCGACATGATCCTCTTTATGGCAGACCACAACATCGTCGAGACGGAGCTTTACCGCATGAATTACGGCAAATACATCGTCTATGCGGCGGCGAAATGGTTCATGCGGGGGGTGCAGAACGGGATTATTAAGGCTGTGAAAAATTCGCGCTTTACCCCGCCCGGCAAGTTCGAGGACACGAAGGAAAACAGCCGCGGCTACGTCTCCCCCGGGAATAAGATGGGCGAGGGCTGGCTCCTCACCGCCGAGATGCTCGAGCTTCTCCATTCCGGCGTAAATAATATAGTATGCGCCCAACCCTTCGGCTGCCTCCCGAATCATATTGTCGGAAAAGGTATGATAAGGAAAATCCGCAACGCCCACCCCGAGGCAAATATCGTCGCGGTAGACTACGACCCCGGCGCAACCGCCGTTAACCAAGAAAACCGCCTGAAATTGATGTTGTCAACTGCGAGAACTAAAGATAATAACCAAAAAGCGGAAGAAAAAACTCCCGTCGCTGTATAATTCACAAAAAGTTTACAAAAAAAGATTTAAGTTTTAGAAAATACGTACTATAATGTGATATACACAGGTAGAGGGGGAAATCATGAGCGATATTGAAGAGGTAAGCTCCGGCGTACCGAACTTAAACCCTACAGGCATGGGCGGGGGGATTCCGATCTATGGAACTAAGCTTAAACTCCCTGCCGGCAAAGAAGTGGCGTGGCAGGACTTTCCCCAGAAAACGCGAACAACCATTGAGTGGGAAACTGATATTGAAATAGGATGCGGAGGTAATTAACATGGCTGAAATAAACTTACAGGCAATGAACACCTACACGAATAACAACCGCCCCATAACTTTCCAAGCGAACCAAGCCGCGAAGGCGAACACAAAACCGGCAGAAGAAGCGAAGACTGAGGAATCAAAATCCGCCACAGAGCAAGCGGCGGACAGGGCGAAGGATACATACGAGAAGAAGTCCGGCTTTAATCCCGAAGACGTCGGGACAATCGACCAAATCATAGAAAACATGAAAAAATCGCTTAATAAACTTAGCGAAACCGACATAACCGAAGAGGGCAGAGCGAGCGTTAACGAGGCTCTAAAAGGTCTTCAAAAAGAGCTTGGGACTTACGTTAACGGCTATAACTCCGCGCTTTCGTATGCACAGAGTTCCTCTAACCAAAACACGCTGTCAAAAGGCGCAGAGATGGTTACAAGAACCTCGAACGTGTCTGATACATTAAAACAGCTCGGCATAAATATCGAGAAAGACAACTCCCTCACCCAAAAGGTAAAAGAACTCGATGCAAACGCCGCCGAAATAGACAACGCTTTCAAAGCATATAACAACCTCTTCAAGGGCAATTACAGCTACGGCAGAAAGACTTTAGACACTATCAGTAATTTCTTCGGACAATAATATCATGAAGTAGAAAAAAAGCCGCCTTCACATTGAGGGCGGCTTTTGAATTGGCACGGACTGGCACGGACAGCGGAATACGGGGCTCGAACCCGCCACATCCACCTTGGGAAGGTGGCGCTCTACCATATGAGCTAATTCCGCAAAAAAACCGCGAACGCGGTGTTTTGAGATTGGCACGGATTGGCACGGACAGCGGATTACGAGGCTCGAACTCGCTACCTCCACCTTGGCAAGGTGGCGCTCTACCAAATGAGCTAAATCCGCAAGACAGATGACAGAGGCGAGAGGACAGAGGACAGACGAACGTAAACGCGAACTTTCGTTAAAAGCTAACCGCGCGAAAATCTGGCTTCTGTCTTCTCGCTTCTGTCTTCTGGTTGTTATGCCTCCGGACGGAATTGAACCATCGACACGGGGATTTTCAGTCCCCTGCTCTACCGACTGAGCTACAGAGGCAAGTTTTTGCTTCGCAAAAACGGGGGTGTTGCGTTGTGGGGCTTGTACTAAGCTACCTTGTAAGAAATAATGGCAACCCCGATCCGGATGGGACTCGAACCCACGACCTCCGCCGTGACAGGGCGGCGTTCTAACCAACTGAACTACCGGACCAGAATACAGAGTACAGAATACAGAGTACAGATTCATGCGGGGGGTGAGCAAAAGAGGCTCGCCCTCGTAAATCTGTATTCTGTATTCTCGCTTCTGTCCTCTGTTATGGGAGTTACAGGGCTCGAACCTGTGACCCTCTGCTTGTAAGGCAGATGCTCTCCCAGCTGAGCTAAACTCCCAAATTGTAATCTTTTTGAGAAGATTGCAAAAACTATTATAACATAGTTTTGGGGGGTTGTCAAGTGTTTTTTAAAAATTTTTTTATAATTTTTAATAAAGTCTTTCGGGGAGGGGGTTTGGGGGAGGGACACTTGGGTCACCAAGTGCCCCTCCCCCAACGCGCCTTATAATACTATAGTATACGCTTTTCCCTCTTCGGGGGTTTTGCCTTTTACTTCAAAGAGTTCGGATACTGTTACGAATTGGTAGCCTTCGGCTTTGAGGTTGTCTATGATTGTGGGGAGGGCTTCTACGGTCATGACATTGCCGGAGAAGTCGTGCAGTAATATTACTAAGCCGTCTTTGGCACTTTTTTTGACGTTTTCGATACGCTGTTCGACGTCAACGGTGTCCATGTAGTCGTTGGGGAGGTAGCCGGTTATGAACGGTATGTCGATTGCTTCGTACATCACGTCGTTGGTTGCGATGTAGGGGGGGCGGAAGAAGGGGGTCGGGATGCCGATAAGCTCTTCGACTTTGTCGGAGGTGTACTGAATTTCAGCGGCGATTTCGTCGAAGGTCATTTCGGGCATTTGAGAGTGGGTTTTCGAGTGGTTGTCCACTTCGTGACCTTGCTCAAACTCCCTTATTACGTATTGCGCGGTGTCGTCGTTGATGTTATCGCCGATTAAAAAGAAGCTTGCAACGACTTGCTTTTCCTCTAAGATATCGAGGATTTGCGGGGTGAGGTCGGTCGGACCGTCATCGAATGTGAGGGCGATGATGGGCTTTTCGGGGTCGATTTCCTCGCGAACTATGGGGGAGTATGAGATTACGGTTGTCGTTGTTGCCTCGGTTGTGGTTTCGGGGGGAGCCGTTGTAGTAGCGGCGGTTGTGGTTGTAGTAGCCATAGTGGTTGTTACCTCTGTAGCGGCAGTTGCGGCGGTCGTGGTTGTGGCAGCGGCAGGGGTTGTTCCGCCACAGCCGGCGAGAGCGGCGGTTAAGATTAACGCAATAATTGCGCCTTTGAGTTTTTTCATAAATTACACTCCATAAAACATTGATAACTAATTATAGCAGAAAATTTTACCGTTGTCAATAGTAAGTAATAATTTTTCAATTTTATAAAATACTAACTAAAAAACGCGGGGTAAATTTATGAAGCTTTTGGAGCTTGTCAATATATCGAAGGTTTATAGGACGGGCGGCACAACCCTTCACGCCCTCGACAACGTGAACATTGAGGTTATAGAGGGGGAATTCGCGGCGATAACCGGCGCGTCCGGCTCGGGGAAATCGACGATGATGAACCTCTTGGGGCTTCTTGACACGCCGACGGCGGGGACTTATCGCTTCATGGGGGAGGACGTCTCGAAGATGAATGAAAAAACCCTCACGAGGTTGCGGAATAAAAGCATTGGTTTTATATTCCAGAGCTTTAATCTTATCTCGACTCTCACAGCAGAAGAAAATGTCGAGCTTCCGCTTATCTATCGCGGCGTGCCGAATTCTGCCCGAAAGGAGCTTGTGAAGAACGCGCTTGAGGCAGTCGGGATAAGCCACAGGAAAACACACCGCCCCTCGGAACTCTCGGGAGGGCAGCAGCAGCGAGTGGCAATCGCCCGCGCAGTCGCCGCTTCGCCGTCATTAATCCTCGCGGACGAGCCGACAGGCAACCTCGACAGCGCGGCGGGCGAGACGGTAATGTCGCTCCTCAAGGGACTTCATGCGGGCGGCGCAACGGTTGTGATAATCACGCACGACCCGAAAATCGCGCAGTTGGCAGGGAGAGTTATAACCGTGTCAGATGGGAAAGTTGTGGGCGGTTAGGACAGCTGTTCCCCAAAGACGCGAAAAGATGTTTTGCAAGGGCGGATAGTGTGATTTTTACTGCTTTTTGTTTAATATTGTTTGTGTGTTAATGAGCTTGCCCAGACACCGGCGTTATCCAGTCCCGCGCTTATCTTGTCGAGGGTTTCCTCCGGGATTTCGCGGAGAGGTTCGGTCTCGGTCTCGTCAACATTCGCGGTAACGGTTTTTTCGTTTTCCATTAATATCTTCCCTCCGGTTAATAGTAATCGGTAAAAGGATCTTTAACCGGAAACCCTCTTGAAATGCCCGCACTTACCTCGCCGATTTTGTCAAGCGTCTCTTTCGTGAGTTCTTTAGGGGTTTCCTCTTCGGTTTTTACGCTTTTTTCGGGTTCCATAAAATTCCTCCTTATTGCGGTTTCTTAACAACCAAAACCGTCTTGCTCGAAAAATCCGGCTCGGAGAAGAAGAACGCTTCCTCCCGCTCCGGCGTAATATAAACGCTTCCGCCGAGGTCTGCCTTGCCGGACTTCACAAAGGGGAGCATTGCGCCGAAATCCATCTCGATAAACTCCACGTCCATGTTAATATAAAGCCCGAAACGCCGAAGCTGTTCAATGTCAAAACCCTTGTATTCACCGCCGTCGGCAAGCAGGGTGAAGGGCGGATAAGTCGCCATAATCGCAACTTTTAACGTCCCCGAGGGATTTTCAGGCGCGGCAATTTCCGGCATAACCGTTTCAAGGGAATAACTGTTAAGCCACCTGTCCTGCATTTCTTTCAATGTCCCGTCAGCCTCAATCTCCGCCAAAAACTCATTGTAACGCGAAATAATTTCATCGTCCGCCGAAAAGACCCCGTACGGCAGATCAAGCCCCTCAATCGGCACATCAATAGTCGTCAAATCGGGGTACATACCCGAACCGAGGCTCTGAACCGCCGCCGCACCGTCAACAAGCGCAGCGTCCGTCTTCCCGAGGTTTACTGCCTCAATCTCCTCGACAACATTGTTAAAATAAAGCTTGCGCGAGGGATTAAAATGTTCGTCCGCAACCCCGTCAAAAATTGACCCGACAAGGATAGAAAAACGCTTGCCGGAATAGTCCTCATAGGTAATAACGCCGTCGCCGTTGCTGTCAGGGTTAGCGTTTTGCGCCGAACAGCCGCAAAGCATTAACACCGCCGCTAAAATTACAGTTAAAATCCGCTTCATAAAAACCCCTAATTCTCCATCTTCAAAACCCGCGAAATCCCTTTTTCCTGCATGGTTACGCCATAGAGAATGTCCGCCTCGTCCATAGTCCCGCGCCGGTGGGTTATGCAGATGAACTGCGTGTCGGCGGTGAATTTCCGAAGGTAACGCGCATATTTTGAAACGTTAATGTCATCAAGCGCGGCTTCGATTTCGTCCAAGATGCAAAACGGCGAGGGCTTAACGGTTAATATCGAAAAATAAATCGCAATCGCCACGAAAGCCTGTTCCCCGCCCGATAGGAGCGACAGATTTTTTATAACCTTCCCGGGCGGCGCAACGTTTATTTCGATGCCCGATTCGAGAATATCTTCCGGGTTCGTGAGGGTTAAGGATGCCTTTCCGCCGCCGAAAAGCTCGATAAAAATCCGCTTGAAATTCGCGTTTATCTGCTCGAACGTCTCGGAAAACATTGCCTTCATCCGCTCGGTAAGCTCCCCGATAAGCCGCTCAAGCTCCCGCTTACTCTTGGTAATGTCGTCCATCTGCCCCTTGAGGAAATTATAGCGTTCGGATACCTCTTTGAATTCCTCAATCGCCGAAAGGTTGACAACGCCGATTGCCCTAATCTGCTCGCGATATTTATTTAATTCCCGCTTCGCCGCCGGCAGATCCTTAATCGGCAACGCACGCTCCTTCGCGTCGGAATAGTATATGTCATATTCTTCCGACATCTTGTTTATAAGGTCGTCGAACGCCGCCTCGTTGATTTTCTTGCGTTCCTCCGCCTTTGAAAGAAGCCTGCCGAATTCCTCGCGCTTCTTTATGACGTCGTTTTCCTTCTCGCGGTTGGCTTTCGATAACTGCTCGTTTTCGGCATGAGAAGTGCGTAACGCCGCAATCTTCCCGCGAATTTCGTCAATAGCGGAGTCAGTGTCGGTCATGCTCCCCTTTAACGCCGCGATTTTTTCTTCGCGAAGGCGTATAATTTCACGCTGTTCGGAGATTATCGCATTTAAGCGGACAATGCTCCCGCCCGACTCGCGAAGCCTGTCTTCAAGGGCATTTATCTGCCCGGTGATGTTGTCAATATCCTTTGAAAGCGCAGTGATTTTAAGCTTGTTGTCGGAAATTTCCGAAGCCTTCGCCTCGCGCTTTAAGCGCAGTTCAGCCTGCTTTTCCGCGGAATCCTTAACCGACTTTTCGAGGGCTTCAATCTCGTCTGTGAGAGCCGCCGCCTTGCCCTCAACCTCTTTTTTGTCAGCCTCCGTCTTTTTAATCCGCGATTTTAAGCCGGCAACCGTCTTTTTAAGGTTGTCGATATCCGCCGCGAGCTTAGTTTCCATCG
Source organism: Ruminococcus sp. (assembly GCA_031262105.1). Lineage (GTDB taxonomy): Bacteria > Bacillota > Clostridia > Oscillospirales > Ruminococcaceae > JAISGY01. The sequence goes on along the minus strand of JAISIH010000002.1, from coordinate 5,169 downwards.
ACTCAATCCGCTTAATCTCGGACTCGAAGCGGATAAGGTCAGTGTTTGCGGTTTGAATCTGCTCCTTTATACCCTCAATGTCAAAATGCAGCTTGTTCGCATCCTCGGCAAGCTTCTTAGAGTTTTCCGCCGCAGTTTCAATGTCAGACAGAATTTCGCGATGGTTAGCGGTAAGCCTTTCAATCTCATTCTTGCGGGATAATATTCCGCTTTTTTTGTTGGAAGATCCCCCGGTGAAAGACCCGCCCGCGTTTATAACCTGCCCGTCGAGAGTTACGATTTTGAAGGAATAACGGTGTCTTTTCGCCGCTTCGGTTGCGGAATCTAAGTCCTCAAAAACCGCCGTCTTCCCGAGAAGATTTTCATAAATCCCCGCGTACTGCGGCTCAAACGAAATCAGCTTTGAAGCAATGCCGCAAAAACCATATTCCCCGTCGAGTTGTTCATTAATTGTCCGCCCCGAAATTGTCGAAACAGGCAGAAAAGTCGCCCGCCCGCCGCCGGTCTGCTTAAGATGGTTTATCGAGCGTTTCGCGGTGTCTTCGTTATTAACGATAATGTTTTGCAGAGCCGCCCCAAGCGCAGTTTCAATCGCGAGGGTGTATTCTGCGTCAACCGCTAAAAGCCCCCCGACAGTCCCGTGGATGCCCTTTATAACGCCGTTCTCCGCGCATTTTAATATCTCTTTAACCGAATGGGCGAAGCCCTCCATGTTCTTTTCAAGGTCCGAAAGAAGCTTTATCCGCCCGGTCAAATCCCGCTCGTTAAGGCGAAGATTTTCGAGTGTCGCCGCCGCAGTTTTTGCTTTTTCGGAACGGTTTTCAAAAAGCTTCGTAACCCCCGCAAGGCGATTTTTTAAGCCCTCGATTGCTTCCTCGGCAGTCTTTTTCCCGTCGGCAATTTCAGTCTTTTCTGCTTCAAGCGATTTTTGCTCTTCTTCGACAGTCTTAATTTGCAAGGCTGCTTCGTCCGCTCTGCGGCTGTCCGTCTCGATCGAACCCGCGGCGTTTTCGATAAAAAAGCGATATTCGGACTCGCGTATGTAGGCGGCGTTTAGGCGCGAATTAAGTTCTCTGCTTTCCTCGTCCGACTCGTCCCCGGCGGTCAGAAGCAGGGCTTCTTCGAGCTTTTCGGTAATAATTTCAGTCTCCGAAACCTCAAGTTTAACCGCTTCAATCTCCGCGAATTTTTCCTCAATAAGCTTCTTTAAGCCGGCATCGGTGTTGTCGGAGTTTGCAATTTCCTTTTCGGTATCCGCTATACGGTCATTAGCGTGGTTAATATCATTTTCGGCAACGGCAATCTCCGAAAGGGCGTTCGAGGCAAGCTTTTCCCTCTCCGCAATCTCGTTCCGAAGCGTTTCAATCCTTATAAGAAGCTCGGACGAGGATTTATAAAGCCGCTCGTTCTCCTCCTCAAGGCTCTGTTTTTCGGCGTTTGAAGTTTCATATGCGGAGCGGTTAATTAAAATTTCATCGTCAAGAGAGACAATTGCCGTCTTAATATTGTCGAGTTCATGCACCCAGACAGAAACCTCTAAGTCTTTCCGCTTGCCTTCAATTTCAATGAACTTCGCCGCCTTCTCGGACTGCTCGCGAAGCGGCTCAATGCGGGATTTTATCTCGTTATAGATGTCAGCAAGCCGCACAAGAGATTCTTCTGCGCGAACCATGTCGCGGTTGGCGTTGTCGCGCTTAAAACGCAGTTTTGATATGCCGGAAGCTTCCTCGAAAATCTCGCGCCGGTCGCCCGATTTGTTAGAAACAATATCGGCAACCTTCCCCTGCCCGATAATCGCGTAGCCGTCCCTGCCAAGCCCGGTGTCCATAAAAAGCTCGATAACGTCCTTTAAGCGTGCCTGAGAGCCGTTAATAATGTACTCAGACTCGCCTGTCTTATAGAGCTTACGCGAAACGGAAAGAAGACCGGGCGGCGCAGAAATAAGCCCGCGGTCGTTTTGAATATTAAGGGTAACGGACGCGAAGCCCATAGAACGGCGCGTCTGGGTCCCCGCGAAGATAACGTCCTCCATCTTCCCGCCGCGAAGCGTCTTCGAGGACTGCTCACCCAAAACCCAGCGAACAGCATCGCCGATGTTAGACTTGCCGCTGCCGTTTGGCCCGACAATAGCCGTTATCCCCTTCCCGAACGAAAGCGTGAGTTTGTCCGGAAAGGATTTAAAACCTTGGATTTCAATTGATTCTAAATACATCTAATTTTCTTTCAGATATGTTTCGCAAAAAAGTTTTATCACAGGCTCATCAATTGTAGCAGAATGCCAAATGTCTGAAAGTTCCATTCTTTCATATTCATGCGCATACATATCACGCATATCACGGAAGACCCGCCATGGTATATTATCTCTTGTTTCTTTAATAAACTCCGCCGGCAGATGTTTTGAAAGCTCACCGATTTGTTGAAGAGCAAATGAAACAGAATAATTCCATTTTGGTTTTGAAGAAAAAGTTTCAAAATCTTCATCAAATTCATTGATTATTTCTTCAATATCATTACAGTATTTAAGTATTTTTGTTATAACTTGCTTTGTAACATCAGCGTACATAGATATTCACCATGTCCTTTTTTACGTTATCTGTAAAATATCGGTCATCTTCATGTTTGAATACGTCTGTCGTAATCATATCAATCTCCGTTTCGAGACTGTCACGAAACTCACCGAAAACACCGCCGAGTCTGAAAACGCCGACAACATCAGTCCCCGTCCTATCAATCATCAAATCAATATCCGACTTCTCGTCGGCTTCCCCTCTGGCGTAAGACCCAAAGAGGTACACCGCCGGAAGATTATACTTTTCGGCGACAGGGCGTATTCTTTCTTTTATTTCATCAATAGTGTAAATCATATTAATATAGTCTGATCGGCAGAACAAGGAAGAGGAACGAATCTCCGTCGGCAGGCGAGATAATCATAGGCGAAACGGAGTCGATAAGTTTTAAGGTAACCTTGTCAGTCTCGGAAGATTTCAGCGCGGAGATGAGGTAAGCGGCGTTGAAGCCGATTTCAAGACTCTGCCCTGTGATTTCGCAGGGGATATCGTCGTTGATTTCGCCGCGCGGGGATTTGCAGGAAAGCGCGATTACGTCGTTGTTGATGGTGAGACGAACAGGCGACTTAACCTTCTCGTCGATGAGGAGTTGGCAGCGTTCGAGGGCGCGGATAAATTCCGGCACATTTACCGAAATGGTTGTCTTAATCCGCTCAGGCGCAGGAATTGCCCGACTGTATTGGTGAAATTCCCCCTCGAGAAGTCGGGTGTGGATTGAGAAATTGTCGAACTCGAAGGCGGCGGATTTTTTAGAAACATATACCTTTATTATGTCCGATTCGTCCGCCTTTTTCTCCTTGATAAGCGAAACAATGTCGGAAAGCGATTTAAGTTTTATTACAAAATTATAATTTTTATCGAACGAAACCCGCTCGGTGCGGACCGCAAGCCGATAACCGTCAAGGCTCACGATATTAAACACGCCGTCCTTAATCTCGAAAAGCTCGCCGGTTAAAATCGGCTTCGCGTCGGTTGTCGCAACGGCAAAACGTGTCATATTAACCATGTTTTTGAGGATTGCCCCGTCAATGTCAAAACCCTCATTCTTCTCATAATCGGGGATATTCGGGTATTCGTCGGCTGAAATTGCCCCGAGGGTCGTTACAATCCGCTTGCCGGTTATGCGGACGCCGTTTTCCGCCGTGTATTCAAACGAGACGTTCCCGTCCGGGAGCTTCCCGACCATCTGGCAAACGAGTTTTGAACTTAAAACAAATTCAAATTCACCGTCGCCGTTCACAGGAATAGTCGCAGTAATCCCGATTTCAAGGTCATAGCCGGTGAGTTTTAACGTATCTTTTGAAACCGAGAATTTTATCCCCTCAAGGGCAAGTATGGCTGACTTATCCGCGACAGCCCTCGAAACATTTGACAAAGCGTTGAAAAGTACGTTCTTATCCGCAGTAAATTTCATTTGAAGCTCCTTTATTAAATAAGAGTTTATAAATATATTCAGGAGTAGCAGTAGGCTTGTTGAAAACACTCATTTAGCCCGCAAACCCTTTTTCATCCGGGCTTAAAATTAAACATCCCGATTGTTGAAAAATCTTTGAAAAAAATCAGCCGAAATCCATAGTTGAAAATATGTTAAAAATGTTAGTTGAGAGTTAAAACTTTGTTTAAGTAATTGTCTAATACACGAAAACAGTTTGCACAGTGGGTTGAAAATGTATAAATACTTTCCGTAATATGCTCTTTATATCCCCGTTTGGGATTAGATTAACATTTTCAACAGTTTTTTCAACACCCTGTTAATTTAACTTTAAGTAAAGAATCTACGAATTCAGATTAAGTATAAGATCCTTGATAAGCTCCTTCGTGTGAGGGTCTTCGTCCATCTTCGAGCGAACCTTATCAACGTAGTAAACCACGGTGGAATGGTCTCTCCCGCCGATTTCAAGCCCGATGTTCTTGAAAGATAACTTCGTGGTTTCCTTTATAACATAACAGCAAACCTGCCTCGCAAGGGACACGGTCGTCGAGCGTTTCGATGATAAAATATCCTCAACCGAAACTTCGTAGATGGTCGCAACCTCCGCTAAAATCTTCGGGATTGTAACCGGCGCGGCAGTCTCGTCCGACAGTACCTCGCGGATCGCTGCCTGTGCCTGTGATAGGGTCGGGGGCGTTCCGACAAGATGCTCAATCGCCTTAAGCTTCTTGACACAGCCCTCAAGCTGACGGATATTAGCCTTAAGTGCAATCGCAATCATCTCAACAAGCCCTTGCGAAATGTCGAGGTTAAGAAGCTCAGCCTTCCGCTTTATAATCGCAACCCTTGTCTCATATTCGGGAATATTGATGTCCGCAATAAGCCCCTGCTCGAAGCGGGTCTTAATCCGGTCTTCGAGGGTTTTTATCTCCTTGGGCGGACGGTCGGAAGTCAGAACTATCTGCTTGCCCTGCTTTTTAAGCTCGTTGAAGGTGTGGAAAAATTCCTCTTGGGTCGATTCCTTCCCGGCGATAAACTGAACGTCATCGACAAGGAGAACGTCGGCAGTGCGGTATTTGTTGTGAAAATCAGATGTATCGTGGCGAAGCTGAATTGCGGAAATAAGCTCATTCGCGAAGGCTTCCCCGGTTACATATATAATCTTTAAGG
>JAISIH010000050.1 GCA_031262105.1 Ruminococcus sp. | reverse complement strand
TAAAATCTTGCGCGATGATGTAACACCGATACCGTATATATACGTAAGTCCGTATTCGATACGTTTTTGTTTCGGTAAGTCTACGCCTGCTATACGTGCCAAAAAATTCACCTCAGTATAAGTTTTTTGTTGCCGGGGTTTCGCTTTTTACGCCCGGATAACCCAAAGCGTATTTGCGCCGCACCCCTGACACCTCGCCGGGGATTAGCCCTGACGTTGTTTGTGTTTGGGGTTTTCGCAGATAACCATAACTCTGCGTTTTCTTTTGATAACCTTGCACTTCTCGCACATAGGTTTGACTGAAGGTCTGACTTTCATAATATTGTACCTCCTACAATAGATACGGTTACTTTTTGCGCCAAGTAATGCGTCCTTTTTTAAGGTCATACGGCGACATTTCAAGGGTAACGCTGTCGCCCTCGACGATTCGGATATAATTCATACGCAGTTTTCCCGAGATATGGGCAAGCACTTCGTGTCCGCCGTCAATCTCAACCTTAAACATCGCACCGGGCAGACATTCACGAACCACGCCCTGAACTTCAATCGCATCTTCTTTAGCCATTATCGCTGTATCACCTCGCGCTTAAAGCTTTTGCGGAGAAAATCCGCCGAAGCTCTTTATCGGTAGTTATTTTTGTCATATCCAGTGAAGTATTGGTAATTTGCAAGTGTTTTATACGCTTTTTTTTAGGGCTCTCGAGTTTACGCTGTCTGCCGTCTGCGATATAGGCGAAATCGCCCTCAAGCCTTACTACGACAAAGATATTCCCCTTATCGTGCCCTGCCCGCGAATAAACAACCGAGCCTGTTTTAATCTCCGCCATAAGCCTATAAATCCGAATCGGGAAGTGTAAGAATGTCCGGTCCGTTTTCGGTTATTGCGACCGTGTGTTCAAAATGGGCGGAAACACTGCCCGATTTTGTAACGATCGTCCAACCGTCCGCAAGTTTTCGCACACCCTCGCCCGAAAGATTGATCATCGGTTCTACCGCAAGTGTCATACCCGCGATCAGCCGCGTCCCGTGACCTGCCTTTCCGAAGTTCGGAACTTCGGGGGATTCGTGAAGATTCCGTCCGACACCGTGCCCGATATAATCACGCACAACGCCGTATCCGAAGCTTTCACAGTGGGTCTGTATTGCGTTTCCTATGTCGCCGATACGATTACCGACAACACACGCCAAGAGCCCGAGCCGTAAAGCCTCTTTTGTCTCGTCAACAAGTTTTTGAATATCGGGTGCCGCTTTTCCGCAAACGAAGGTATATGCCGTGTCGCCGTGGAAGCCGCCGATATACGCACCTACGTCAATACTTACAATGTCGCCGTTTTTGATATGCTCATTTTTATTCGGTATTCCGTGGATTACCTTTGAATTGAGCGAAATACAAGCCGAGTTTGGGAATCCGTCGTATTTATAAAACGAAGCTTTTGCGCCTTGCTTTGATATATACCGCCTGATAATATTATCAAGCTCAAGCGTTGTTACGCCTTCACGGATTGCGCGTCCCGCAAGATGAAGTGCCGTCCCGGCAATTCTGCCCGCCGTTCGCATCTTCTCAATCTCGGATTTGGTGTAAATCTGTACCATTATCCTTTGACAGCCGCAAGGGTGAGCCTGCTTGTGTCGGCAACTTCTTCCTGACCGATTACGGTAGCAAGCTTGCCTTTACCTTTGTAGAAATCTATAAGCGGAGCGGTTTTCTCTTTATAAACGCGGAGACGTTCTTTAACCGTTTCGGGTTTGTCGTCGTCGCGGATAACAAGCGGACCGCCGCATTTATCGCATACGCCCTCTGTTTTCGGGGGGTTGAAAAGTACGTGATAGGTTGCGCCGCATTTTGTGCAGGCGCGTCTGCCTGAAAGTCTTGCCTCAATTTTTTCGTCCGCAACCTCAATCGAAATTACTTTGTCAATGGTAACGCCCATCGCTTCAAGTGCTTCCGCTTGGGGGATTGTGCGGGGAAATCCGTCAAGGATAAAACCGTTTTTGCAGTCGTCCTCGGCAATTCTCTCTTTGAGGATTCCGATAACAACCTCGTCGGGTACAAGTGCGCCGCTGTCCATATAGGACTTAGCTTTAAGACCGATTTCAGTTGCGTTTTTTACTGCCGCTTTGAGGATATTGCCTGTTGAAATCTGAGGAATACCAAGTTCTTTCTCAATTACTTCCGCCTGCGTTCCCTTACCCGCCCCGGGTGCACCTAATAAAATTAGGTTCAATGTTATCCACTCCTTAGTTTTCGTTCGTTGCCACGCTCAATGCTTACAAGTTGATTTTCGCTGCTTTTCTTTTGCGAACACCGTTCTCTTATTCAAGGAATCCTCTGTGATGCCGCATCATCATTTGTGACTGGAGTGTTCTGCCTGTTTCAAGAACGACAGATACAAGGATCAGCACGGTCGTACCGCCCATTGCGACATTCAGACCCGAAATAAAGAGGTTTGAAAGAATGGGGACAATAGCGATTACGCCAAGGAAGAACGCACCCACAATCGTGATTTTGTTCATAACCTTGCGGATATAATCCGCAGTCGGTTTGCCCGGACGTATGCCCGGAATACCGCCGTTGCTGTTGCGAAGCTGATTTGAAAGCTTAACGGGGTCAAACTGCATCGACACATAGAAGAAGTTAAATGCAATAATGAGGAGGAAATAGATCAGTGCGTACCACGGGCTGGTGTACTTAAAGAAGTTTATGAAGCCCGCATAGAAGTTCTGCCAAAACCCGACGGGCTGTGCCGCAGGTGCGCGGAACATCTCAAGGGTACTGGGAAGTGCCATAACCGACATTGCGAAGATAATCGGCATAACGCCGCTCATCGCGATTTTAATCGGAAGATAGCTGTTTTGACCGCCGATTTGTTTACGTCCGACAACACGCTTAGCGTATTGTACGGGGATTCGGCGTTCCGACTCGTTCATAAATACGATAAAACCTATCATAAATACGAAGAAGACAACTACGAAGAAGATTGCAATATAAAGTGTCGGTGTTGCCGCCGCCGCAACGAACATATTCCATACGACTGACGGACCGCGGGAAACGATACCTGCAAAAAGGAGAACCGAGATACCCTGTCCTATGCCTCTTGCGTTAATCTGATTGCCCATCCAAGTGATAAGCTGTGCACCCGCCGTAAATGTCAGAATGATTATAATCGCCGTAAATACGCCGGCAAAGCCTTCTGTATACTGAACCGCACCGAGATTGCGAACTGTTGCGTAATAAGCATAGCTCATTGCCAGTGCGATACCGAGCGATACAAAGTTTGTGATTCTCTGGATTTTCTTCTGACCCGTTTCGCCCTCTTTTTGAAGATTCTCAAGGACGGGAAGCGCATATGTCAGAAGCTGCATAACGATTGATGCGTTGATATACGGTTGGTAAGAAAGTGCGAAGAATGAACCTTGCGAAAGCGCGCCGCCCGAGAATGTGTCCATAATGTTCATTACGGAGCCGCTGCCCTCAATGAGGTTAGCGAGCATCGACGGGTCAAGAAACGGTACAGGTACATAACATCCCATTCGGAATATTAAAACCATAACGAGCGTAAAAATTATCTTACGCCGCAGTTCCGGCATCGCGAACGCGTTGCGAATTGCAGAGAACATTAAACCACCTCTGCTTTCCCGCCCGCCTTTTCGATTTTTTCCTTTGCGGAAGCGGAATAAGCGTCAAGCTTGCAA
>JAISIH010000054.1 GCA_031262105.1 Ruminococcus sp. | reverse complement strand
CCGAGATTTGCGGCAATCTGCGCGGCGGCGGTGTCGGCGTTTATGTTGTAAACCACGCCGTCTTCCCCGCAGGCAACGGTCGCGATAACAGGTATGTAACCGTTGTCGAGGCAGTTTATAATCGGCTCGGTGTTTATCTTTTCAATCTCGCCGACAAAACCGTAATCCTCATCGGACGCCATTTTTTTTGCGCGGATAAGTTCGCCGTCGATGCCCGAAAAACCGAGGGCTCGCCCGTTGTGTCTGGTAAGGTGCGAAACGAGTTCCTTGTTAACCTTCCCGGCAAGCACCATCTGCACAATGTCCGCCGTCTCTTCGTCGGTATAGCGAAGCCCATTGACGAAGCGGCTTTCTTTCCCGATTTTCCCGAGCATATCGGTTATTTCGGGACCGCCGCCGTGTATTAAAACAACCCTTATTCCGACAAGCGATAAAAGCACAATGTCGCTCATTACGGCGTTTTTCAGGCTTTCGTCAGTCATTGCGTTTCCGCCGTATTTTACGACAATGATTTTTTTATAATATTTTTGGATATAAGGCATCGCTTCGGATAAAATCTGCGAGCGAAGCTCATTTGTAACTTCAAACATATTTAACTTCTGTAGTCTCCGTTAATTTTTACGTAATCGTACGTTAAATCGCAGCCCCAAGCGGTCGCCGCTTCACTGCCCTGATTAAGATTAATGTTAATTTCAATCTCATCTTCGGATAAAATTTCGGATGCGTTTTCTTCGGAAAATTCTAAACCTTCGCCGTTTTTGCAGACGAGAATTTCACCGCGCTTTGAAACAAGACTAACCTCTATCGGTGCAATTTCAATATCGGCAGGAGCATAACCAATTGCGCAGAGAATCCGCCCCCAGTTCGCATCTTCGCCGAACATTGCGCATTTTAAGAGATCCGACCCGATAACCGTTTTTGCAACAGCCCTCCCGACTTCAAAGGACGGCGCATTTTTAACATTTGCGGTAAGGAGTTTTGAAGCGCCCTCACCATCTTTTGCAAGCATAATTGTGAGGTTTTTCATAACGTGAAAAAGTGCGTTTTTGAACTTCTCGAAATTGTCGTTAATCTTATGAATCAGCGGATTTTTTGCAAGCCCGTTTGCCATAATAATAACGGTGTCGTTCGTACTCATATCGCCGTCGATATAAAGGCAGTTGTAGGTCTTTTCGGTAACGTCCGAAAGTGCAGTTCGCAATAGGTCGGGGGCGATTTTAACGTCGGTTGTGATTACGTTAATTGTCGTTGCCATATTCGGCGCAATCATTCCCGAACCCTTCGCCATACCGCCGATTTTGCAGACTTTACCGTCAATTTCAAACTCTACGGCATACTCTTTTTTAACAGTGTCGGTAGTCATAATAGCTGTTGCGGCGTCGGAATTGCCGTCTGCGGAAAGCTTTTTAACAAGCTCCGGAATCGCCGCTTTTATTTTATCAATCGCGAGAGATTGCCCGATAACGCCGGTTGAACATACTAAAACTTCGTCCGGGTTAACTCCGGTGTGTTCCGAAACGAAGTCACATTCGAGCTTCGCATTTGTGTAACCGTCAGAAACGCAGGCATTTGCATTTTTTGAATTGAGGATAACTGCGGAAGATTTTCCGCCGGTTTTCTGTAAATTTTCTATCGAAACAAGAACCGGCGCAGCCTTTACTTGATTTGTCGTAAAAACCGCCGCCGTGTCTGCCGGCAGATCGGACATTAAAAGCGCAAGGTCGAATTTCCCGCTGGGATTATTCTTAATTACGGCGTAAACTCCGCTTGCCTTAAAGCCGGTTGCGGCACAAACGCCGCCGTCAATTTTTTTCATAATTTCTCCTAACTGTGCGACGCCTTAAATCTGCTTACGTGTATCTCATTGTGCAGATTTTACCGACAGTAATACTCTGCTATATTAGTCCTGTCTTTTCGTCAAGCCCGAGTGCAATATTCATGCACTGAACAGCCGCACCCGAAGCTCCTTTTCCGAGGTTATCAAGCCTTGCGGTGAGGAGAATGTGCTTATCGAAACCGAAGGCGTAAATCTCCATAGAATTCGTTCCCGAAAGACCGTTCGCGGGGAGATAACCGCCGTATTTTTCCTCCGCGTGTTCGGGCATAACCTTCACGAAAAACGAGTCTTTGTAGTGTTCTGAAAGCAGCGAACGAATCTTGTCGGCGGTTGTCGGCTTCGCCATAAGCCTTGTGTGAAGCGGAATTGAAACAAGCATCCCGGAGTAGAAATTATCAACCATGGGGCTGAAAATCGGCGGGAATGAAAGCCCCGATTTCGCCATCATTTCGGGGATATGCTTGTGAAGAGCCGACATTGAATACATCCTCGGCGAATTATATTCATCGGGCTTTTCGGGCGACTCATACTCCGCAATGCCCTTCTTCCCCGCGCCGCTGTAGCCGGAAACCGCATTGACCGTCATGGGATAATAAGGCTGAATAAGCTTTTCTTCGACAAGGGGATAGGTAAGTGCAACAAAGCCGCTTGCGTAACAACCGGGAACGGCTATTCGCTTTGATTTCGCAATCTCTTCGCGGTGTCTGCCCGACAGTTCCGGGAATCCGTATGCCCAACCGGGCGTTGTTCTGTGGGCGGTCGAAGCATCAATAATAATAGTGCTTTGATTTGTGCAGAGTTTTACCGCTTCGCGTGCGGCATCATCCGGCAAACACAAAAATGTCACATCGGAAGCGTTAATCATTCTGCTTCGTGTCTCTGTGTCGCGCCGCAGATCCACATCAATGTCAATAATCTCTAAATCCTGTCGGACACTTAATCTCTCGCGAAGTTTAAGTCCTGTAGTACCCGAGGCACCGTCAATAAATATCTTCTTCATCATACGCTCCGCGCTTATCGCGCCAATATATGTAATATTTGGGGTTTAATTTTGGAAATACATATTAATTATAACGGCTAAATATGAAAATATCTATACTCAAATATATAGATAATGTAAATATATTGTATACAAAAGACAATAATTAAAAATATACTGCATTTATACAACTAAAATTGTATATATGCAGATTTTTATCTTAGAAAATAGTATATAACGCCGTAGATAAATGCGGCGGCGATACCGTAAAGTATAACCGGACCCGAAATAGCGAAGATTTTCGCGCCGACGCCGAGTATATAGCCTTCCGACTTAAATTCGAGAGCGGGGGAGACGACAGCGTTCGCAAAACCTGTTATCGGGACAAGAGTTCCCGCTCCCGCGTGCTTTGCAAGCCTGTTATACAGACCGAACCCGGTTAAAACCGCCGACAAGAATATAAGCGTTACGGAGGTTAAGAGTCCGACGTCGTCCCGCGAAAATTCGGCAAGTTCATAGAATTTTCGCAAAACTTCGCCGATACAGCAGATAAATCCGCCTATGACAAAGGCTTTGAGCGTGTCTATACCGGCTTTTGAATTCGGCGAGGCGCGTTTTACCATCTCGCTGTAGGTTGCCTTAGAAACAGTCATAATAATCACCTGTAACTATTATGCCGTAAACATTCTGCCTTATTCCAACTATAAATCATATGCGCTAATTGTAAACTTTTTGTGAAAAGTCTTGCTTTTTTATTATGGTGTGTTATAATATTCTTAGCACTCGTTATAAAAGAGTGCTAAGAAGCTATAACGGAGGAAAAGAAAATGTCTGAACATAAAGAATTTAAGGCTGAATCAAAACGGCTGCTTGATTTAATGATTAACTCCATCTATACCCATAAGGAAATTTTCCTGCGGGAACTTATCTCGAACGGCTCCGACGCAATCGACAAGATGTATTTTAAGTCCCTGACGGACACGAGCATGGGGCTTTCAAAGTCGGATTTTTATATCCGTATCGACCTTGATAATGAAGCAAAAACGATAACGATAACCGACAACGGTATCGGCATGACCGAAGCGGAGCTTGAAAATAACCTCGGTATAATCGCACAGAGCGGTTCGCTTGCGTTTAAAAAGGACAACAACGCCGACGATATCGACATAATCGGGCAGTTCGGCGTGGGATTTTATTCCGCGTTTATGGTTTCAAAAAAGGTTGAAGTTAAGACGAAGGCGTACGGTTCTGACAAGGCGTATTTATGGACGTCGGAGGGCGTTGACGGCTATAATATTGAGGAATGTGAAAAGGACTCATTCGGGACAATTATTACGCTTACTCTAAAGGACGACACGGCGGACGAAAAGTATTCGGATTTTTGCGAAAGCTGGAAGGTGCGCACCCTTGTTAAAAAATATTCCGACTATATCCGTTATCCGATTAAGATGGAAAGCACCCACCGTCACCTTAAAGACGGAACGGGTACGGACGAAATCCCCGCCGAATATGAGGAACATACCGAGCTTGAAACCCTAAACAGCATGATCCCGATCTGGCGCAAAAACAAGACGGAGCTTACCGCGGAGGACTATAACACCTACTATAAAGAACACTTTTTCGACTACGTAGATCCGCTTCTTTATATCCACAAGAAAACCGAGGGCGTGGTCAGCTACGACAGCCTCCTCTATATCCCCGCAAAGGCGCCGATGGACTACTACTCGAAGGATTTTGAAAAGGGCTTGCAGCTTTATTCTTCCGGCGTAATGATTATGGAACACTGCAAGGAACTTCTGCCGGATTATTTCTCGTTTGTGAAGGGCTTGGTAGATTCTCAAGACCTCTCGCTCAACATCTCCCGCGAGATGTTACAGCAGGACCGTCAGGTTAAGGCAATCGCAAAATCAATCGAAAAATCCGTCAAGGCGGAGCTTAAAAAACTCCTTGAAAACGACCGCGAAAAATACGAAGAATTCTGGAAAGTCTTCGGGCTTCAGATTAAATTCGGCGTTTATAACGGTTATGGCATGAATAAGGAAACGCTCCAAGATTTGCTCTTGTTCTATTCGTCCTTCGAGAAAAAATTAGTGTCGCTTGACGAGTATATAAGCCGCTGTAAGGAAGACCAAAAGTATATCTACTATGCCGCGGCGGATTCGCTTGCGCGGGCGGACGCCTTGCCGCAGACGGAGATGCTCAAGGACAAGGGCATCGAGATACTTTATCTTACCGAAAATGTAGACGAATTCACGATTCAGATGCTTCGCGAATACGGCGAGAAACAGTTCAAGTCGGTGTCTTCCGGCGACCTTGAAATTGACGAAACGGGCACCGAAAAAGCGGAGGAAACGAAGAAACTTGAGACGGATAATAAAGCTCTGCTTGAGGCGATAACCGGTGCATTGTCGGGCAAAGTGAAGGAGACGAAACTTTCAGAGAAACTTAAGTCTCACCCCGTTTGTATCTCAAACGACGGACAGATTTCGCTCGAGATGGAGAAGACTTTCGCGAAGATGCCCGAAAACGGCGAGACGGTTAAGGCGGAAAAAATCCTCGAGCTTAACCCCGACCATCCGATATTCACAAAACTTCAAAAAATCTTCGCAGAGGACAAGGAACTCCTCTCCGATTACGCGAATGTGCTTTATTCGCAGGCACTCCTTGTCGAGGGTATGC
>JAISIH010000079.1 GCA_031262105.1 Ruminococcus sp. | reverse complement strand
AGGAATAAATCCCCGCGCCGCCGACTGCAAGAAGGCACACAAACACAGCGATTGCGAGACCCTTCCCGGTGAACTTTGAAAAATCGAATTTCTTCATCTGCTCTCCATTCCGCCGTCATGATGTTTGGTTTCGACGGCTGAAGTTTTAATTTTACTTGACCGAATACAGTTATCCGGCATAATCTTGAAAATAGTTTTGACAAAGATTAGATAAATATTCTTTTTTTAACAAAATTAAATCTATATTTAATATTTTCATTCAAATTTTAATAAAAACACTTGACAATTCATATTTTTTAATGTATACTAAATACAATTAATAAAAGGGAGAATTAAACTATGTTTAATCGGGTTTGGTTCAAAAAACTTGCAAAAGATCAGATAAAGCCGAATTTAGGTCCTCTCGCGCTTGTACTCTTGGTTTACTTGGGTATAGCGTTTGCTGCGGGGATGGTTGTCGGTATAGTTAACGCAATCGGTGTCGGAATTGACGCTTCGGCAGATACAGGCGGCACAATGTCGCTGATATTCGGCGTTGTCGGCTATATTGTGATGTACATCGTCATCGGTCCTCTGGTCCTCGGTTTACAAAAAGCCTACCTTTCGCTTACATACGGCGAAAAGCCGAAAGCTTCCGACATTTTCTACGCATTTACTTCCTCGAAGCTTTTCTGGACAACTGTTAGATTATATCTCTTAATGACACTCTATGTCCTGCTCTGGTCGCTCCTCTTCATCGTCCCCGGGATTATCGCTACCATCGACTATATGCAGGCGTACTATATCCTCATAGAGAACCCGGAAAAGACCGCGAGCGAGTGCCTCAAAGAGAGCAAACTCATGACAAGAGGTCATCGCGGCGACATATTTATAACACAGCTTTCGTTTATCCTTTGGGGTTTAACATCACTTATTCCGCTTGTGGGAATATTCATCGTTTACGGCTATGTTTATCCCTACATAATGGCAACACAGGCGAATATCCACCGCTTCCTGCTCGACAACCAATACTCGAATTCACCGGGCTTCTCAACCGAACCGCAATAATAGAAAAAAGCACCGTGGGATTAAATTCCCATGGTGCTTTTTAGTTTGTATTAACCTTTATCGTTATTCCGAATCTCCGCACGTTTTATCTTTCCGCCGAGGGTTTTCGGAAGCTCCTTAACATACTCCACAACTCGCGGGTATTTGTAAGGCGCAGTAACCTTCTTAACGTGGTTTTGAATCTCTTTTGTGAGAACGTCGGAGGCTTCGTATCCCGCCGCAAGCACAATTGTCGCCTTGACAACCTGCCCCCTTATCGGGTCAGGCGCGGCGGTTACTGCACATTCAACGCAAGCCGGGTGTTCAAGGATTGCACTCTCAACCTCAAAAGGTCCAATCCGATAACCCGAGCATTTTATAACGTCATCATTCCGCCCGACGAACCAATAATAGCCGTCCGGGTCGCGCCAAGCAACGTCGCCGGTGTCGTATCTGTCGCCGCCGAGGATATTTTCCGTCATTTCGGGGTTGTTGTAATAGCCGGTAAAAAGCCCCACAGGGTATTTTTTATCAATCCCGCAGATGCAGATTGTGCCCTCTTCGCCGTCGCCGCAAACGTTGCCGTCGTTGTCGATAAGCTGTATGTTGTATGTGGGAGAAGGTTTCCCGGTTGAGCCGGGCTGAGGGTCAATCCACTTAAAATTCGCGATTAAGACGGGTCCTTCGGACTGCCCGAAGCCCTCCCGCATCTTAAGCCCGGTGAGCTTCTCCCATTGACGGAAAACTTCGGGGTTAAGTGGCTCGCCCGCTATGCAGAAATTGTGTACGGAGGAAAGATCGTACTTCGCAACGTCCTCTTGAAGCATAAATCTGAACATTGTCGGCGGAGCGCAAAATGTCGTGAGCTTATAGTCCTGAATCTTTTGGAGTAGCTTCGCGGGGACGAATTTATCCATGTCGTAGCCGAAAATCGTCGCGCCGCAGATCCACTGCCCGTAAATTTTCCCCCAGCCGAACTTCGCCCAGCCGGAGTCCGAAACACTCATGTGGAGGGTGTTTTCTTCGACCTGCTGCCAATATTTCGCGGTGATAATATGCCCGAGAGGGTGTGCGAAATTGTGCTGTACCATCTTCGGCATACCCGTTGTGCCGGAGGTGAAGTAGATTAGCATTATGTCCGACCATTTTTGCCCAGTCGGACGAGCGAATGTGTCGGGGAATTTCGCCGCTTCATCGTCAAGGCTATAATAACCTGCATGGTCTCTCGCGCGGTCTCCCTGACTGGGAACGACAACGCGGTGTTTAAGCGACTCGACCTTATCGAACGCCCCGTCAATCTGACTTATAACAAAATCGTCGTCAACGCAGATAACCATCTTTACCCCGGCGGAATTCCCGCGGTAGGCTATGTCTTTCACGGTCAATTGAAGCGAGCCGGGGATTAAGCTTGCGCCGATTTTGTGGAGAGCGGTTGCACATACCCAATATTCCCAACGTCGGCGAAGGATAAGCATTACGACGTCGCCTTTGCCTATCCCGAGCGATACGAAAAAGTTCGCGGCTTTGTTTGAAAGTCTGCTGATGTCGGTGAAGGTAAATGTCCTTTCCTCGTCCTTGTCGTTGCACCACACAAGGGCTTTTTTTGCGGGTTCGCGCTTCGCCCATTCGTCAACTATATCGAAACCGAAGTTAAAATCTTCGGGTACGTTTATGGTGAAATTCTCCTTGAAGTCCTCGTATGAGTCAAAATCTATTCTTGGTAAAAATCGGTCTAAAAGCATTTTCTATACATCTTTCTAATTTTATTTTTGCTCCGATATAATCGTAACAAATCTCGCCTTCTCGTCGCCGGCGCATTTTTGCCCGTGCGGCAGGCTCGAATTGAAGTAAACGCTGTCGCCCTCTTCTAAGATCAGCTCGTGTCCGTCGATAGTCACCGCGACTTTTCCGCGAAGAACAAGGTTAAATTCCTCGCCCGGGTGAGATACAAGGGAGGCAGGCTCGTCCGACGGGTCGAGGGTAACGAGGAGCGGCTGCATAATCTTGTTCTTCATCTTATACGCGAGGTCCTTGTAGCGATAACCCTCAAAGCGGTTTATTGAACGTCCGCCGCCGCGCTTAATCACTTGGAAAGTCGTGAGGCGTGCCGTTTCACCGGTTACAAGCTCGTTAAAATCGACTCCGAACTTGTTAGAAATCTCGAAGATAACGCTTATCGGGAAATCGCCGGTTTTTTCATATTCGTAATATTTGACTCGCGGCACAGAAAGTTCATCGGCAAGGCTCTCGGCGGTATAGCCGCAAACCTCGCGCAGTTCAATTATTCTCGCCGCAATATCGGAAATCCCGTTCATATTGTCGTTCCCCCAGTTTTCTTTTATAATTTCAATAACAGATTCGACAACCTGTTCAAAACTAAAATTAGATGTATCTAAAGTCATAGCATCATCGGCTTTCATAAGCGGCGCGATCTCCCTGTGGGAGTCGTCATAGTCGCGCTTGTTAATATCACTTAAAATCCGTTCAAATTCCGTTTCGGGAAGCCCTAATTCGTTAAGCCGCCGCCTCGCCCTGACGTCTGCCGAGGCGGTTATGAAGAGTTTTACGTCGGCGTCCGGCAGCACAACCGTCCCAATATCCCGCCCGTCGATTATCACGTCGTTAACATTCGCAATATCCCGCTGTAACCCAAGCAGAAACTCGCGAACCGCCCCTATTGCCGAAATTTTTGACGTCATCATCGAGTTTTCAGGCGTGCGAATCTTATCGGTTACGTCTTCACCATTGACATACATTCGCTGAACGCCGCCGGTATATTTTACGTCGATTTTAAGCTTTTCTAAAAACTGCCCGATAAAGCGAAAATTGACTCGCTCTTTTAGCATCTCATACGCCACAGAGCGGTACATTGCCCCTGTGTCAAGATAGTTTATATTAAGCCTTTTTGCAACCTCTTTGCAAACCGAACTTTTCCCTGCTCCCGAGGGTCCGTCAACCGCAATTTTCATTAATATTTCCTTTAGCCGCAATCGCATTAGCAGCGGCAACCGCTGTACTGAACGCTATTTGCAGGTTATACCCGCCTGTATACGCGTCAAGGTCGATAACCTCCCCGGCGAAATACAGATTCGGGATTTTTTTATGTGCCATAGTCTTCGGGTCGATTTCTTTTATGTTAACGCCGCCGCGAGTTATAATCGCCTCGGCAATCGGTCGAAAGCCCGTTATTTCAAGCTTAAAGTCCTTGAGCAGTTTAACCAAGCCCGCCCGCTCCGCCTTAGTAACAGCGTTGACCTGTTTTTCGGGGTTTATACCCGAAAGCGTAACAACTACCGGGCGAAGTGATGCCGGGAGAAGCTTATCGAGAGAATTCCCGAAATGCCTGTTCGGGTTTTCATCAAAATCGCGCAAAATCCGACGGTCAAGGGTTATGTCGTCAAGCGCGGGCTTTAAGTCAATATGTGCAATGATTTTAACGCCCGCCGTTCCCGCCGCCCCCGCCGGGTCCTTAATATGCGCGGAAGCCGACAGCACAAGCGGACCTGTTATGCCGTAATCGGTAAAGAGCATTTCGCCCTGTTCACTGTAGACAATTTTGTTGCCCTCTGTCACCGTCAGCTTAACATTCCGAAGCGACAGTCCCTGCAAGTCCTTCACGAATTTCTCGCGGGTTATAAGCGGAACGAGCGACGGGCGAATGTCGGTGATGTTAACGCCTAAATCCGCCGCAAGCTTATAGCCGCTTCCGTCTGAGCCTGTTCCGGGGTACGATTTTCCGCCTGTTGCAAGGAGAATGTTGTCGGCGTAAATTTCGCGGCGGGAGTCCGTTACGCCGGTGACTTGCCCGTTTTCAAAGAGGATTTTTTTAACATTAAATTCCCGGAAAACGACACCTAATCGTTTGCACTCGCGAACGAGGGCGTCTGCAATATCATGTGCGGAGTCCGATTCGGGGAAAACCCTGTTGCCGCGTTCGGTCTTAAGCGGAACGCCTAAATCCTCAAAGAATTTCATGGTGTCTTGCGCGGTAAAACTATTGTAAGCGGAGTATAAAAACTTCGCATTTGCAGTAATGCTATCGAAAAATTCCTCTTTTGTGCAGTTGTTAGTGACATTGCAACGCCCCTTGCCGGTTATGCGAAGCTTTTTTCCGAGGGTTTTGTTTTTGTCTAAGACTGTTACGGAGAGGTTTTCTCGGGCGGCTATGGCGGCGGCAAATAAACCTGCCGCGCCTGCGCCTATGATTAACAAATTCATTTATTTATATCCATGCTTTTCTTTTATGTATTTTGCTATATTGTCGTAGTCTTGAAAGAGGGATGCTCTGTTAATATTCAATTTATCAAGAGTCTTTAATATATCAATTTTCTTAATAGATGGGATCTGAAATATACAATCAGGAATAATATTCTGCTTTTCATAATATGTATACCATTGAAACAGAAATTTTCCGTGTTGATAGGTTGCTCTTTCAAATGATAAAAGCGGTGAATAAACAGACCTATCAATCAATTTCAATATTTCATCAGGATAGTAATCAAAATCATCGTTACTTTCTAATATTTTAATCCATTTATTAAGTAAGCTGTATTTGTGTTTATTTAATTCATTATTTTCGTTTATGTTGCTGTATGCTAAGTGTGAGTTTTTTAAATAATACAGTATATCTTTTTTTAGATTTTTATTTCTATAGAAATAATCTAATGAAGTATCAAATATGTTTTTAAATGAAATTTTTTTTATTGATTCAGTAACGTTTGTCATATAACCGTAAAATCCATATACGTAACTATCATTAATTATATAATCATTACCATAACACGCAAAAAATAAGGCTATCAATGGATTTGAGGTTATATCAAGTAAGTTTGTCGGTAGTCCATGATGTTGACAAAATGCGAGAAAATTTTCTTTTTCATTCTGCGTAAGTTTTGAATGTACTTCTGAATAAAAATCTTGACATAATATTACATTTCTCGAAGTGGTCATAGATCGTAAACCACTCGCTGTAAGTCGTTTTTTACCAAAGTCTTTAGCTTCCCCGCGAAAACAAGCATAATCATCAATTCTAGGATTGTTTTCTATTGCTTCAATAAACTGTCCAACACTATGAATTTCCTTTATCGGACATTCATACTCCTCTAAAGTCATTTTTCTTCCTCACTCGCACTATAAACCTCAAACTTCTCATAAATCTCCTCCATGCGTTTGTAGTTCGCTTCTACGTAGTCCTGCTTGCGTATACCGACAGCGACGATTAGGGCGTTAAGTACACTCATCGGCGCGACGAGGGAGTCTGCGAAGGAGGTTAAGTTTGATTTTGCTATAAGTACATTGTCTGAAAATTCCGCAATCGGCGAAAGGGTCGAATCTGTAAGCCCGATTACCTTCGCGCCGCTTTCTTTCGCGAATTTCATCGCGTTGACCGTGTGCTTTGAGTATCGCGGGAAACTCATGCCGATCATTACGTCGTTTTTCCCGATTGAGAGAATCTGCTCGAACATCTCGCTCGTTGACGTCGTATGCACAAGCTTCACGCTCTCAAACATCATGTTGAAATAAAACGAAGCATAACGCGCCAAAACCGCCGCCGACCTCGCGCCGATAACGTAGATATTCTGCCCGCCGCACAGCGTGTCAACCGCCGCGTAAAATTCCTTCTTCTCCGCCGTCTCAAGCGTCTTTTTAAGCTTGTCAATATCCATCGCAAGGATTTTTTCAAAGGCATCGTCCGCGCCGATACGGTCGTTCATAACGCTTATACGCTCGATTGTCGTGAGCTTTGAGCCGGTATAATCCCGTATAGCGGTTATCATCTCGGGATAACCCTCAAAACCCAGTTCAAAAGCGAACCGTACCACAGTCGATTCCGAAACCCCGGTGAGTTCCCCGAGCTTCGCGGCGGTAAGATAAGCCGCCTTAGCGTAGTTTTCGGTGATATAATCGGCAATTTTTTTATGCCCCTTAGACATCTTGCTGTAATCTTCTTTAATCTGATCAAAAATATTCATCGTTAATCCCATAACCCCGAAAGTTTTTTATTAATTTCTTCGCGCCGTTTCTCTGTCGCGTGTTTTTTTATCCTATAGCCGCCGTCAACCTTTTGTAAAACATTGCCTGTCACCGCTTCGCCCAAAATATCCGCAAGAGGAATTTCAATGTGTCCTTTGTCCGTTTCAACAACGGCGTACGCGCTTTCAATCCGATCTATTATCAACACGTGTAATAACATCTCCATCAGTCTCAAAAATAATTGTCCCGAGGGTATCGGTGCGGAATATCTTTGCGTAACGTTCAATCCTTGCCAGAGCCTCATCTGTCGGGTGGTTATAACTGTTCCCCGCGCCGACTTCGATTACCGCCCAACGCGGCTCGACAGCCGCCAGAAATTCATCCGTCGAGGAATTAGCACTCCCGTGATGCCCGACCTTTAATATGTCGGCGTGCAGATACTGCCCGGAAGCAACCATCGCATCTTCGGCGGGCTTCTCCGCATCCCCCGTGAACAGCCAGCTTGAATTTTTATAAACAAGGCGAATAACAACCGAATAATCGTTAAGGTCCGAAAAATCCGCGTTTTTATCGGGGGATAAGACGGTAAATTCTGCATCGCCGAGATTGAATTTATCCCCCGCTTTTGCCGCCGTCAGCTTATAACCCTTATCCGCCGTCTGTTCAATAAAATTTTCATAAACTCGCGTTGTCGGAGTCATTTCTTCCGGAAGCTTCGGCGTAATAATTTTCCCGACGTCAAAATTTGCGATAACCGCCGCAAGCCCGCCGATATGGTCTGAATGAGGGTGGGTTGCGATTATATATTCAAGCTTAGTTATGCCCAGATTTTGTAAATATGATACAACCGTATTGCCGTATTCAGCTTCCCCCGCATCAATCAGCATAGCCTTTTTGCCGTAAACAATAAGCTCGGAGTCGCCCTGCCCGACGTCGATAAAGTGAACGGCGAGCTTTTCGCCCGAAATAACCGTCGGCTCTTTCTCCGCGAAAGAAGTGTCATCGCCGCGAAGTTCATAGTAAGCCGAAAGAATAAGCCCCGCAATGATTAGCAGGAGTATTATTATCAGCGGGAGCGAGAGCTTCCCCCCGGTTTTGCCCGTTTGCGTTTTGCCTTGCCTCCCGGCGGGTTTTCGCCGCGGTCTCTTTGATTGCCCTGCCATAGATTATCTTCCTCAATGTCGAATTCACCGTACAGCTCGGTGCGGTGTAATATTTTTAACGCCTTTTTAACAAGCTCTGCATTTTTCGGGTTGTAATACTGGAGTAACGCCCGTTGCAAAGCCTTTTCCTCAGGCGTTTTCGCGGAATAAACCGGCTCCATGGTGTATGGGTCAAGCCCGGTATAAAACATCGCGGTCGAGATTGTCCCGGGGGTTGGGTAAAAATACTGAACCTGCTCGGGGCGGAGGCGGTTAGCCTTGAGAAACAGCGTTAGTTCAAGCGCGTCCGAAAGGGTGCTTCCGGGGTGAGAAGACATGAGGTAGGGTACAAGATACTGCTCTTTTCCGGCTTTCCCCGTCAGCTTATAAAACTTCTTTTGGAACGCAAGATAACTTTCAATGTGCGGCTTCCCCATTCTGTCTAAAACCGCTTCCGAACAGTGTTCGGGAGCAACCTTAAGCTGTCCGCTGATGTGGTGAGCGACAAGCTCGCGGAAGAATTCGTCGTTCTTGTCCGCGATAAGATAATCGTAGCGAATTCCGCTTCGGATAAACACCTTTTTAACCCCGGGGAGTTCGCGCAGTGTCCTTAAAATATCGAGATATTCGGAATGGTCGGCGGTTAAATTCCCGCAGATTTCGGGAGCCAAGCATTTTTTCCCCTTGCAGAGACCATGTTCAAGCTGAAATTCGCAGGATGGCTTTCTGAAATTCGCGGTCGGTCCGCCTACGTCATGTATGTAACCCTTGAAATCGGGGAGCTTTGTTAACATTTTTGCTTCTTTTACAATGCTTTCTTTTGAACGAGCGGTAATCTTCCGTCCCTGATGCAGTGCAATCGAGCAGAAATTGCAGTTCCCGAAACAACCTCTGTTGTGCGTTATCGAGAATTTAACCTCTTTTATCGCATCAACCCCGCCGAGGGCTTCGTAAACGGGGTGGTAATCGCGCATGAACGGCAGTTCGTAAATCCTGTCAAGCTCTTCGGTTGTTAATGACAACGCCGGGGGATTCTGCACAAGCATTTTTGCGGTCTGCCGCTGTAAAATAACCTTGCCGTAAACCTCGTCCTGCCAGTCATACTGTAACTTTGTCGCCTTAGCGTATTCGCGCTTGTCGGATAAAACCGCTTTTAACGAGGGGCAGTTAATCGTGTTGCCGAGGGGGGTATCTTTCGGGTCGCAAAGGTAACAGGTGCCGCGAATGTCTGTTAAGTCCGCCGCCTTTTCGCCCTTTGCAAGGCGGGAGCAAATTTCGATTGTTTGGTGTTCGCCCATGCCGTAGACGAGAAGATCCGCGCCGCTGTCTTCGAGGATTGACGGCATAACCATATCCGCCCAATAGTCATAGTGGGCGAAGCGACGAAGCGAGCTTTCGAGACCGCCTAAGATTATCGGAACGTCCGGGAAAGCCGTCCGCGCAAGCTTGCTGTAGACGATAGCGGCGCGGTCAGGGCGTTTTCCGGCGGCGTTTCCGGCTGTATATGGGTCGTCGGAGCGGCGTTTTTTCGCGGCGGTGTAGTGAGAAACCATCGAGTCGATATTCCCGGAGGTTATCATATAGGCGAAGCGCGGCTTGCCCATCGCAGCAATATCGGCAGGGTTGTCGAAGCGGGGCTGTGCAATTATCCCGACAGAAAAGCCGAGAGACTCGATAAGGCGGGATATTATAGCGTTCCCGAAAGAGGGATGGTCAACATAGGCATCGCCGGTAATACATATAAAGTCGAAAGGCTTATCGGTCGGTTCTATCGGTAAAAAAGACATATTTATTTCAATTCTGCAATTGTTACGCCGTCTTCCCCCTCGCCGTACATTCCGGGGCGGAAAGTTTTGACTTGAGGGTGGTGACGGAGGTGGTCGCGGACGCCGTTTTTTAATGCGCCTGTGCCGCGTCCGTGGATTATTGTTACGGTGTGGAGGCCGCAGAGGACGGCTTGGTCGAGGAAGATATCGAGTTCCATGAGGGCTTCGAGGACGGTCATACCGTGAATATCGAGTTCGGTTGAGGCGGTGCGGGCGAAATTGAGTATGGGGGAGTGCTTGTTAATTTTTGTATCTTTTAGCTTGTCTTTAGTTACTTCGTCTTCGGATAGAAGTTTCAAATCGGAGATGTTGATTTTCGTCTTGATTATGCCGGATTGGACCATTACAACGCCGTTTTTGTCGGGGTTATTCATCAGAACGCCCCTGCCGCCGGTCGAGATTATCTCGACGTTGTCGCCTTGGCGAAGATCGCGCGGGAGCTTGTAGTCAGACTTCTTTGCCGTAACAGGATTTGCGGCGTCGTACATTGCATTGAGAGCCTGTCTCTGGCGGGATTTGTAGCCGCCGGCGATTTCGACGAAGTTTCGCTTGTCCTTCTGTTTCTTAATCTGGTTGAGTTCGGTAATGAGCCGCTCCGATTCCATGCGGCATGATTCAACGATACGCATTGCCGCAATTCTTGCCCGCTCTAATTCTTCGTCCTTTTTGCGGTTAATCTCCGCAAGCCGTGCTTCCGCCTGCTTTTCCTTTTCTGCGGCGTTGCCCTTAAGCCGCCTTATCTCGTCGTTTAAGACGTCCTGTTCGTGGCGGGCATCTTCGAGGTGCTTTACCGCCTGTTCAAAGCGGCGGTTTTCGGTCGAAACAAGGGTTTCGGCGTAGTCTATGACGCTTGCGGGAACGCCCAAATTTTTTGAAATATAGAAAGCGTTCGACTTCCCGGGCGCGCCGATAATAAGCTTGTATGTGGGCTTGAGGGTATCGGCGTTAAATTCGCAGGAAGCGTTTTGAACGCCCGGCGTTTCGACAGCGTACATCTTAAGCTCTTGATAATGGGTTATGACAATCTGCTTTGCCTTGAGGCTTTTGAGGTGTTCGATTATCGCGACTGCAAGCGCGGCACCCTCGACAGGGTCTGTCCCCGAGCCTAATTCGTCCAGCAGAACAAGGGAACGTTCGTCCGCTTCTTTTATAATCCCGGCGACGTTCGACATATGGGAAGAGAATGTCGAAAGGCTCTCTTCAATGCTCTGCCTGTCGCCGATGTCAACTAAGATTTTGTCGAAAACCGACACAACCGAGCCGTCAGACGCAGGTATCATAAGCCCGCACATAACCATTGCGGTGAGAAGCCCGGCAGTCTTTAAGAGAACCGTCTTACCGCCGGTGTTCGGTCCTGTAACAATAAGCGTGTCATAATCATACCCGAGCGAAATATCGACCGGCACGACAATTTTCGGATCAATGAGAGGATGGCGTGCTTTTTTAAGGTTAAACTTTCCGTCGGCGGTTACATCCGGCTTCCCCGCACGCATTTTTGCGGCAAGGGAAGATTTCGCGAAGTATAGATTAAGCTCTGTGCAAGAGATGAAATCGGACAAAAGCGTTTCTTTCATGTCCGCACACTCCGCGGAAAGTTCAGCGACAATCCGTTCGATTTCGGCTTGTTCCCGCGCTTCTAAGATGCGGATTTCGTTGTTAAGTTCCGCAACCGCCGCCGGCTCGATAAAATATGTCGAACCCGTCGCGGAAGCCGCATGGACAATTCCGCCGACTCTCGACTTATATTCAGCCTTAACGGGAAGCACATACCGCCCGTCCCGCATCGTTACAATTGACTCTTGAAGCGAATCTTTAACTTCGGAATCTTTAACCATCTTGTCGAGGACGGCGCGGATTTTTAAGGATGCTTCAGTTATCGCCTTGCGGATCATCATAAGCTCGTAGCTTGCGTTGTCGGCGACTTCATCGTCGGTCAAGAAGGTGTCTTTAATCCGCTCTTCAAGGTATTTGTTCGGGGATAGGCTGATGAAAAGATAAGAAAAGCTTATCTCGAATTCGTCCGAAACTTGTGCGTAATAGTCCGACAAAGCCCTTATCTGCCCGAGCATTTCGGCAACGTCAATAAGCTCCCTGAAAGAGAGTGACGAGCCGAACGCCGCCCTTGTCACCGCGCCGCGAATATCCTTAAAATCGCGGAAAGAGGGGCTGCCGTACTTTGCGGAAAGGTCGAAGGCTTCGACAGTCTTGCGGAGTTCAAACTGCACCTTTTCTAAGTCAGAACAGGGTTCAAGCTCCCTCGCCATGCCCTTCGTAAATTCGTTCGAGCAGTTTTCTTCAAGGGAGGACAGTATTTTATGTAGTTCAAGCGTTTGGTAATATTTATTCATGATAACCTGTTATAATAGCTGAGGGATTTTAAATGTTTTTCGGTGTGGCAGGTGAGGTAATTTTCGGAGATAACGGCGAGTTCGCGTTCTGCTTCATTCGACAGCTTAAAATCGCAAATTTTCTTAAGCTCCGAAAGGCAGACAAAGCGGATTGCATGAAGCACGGCAGGGGATAGAGGATAACCCTTATTTTCCCGAAGATGTTCTGCACACAAGAGCTTCCCGCTTTGCAGTATAAACGTCAGCCCCTCGTCATATTTGTGGCAGACGTCACAGCCGATAAGCCTCGGCATAAACCCAATTTCACAGGCGTAGCGGAGTTCAAACACCGACTTTATAAGCGCAGTTTCCCTGTTCCCCGCGTCAAGATAATGAAGGCAGAGCAAAAAGAGATTGAGCGTTTCGCCCTTTTTTTCATCACTGTCAATGCCGATACCGTTATGGATAATAACTTCGGCGAAGTAGTTCGCGAGGGCAAGCTTTTTTATGTCAAAACGAAGGTTATAAAACTGTCGCGCCGGTTCGCTCGAGTCGAGAACGAGACCGTTTTTGCCGGGGGTTGCACAAAGTTTTGAGAAGCAGAAAATCTCCGTCCCGGCGTTATTCTTCGACGTAATCTTCTTTGCCCCGCGAACATAAACTTCATGAACGCCGTCCGCCGTCAAAACGCGAAGGTATCGCCCCTTATCCTCAAGCTCGGTTACACCGATTATAAGCCCGTTTTTTGTAATCATATTTATACCGTGAGGTTAACTAAAGGAAGTCCCATCCGTCCTCTGTACTCTGTAATCTGTATTCTGTACTCTGTTATCGGTGAATGTTTTTGTGTTAATTCCCTTGTATTGAAGATAGTCGGCGATTTTTCCGCTTGCTTCAAAGGTATTCCATTTCATATCGTTGTAATTTTCAGTCATAATAATTCCTCCGATAGTTGTAGGATTAATATTAAAATCCCCGTTACCGGACGGAATATAAGATGTAAAATAAGGATTAGTCGCTAAGTATCCTGTCTATAATTTGTTCACGATTTCGCCAATCTTCCTTAACCTTAACCCAAAGTTTAAGGTTAACCTTTATGCGGAAGAAATTTTCGAGATCACGTCTTGCCTGTTCGCCGATTTTTTTAAGGAGCGTGCCGTGCTTCCCGATAATAATCCCTTTGTGAGACTCACGTTCGCAGAAAATTACCGCTTCAATGTCGAGGATATCTTCGCCCGATTTCGCAGGGCGTTCATTGAACTTTTCTATGCCGACGGCGATACCGTGCGGGATTTCGTCGTCAAGATTTATGAGAAGCTTTTCGCGTATCATCTCGGAAGCAAGATAGCCCTCCGAGCGGTCGGTTATCTTCCCGTCAGGGAAAAAATGGGGCGAATCTTTGGAAAATTTCGCAATCTCCGCCCAAAGTTCGTCAATCCCTTCGCCGGTCATTGCAGAAATTGGGATAATGTCGGTGAAACTATAAAGCCTTGACAGCACATCAATCCGCTCTGCAATCCTGCCCTTGTCCTTCACAGCGTCAATCTTGTTGAGCAGCAGTATAACATTCTCCGTCTCGCCGAATTTCCCGATAAGGGACTGCTCCGCCTCGGAGGTTCGGCGCGTCATGTCCGCAATAAAAAGGATTACGTCGGCGTCGGAACGCGCCTCGCGGACGGCTCTGTTCATCTTTTCATTAAGCTTATTCTTCGCGTGGGGGATAACCCCCGGTGTGTCAATAAAGACGAATTGCGTTTCGTTTTTTGTGACAATCCCCGTAATCCGCGTGCGGGTCGTCTGCGGCTTCGGAGTAACTGCCGCGATTTTATCGCCGATGAGGGTGTTTAGAAGCGTTGATTTCCCCGCGTTCGCAAGCCCCATTATCGCTAAAAACGCTGATTTTGTTTTATTTTCAGTTGCCAAATTTTCACCTTTTCAAATCCATTATCTGTAAAATTGCCTTTTCCTTCGCCCGCATAATAGCCTCGTCTGCTTTTCCGGTCTCGTGGTCGTAACCGAGAAGGTGGAGCATCGAATGGATTGTTAGAAACCCGGCTTCGCGCTGCAATGTATGGCAGTATTCAAAAGCCTGACGTACGGCGGTTTGAAGCGACAGAACAATATCCCCGAGCATAATATTGCCGGTTTCGGGATTTTTGTCGAACACGCCGTTTTCACCGAGCGGGAAGCTTAAAACGTCGGTTGGGCGGTTAACGCCGCGGCAGCTTATATTCAGAAAATGTATATGTTCATCGTCAACGACATTGACATTAACCTCAAAATTCGGAGATAACCCCTCAAACTTCGCAGTTTTTATTATCGCTTCTCGAATGATAAGCCTTATTTCACGCGACAGCCTATATTCGTGCTGTCTGTTTCGTATCACAATCTTCATATTATTTCCTTGCAGAGTCGTATGCTTTTATAATATCGCCGACGAGTTTGTGGCGTATAACGTCCTTGTCTGTGAGCTTTTGAATTGTAATTCCCTCAACGTTGCGAAGAACGCGTATTGCATCAACAAGCCCCGAACGCTTCGTGTCGGGCAGATCAATCTGGGTAATATCGCCGTTTATAACCATCTTGCTGTTAAAGCCGAGGCGGGTTAAAAACATTTTAAGCTGTTCGCGGGTTGTGTTTTGTGCCTCATCAAGGATAATGAACGCATCGTCAAGTGTCCTCCCGCGCATAAACGCAAGCGGCGCAACCTCAATCGTCCCTTTCTCCATCAGTCTCTGGAAGGTTTCCGCCCCGAACATCTCGTAAAGCGCGTCATAGAGCGGACGTAAATAAGGATCAACCTTATTCTGCATATCCCCGGGAAGAAAGCCGAGCTTCTCGCCCGCTTCAACAGCCGGTCGGGTGAGGATTATACGGCTTACATCGTGGTTTTTGAACGCCTTCGCCGCCATAGCGACAGCAAGATAAGTTTTCCCTGTTCCGGCAGGTCCGATGCCGATTAAGATTGTGTTTTTATCGAGCGATTCGGCATAACGCCGCTGCCCGATTGTCTTCGGCTTAACCGTCTTTCCGGCGGCGGTGACACAGATGCCGTTCGCGCCGATTTCGGTTATCTTGTCCGACTGTCCGTCTAAAACGAGGGAGTAGATATACGACATAACCTGTTCGTTGATGGGTTCGCCTGTGCTTGCGATTTTTTCGAGAGCTTCAATTGCGCTGAGTGCCCTCTTAACGTTATATTCGTCGCCCGAAACGCTGATGTCGTTGCCACGGACGAGGATTACAACGTGATATTGTTTTTCAAGCAGACTGATGTTTTTATCATATGCGCCGCAAATGTTTATAACATCGTCCATATTAACCATGTTGACAACTTCTTCTATAAGCATAGGCAGTTATTTCCTTAATGTGAATAAACCTAAAATCAGTATCTTTTCCGGGTCGGTTAAACCTTAAATTCGTTATTTCTTTTTTATTCTTTTAACCTTAACAGGAATACCCTTCTTGACGGGCTTTGTCTCATATTCAGCCGCTTCTTTCATTAACATTTCTTGGAAGCTTTGCGGCTGTTCGTTCGGATATAGCGGGCGGCGGGTGTAACTCCCGTCGGACTGCATAACCCTTGCTTTTTGGTTGTCCGAAAACATCATCGCGAAAATGTGTAAAATCCGCGCTTTTATCGTTTCATCATAGACCGGCGCGGCGACTTCAATCCGCCTGATTGTGTTTCTTGTCATAAAATCTGCGGAAGAAATGAAGACGTCGGGGTTATCGTCAATGCTCCCGAAAATATATATCCGCGAGTGTTCGAGGAAACGCCCTACAATGCTTATAATCTTAATGTTGTCGGTTTGCCCCGCGACATTCGCGATAAGACAGCTTATCCCGCGAACCGCCATGTCAATCTTCACGCCCGCTTTTGACGCCGCCGCAAGCTTGTCTATGAGGGTCTTGTCGGTGAGAGAATTTATCTTCAAGCCGATATAGGCGGGCTTCCCGGACTTCGCAAGCGCAATCTGCCTGTCGATAAATTCCGCAATCTTGCTTTGAAGCCCCGCCGGAGCGACCAAGAGGTGGTTTGCCTTAATCTCGGTATAGCCTGTCGCAAGGCAGTTAAAGACATACGCCGCATCGTTCCCAATTTCGTGGGAGGCGGTTATCAGCGAAAAATCCGTGTAGAGTGCGGAGGTTTTTTCGTTGTAATTGCCGGTGCCGATCTGGGTTATATGCTGTACTTCGCCGCCGCTTTTTCGGGTTATAAGGAGAAGCTTGCTGTGTACCTTAAACCCCTCGGGACCGTATATTACCGAGCATCCCGCCTTTTCAAGCTGCCTTGACCAGCCGATATTATTCTCTTCATCAAACCTCGCCCGAAGTTCAACAAGCACAAACACATCCTTGCCGTTTTCAGCCGCATTAATAAGCGCCTCGACAACCTTAGAATGGGAGGCAACGCGATAAAGCGTAATCTTTATCGAAACAACATCCGGGTCGGACGCCGCCTCGTCAAGAAGCTGCAAGAACGGACGTATGCTTTCAAACGGGTAGGAGAGAAGGAGATCGCGTTTTTGCACCTGTTCCATTACAGGGCGTGTTTTGTCAATCATTCGGGGTTGTTTCGGGGTATATGGCGGATAATAAGCCTCGGGGATAAGCGGTTCAATCTTCTCGCGGAGGGTATAAACGAAGCTCATATCGAGGGGGGATTTCACGTAAAATATCTGCTCCTGCTGTAAAAGCAGATGCTTGCGAAGATATTCAACTGCCGGTTCGGAAAGGCTTCTTGAAAGCTCCATACGGACAGGGGTAAGGATCTTGCGCTTTTTAAGGAGTTCGCTCATCATGTCGCGATAGTCAAGATCGTGGTCGTACATTGCCTCTTCAAGGTTAATGTCGGCGTTTCGCGTTATGCGAAGGAGCGATTTTGATATAATCTTCTTGTTAGCGAACACAAGCGGAAAATAATGCAGGATAAGTTCCTCAACAAGCATAAACCGAAGCTTCCCCCCGGTCGGGAGAAAAATTACACGCCTGAAAGCCCCGGAAGCGGGAACAAGCCCGAGCCGCACTCCGCTCTTTGACTCAAGATGCGCAACCGCATATATGCCCTTATTCTGTAAAAACGGGAACGGGAATCGCTTATCGACAACCTGCGGAGAAACGAGCGGCAGAATTTCATCCTCAAATAACTTCCGAAGGTATTCTTCTTCCCTCTTCGAGAGGGCGCGAAAATCGACCTGTTCGACGTCATAACCGTGGAGCATTGAGTTCATTATTGCGAAATAAGCGGCATCGCGTGTTACGGCAAGCTCCTTACAGCGTTTATAGATGCGTTCAAGCTGTTCGGCGGCGGTTAAAC
Source organism: Ruminococcus sp. (assembly GCA_031262105.1). Classification (GTDB taxonomy): domain Bacteria; phylum Bacillota; class Clostridia; order Oscillospirales; family Ruminococcaceae; genus JAISGY01. The sequence continues at coordinate 13,289 of JAISIH010000079.1, read as the reverse complement.
CGGTCTTGTTGTCGGTAGAATCGTTCCCGACAAGGATACAGTCACAGAGCGACCCGACGCGGATCATGAAGAATTCGTCAAGGTTAGATTGGAAAATAGCGGCGAATCCGAGCCGTTCCCCGAGGGGAACGCTGTTGTCGCAGGCTTCTTCAAGCACCCTTGCATTAAATTTCAGCCACGAAGTTTCGCGGTTATCATAAAAATTTTTCATAATATTAATTAAAAAAGAACGTAAGATTTGACAATACTACATTTAATTTTAACATAAACTGTCCGTATTGTCAAGCATAACGGCGTAAATTCAATAAAAAATAAAAAATTAACGGTAAAATCCTTGACATTTAATGAAAGTTACGTTAAAATAGTATTGCATATTTCATAACAGTCCGAATACAATAGATATAAATTAAAGTTTCGGATGTGTAAAATATGAATGAAAACAAGGAAAATCAGGAAAACCTAATCGCGAATGAAAACTCAATCGAGCGAACCGGCGAAATAGTTTCGGATAACGCGAAGCATCTTATCCACTGCCTTAACGTAATCGGGCAGATTGAGGGGCATTATACCCTCCCGCCGCAGAACAAGACGACAAAATACGAGCATATAATCCCGGCTCTTGCGGCGATTGAGCAGGACAGATCTATCGAGGGCTTGATTGTGATACTAAACACCGTCGGCGGAGACGTTGAAGCAGGGCTTGCGATTGCGGAACTTATCGCGGGAATGAAAACCCCGACCGTTTCGATAGTCCTCGGCGGCGGACACTCAATCGGCGTACCCCTTGCGGTTGCATCAAAACGCTCGTTCATAGTGCCTTCCGCGACAATGACACTCCACCCTGTGCGTATGAACGGAACAGTCCTCGGCGTATCGCAGTCCTTTGCCTATCTTGAAGATATGCAAAATCGGATTATCGGCTTTGTCGAACGCCACAGCGGAATAAAGTCCGGGCGTTTCCGCGAGCTTATGCTAAACACCGCCGACCTCACCATGGACATGGGAACGGTCTTAGACGGCGAAACGGCTGTGAAAGAAGGCTTAATAAGCGAACTCGGCGGGCTTTCGGACGCACTTGAGGCACTTTATAACTTAATTGAAACTACACCGAAACGTTACCAATAACAGAGGACAGAGGCGAGAAGACAGAAGACAGAATTGCTATAGAAGGGTTTGCAGTTAATTTTATTAACTGCTCTACATAGATTTATGACTATTACAGACGGCATTCTACAGGGCATCCTGCAAGGCTTAACCGAGTTTTTGCCGGTAAGCTCGTCGGGGCATCTCTCCCTTTTCCAACACTTTTTCGGTCTTTCGGGCGATACATCGGTGCTAATGACCCTTGTTTTGCACCTCGGAACTTTAGCGGCGGTCTTTATCGCCTTTTGGAAAACAATAAAAGCACTCGTTATCGAAGCGTTTTGCATGATTGCCGACATCTTCACCGGGAAATTCAAGTGGAAAACGATGAATCTAAATAGGCGAATGATAATAATGATTATCATTTCAATTCTGCCGCTGTTTATATTCTACATATTCAAGGATTTTTTCAACGCCCTCGCCTCCGACCCCGACATTATCGCGGAGGGCGTGTCCTTCCTCTATACATCCGTGCTTCTCTTTATCAGCATACATTTCTCGAAAAATAACACCAAGCTTGCCGGGGAGACGACCGCCCCGTCTGCCCTCTTTATCGGCTTTTTCCAAGGCGTTGCCCTGCTCCCGGGGGTTAGCCGCTCCGGCTCGACGATTGCGGCGGCGATGCTTACCGGAATGAGGCGAGACGAAGCGGTTAACTACAGCTTTATCTTGGGCATACCTGTTATCCTTGCAGGCGCGTTGCTCGAAATCGGCGAAGCGGCGGCGGCAGATGTACAGATTGAGGTGCTTCCCCTCGTAATCGGCGCGGTTGCGGCAGGGATTGTCGGATACGCTTCGATAAAACTTATAAAGCTTCTTGTTGTGTCGGATAAATTTAAGATTTTCGCCTACTACACAGGCGTTTTGGGGATAATTGTAATCGGACTCGGAATTGCAGAACGCCTCGGAATAATAAATATATGAAATCCAAGCTTTTTAACGCACGCCTTTTTATAATATCCGAAAGCTTAATTCTGTTTTTTTGCATGACGGTTAACTTCGCCATCTCGTGGTATGTAACCCTTTCATCAAATTCGCCCGTAATGGTTGCGATAATATCCGACCTGTACCTTCTGCCGACATTTTTATTAGCACCAATCGCCGGAGTCTTCGCGGACAGGCATAACCGCAAAAAGCTTATCATCATAACCTACGGCATAATCGCTTCTTTCACCCTCATTTTAGCGATAATCTACACCGGAGGTTACTACCACGTCTGGATGGAACTTTCCTGCGTAATTGCAATCGGTATCGGACAAGCCGTGCTTTTCCCGACAATCGGGAGCGTTATCCCCGACATCTGCGACGAGCCGGAGATAACGAAGCTTAACGCGTTCAGAAGCGTTTCCGAATCGGTCGCTCTCTTTACCGCCCCGGCAATCGGCGGCATCTTCCTCTCAAACTTCACCTTCGAGAAGGTTCTTTACCTCGGCGTAGCTTTCGCGGCGGTCGGAATGGCGGTCCTGCTATTTGTAAAAATCCCGAATCATACCAAGCCGCATACGGGCAGCTTCCTAACCGAACTAAAGGACGGCGTAAAATATATCGCGGGGAGCAGACTGCTTAAAACGCTCTTTTTATACCTCATCTTTTTTGAACTTGTCGTTTCGCCGATAACGCTCCTTAACCAGATTTTAGTTATCCGCGAATACGGTGCGGAGTATTGGCGGCTGACCGTTAATGAGACTTCATACTTTGTCGGAATGGTTGCCGGCGGAATAATCCTCACCGCTTGGGGCGGGTTTAAGAAAAACTCGCGAAATCTTGCCCTTGCGGCAGGCGGCTTCGGCTTCTGCTCCGCAATGCTTGCTGTGATGAATAACTTTTGGGGCTATATCTTCTTCATGTTCATGTCGGGCGTGTTTATGCCGCTCTATGATGCCCCCGCGCAAACCCTTATCGAGACGAAGGCTTCCCCGGCTTACACGGGGCGGACATTCGCCGTCGCGACTATGATAATGACGGTAGGGCTTCCGATAGGCTCGGCTTTAATTGCACCGCTTGAAGAACAGAATTTAATCCCGATAAAGCTTGTCATATTTATCCCCGGGGCTTTAATTTCCCTGTCGTCAATCTACTTTTTCCTAAACCGAAAAAAACTTGATGAAAAATAACGGACGGTGAAAAGAATGAAACAAAAATCAGCGGTTTCTGTAATACTCTTTGCGGCGGGGCTGCTCCTCTTTGCGTTTGCGGTTATCCCCGGGGAGTCCGCGTGGGAGACAATACATAATATCATGCTCGGAATGTTCTCCCTTGCCGCCTATATTATCCCGTTCATATTCATCTACGTCTCGATAGTTATCGCCGGGACGGGCGTTGATATCCAGAGCAAGACTGTCCAGTGCCTTATCTCCGTCTTCCTCCTGACCGCTTGTTTGCAGATTATCCTCGTGGGGAGCCTCCCCGAAGGGGATTTTTGGAAAGACATTCTGCCCGCGCTTTATGAGGAGGGGAAAGAGCTTCGCGGCGGCGGGGTCTGCGGCGTGCTTTTGTCGGGGCTTTTGCTTCTGCCATTCGGGAAAACCGGCGCGACGATTATTATCCTGCTTATTATCTTCGCCTATGTTATGATTTTGACGAATAAATCTGTCACCGACCTCATCAATGCAATAAGGCATTTCTTCGGGATTTTCAGAATACGTCGGGAATATGACGAGGAAGAAATCCCGGAAAAACCCGCCAAGCCCGAAAAGCCCATCAAGCCCGAAAAGCCGTCAAAAGCAGTTACCGCAAAGAAGGAGGAGGAACGCAAAAACTTCAATTTCGACCTTATCAATTCGCTTAAACCCTCCGATGTGGTGCTTGTTAAGGAGCAGGAAGAACTGCCTTTCGACCTCGACGAGCCGGCGAAACTTTCCGTAACCGACATTATGCCCGAAACCCCCGCGAATAAAAATTCAGCAATTACCGAGATAACCCCGGCAACTGCCGATAAATCCGCCTCAACAGCCGCCCAAAATGTCGCCCAAGCTCCTGCCCAAAATTCAGCCCAAAACCCTGACAACGACCTCGCCCAGATTGTGAAAAAAGCGGCGGAGGAGAAGATGCGCCGCGACAGCATAATCGAATCGGGGAGCATAACTGCGCTACGTGCGGAAGATTTCGACGAGAAAAAACACTCGACCCTTGCTTCAAATAAGATTACCGACCCCCGCGAACTGGGTATGCCCGAAATGCTGACCGCCGCCGACATTCAAAAGGAGATTGAAACTCCCGCGACGGCGAAGGTATATATATTCCCGCCCTTAAACCTCCTAAATCGTGCCAACAACGAGCTTCTCTTGTCCGATGCCGAAGCCGAGATGAAGCAGAACGCCGATACCCTCGTCGAAACGCTGAAAAGTTTCGGCGTACAGACGCGGATTGTCGATATACACAGAGGTCCAACCGTTACAAGGTACGAGCTTCAACCAGCCGCCGGGGTTAAAATCTCGAAGATAACAGGGCTTTCGGACGATATTGCCCTAAATCTTGCCGCCGCCGGGGTGCGGATTGAAGCGCCGATCCCGGGGAAAGCCGCCGTCGGCGTTGAAGTCCCGAACAAGATTAAGGATATAGTTTCGATCCGCGAGCTTATCGAGTCGGAAGAATTCGTCCGCGCAAAAAGCAAGCTTTCGTTCGTCGTCGGGAAGAATATCGACGGCGACGTTATCGTCGGCGATATCGGGAAGATGCCGCATATTATCATTGCCGGAACGACAGGTTCGGGGAAATCGGTTTGTACAAACAGTATAATAATGTCGATATTATACAATTCCTCCCCAGACGACGTAAGAATGGTTTTAATCGACCCGAAGATGGTTGAATTCAAGACCTACGACGGCATACCGCACCTTCTTATCCCTGTTGTAACCGACCCGCGCAAGGCGGCAGGCGCGCTTTCGTGGGCTGTCCAAGAGATGTTAAAGAGGTATCAGCTTTTCGCCGACCGGAATGTCCGCGACCTTGCGGGTTATAACGAAGCGGCGATTGCCGGGGATTTCGAGCTTCTGCCGCGGATTGTAATTGTAATTGACGAGCTTGCCGACCTTATGATGGCGGCGGCGAATGAGGTTGAAGATTCAATCTGCCGCCTTGCGCAGATGGCGAGGGCGGCGGGTATGCACCTTATAATCGCGACCCAACGCCCGACGGTTGACGTTATAACCGGGCTTATTAAGGCGAACATTCCGTCGCGGATTGCCCTTACCGTCTCGTCACAGATTGACTCGCGGACGATTATTGACACTGCCGGGGCGGAAAAACTGCTTGGGAACGGCGATATGCTCTATTACCCCTCGGGGATACCGAAACCCGTTCGTATTCAGGGTTGTTTTGTTTCAACAAAGGAAGTCGAGGCTGTCGTTGATTTTATCAAGAACGCCTCTGACACAGGGCTGCTCCCCGACACAAGTTATTCCGACGAGATTATGCGCGAGATTGAGAAGAATATGCCCGCCGCGAAGACAGAAAAGGTTATGCAGGACATTAACCCCGATGAAATTACCGACGGCGACCTTTTCGACCGCGCAACCGAAGTCTTAATCGACGCCGGTCAGGCAAGCGTTTCCTACCTCCAGCGCAAGCTGAAATTAGGTTATGCCCGTGCGGCAAGGATAATGGACGACCTCGAAGAAGCCGGGATTGTCGGACCATACGAGGGTGCAAAGCCCCGCTCCGTTTTAATTACCCGCGAACAGTGGCTTCAAAAAAAGTTAACGCAGACGGATAGGGTTTAAGAAAATCGCGCAAAACCGGCGTTTATATTGTAGCAAAATCACTGCTTTAACGTAAAATGTACTATTAAATCAGTCATTTTACCGAAAGGCAGTGATTTCCATTAACGAATATTTTATCGGGAGTATGTCTCCGTCGGGATATAAAACGAATTTCGGCGACTCAATCGACGAGCCGGGATATTTCACCTACATACTAAAGGGCGAGGCAAGCTGTTCCGGGTTTATCAGCAGATTTACGGAGAAGCAGAAAAACTGCGAGCTTTATTATTGCGCGGTCGACCCCGAGTCGATCGACGCAATTGTCTTCCCGGAAAAAAAGGTTATAATCTGCGACAGCATAAGCCCGCACCTTTTCGAGCCGAAAATCGCCGGGATTACCGGGCAGATTGTTAACCTTTCGGAATCGTGGGATACAGAGAAGCTCAAGGCTGCAAGGGAAGAGCTTGCGGATCTTTACGCCGCCTTAACAAGTTCTTCCGAACGCGCAGAACGCTGTATAAAAGCACTTTCGACGGTGCTTTACGATAATTTCGACCTTGCGAAACGTACGGTTTTGCTCGAAAAGTTGGAAGCGTTTTTCATGAGGTTTACAAAAAAAATCCTCCCGAAAAGGAGTGCATTGCACCCCGACGACGTGACAAGGGGGCGGGTTATCTATCGCTACAGCTCTGCCCTGACCGCCGATGGAATTAAAACGCTTCTCCCGAAAACCGGGACCGTCTATGTTTTGGCGGACGATTATTCCGCCGGGGCGAATCATCTGCTTTCGAGGCTTGTGTCCGAGGCTTCTGCAAGGGGTTTTGATGTAATTGTAAGCAAAAATCCGCTCCTTGAAAATGATTATTTCGATGTTTATTCACATATCGCAATTCCGGAACTTGACCTATATTTTTACAGTTCAACCGCGATTGCACCGCTCGGGATTAACAGCCGCTCGATAAATTTCATGCGGTTTTACGGAAAAAGTCAGCTTTCCGCGAAGCGTCAGCGTATGCGCTTTAACAACGAGGCGGCGGAGTCTCTTCTAATCGAGGCAGTAACTGCCCTCCGCACCGTCCGCGAGACAAAACGCAAAACCGAGCAGTATTACGAAAATGTAATCGACGAAAGCGTAATAAAGGAAGTCGAAGAGAAGATATTGAAGAAATTGGTGTAATGGAACTGCCGCGAGATTTTTCGCGGCAGATTTTTTGTTATATATGGAAATTGCGGACAATTCAGCGCAACCACGGCGGTCAATTCGGCGTATCCGCGGCGGATTATTTCACAAACACAGCTACCGTCTCAATATTTGCAGTTCTGGGGAACATATCCACTGCGGAGAGTGCCGAAAGGCTGTAGCCGCCCTCGTCACGGAGAATTTTGCAGTCTCTCGCGGCTGTTGCCGGGTCACAGCTAATCATGATGATTTTCTTCGGGTTTGCTTTTATCATCGCCGCGAGCGTTTCGGGCGAACAACCCTTTCGCGGCGGATCAGTTACGATTATATCGGGCTTAAGCTCCCTCGCTTTGATAACGTCCGACATGGTTTCGGCATCGCCGAGGATAACTTCCATGTTCTCGATACGATTCGCGATGATATTATTCGCGGCATTATTCACCGCCTCCGGCACAATCTCAATCCCGATAACAAGCCTTGCGAACTTGGCGAAAGCCATTCCGATTGTCCCCGCGCCGCAGTATAGGTCGAGAACCGTTTCTTCCCCGGTAAGCCCGGCGGCGTTCACGGCGATTTTATAAAGATTCTCCGCCTGAGGCGTGTTAACCTGATAGAAGCTCTGCGGGGAAAGCACAGCCTTATTGCCGCAGATGTCGTCCGTTATTGTCTCCGAGCCGAAAAGCAGAACGTTCGTGTCCCCGAGGATAACGTTATTATCCTCCGGTTGGATATTCATCATAACGCTTCTTATCATCGGGAATTCGGTGTAACATTTTTCGGCAATGGGCATAATTTCCTGCTTAACGTCCGAGTCGGTGACAAAGACAAGCATAATCTGCCCGGAATGATGCCCCTGCCTTATGTAGATGTGCTTAATGTGACCTGTTGAACTTTGGTTAATAAGCTCCAAAGCGCGTTTTTCGATGTTGTCGAAAACCTTCGGACCGAGAAGGCATCTTTCATGCGGCACAACCCTATGAGAGCGGGAGGCGTAAAACCCGCTGACATATTCGCCCAAAACCCCTTCGGTAACGGGGATTTGCGCCTTGTTGCGGTAATGGTCGGTTTGCCTCGCAGAATACATCGGTATCTCGCGGTCAAATGAAAAACCGCCGATTCTTGTAAAAGCGTCCTCGACATTTTTAAGCTTCGCGGCAAGCTCCGCAGTGTAGCTTATGTGGCGATAGTCACAGCCGCCGCACTTCCCGAAAACCTTGCAGTCGGGCTTAATCCTTGACGGCGAGGGCTTGTCGATACTCTCGATAATCGCGTATGCGTAGTTTTTCGCGATCTTGACACATTTTACCGTAAGGCTGTCCCCGACGGCTGAGAGCGGCACAAAAACCGCCATTCCCTCATACTTCCCTAAGCCGAAGCCCTCGCTCGTCATACGAATAATGTCAAGTTTTATCGTTTCATTCTTGGTTAACATTTGCCCTCGCCCCTTTTCAAGGAGTTTTCTTATTATTACTGTAACTTAGGTAACTTTCAAGGATAATAACCGCCGCAACCGCATCTATAACGCCCTTGCGCTTCTTCCCGCGTACATTCGTCTGATTAAGATAGTATGCGGCGGAAACGGTGCTTTGCCGCTCGTCCCATAAAATTGTTTTTAAGCCGGTGATTAACGTTAACTTTTCTGCGATGTCAGCACACTTTTTTGAACTTTCACCCGATGAACCGTCCATATTAATCGGATTTCCGACAACAATAAGCTCCGCGCCGATATTTTCTGCCTCCGTCTTAATCCGCTCCAAAAGCCGTTCTGTGTTCTTTTCGGTAATAACGCAGATGGGCGAGGCTAAAATCTCTGCCTTGTCGCATTTGGCAAGCCCTGTGCGTGTTTTACCGTAATCTACCGCTAAAACTACCACTTTTCTCCTCCGGCAAATGTGAGATGTCGTTCTCGAAGATAAGTTTCCATGAGCCGTCGAATTCGGCGTACGAAACGCCCGTGTTCTTCGACCATTCGACGTCGCGAAGCCTTTTAATGTCGCCGTATTTTATAAAGCAGAGCAGATTTCGTATTGCACAGCCGTGCGACACAACCACAACCGTTTTATTGTCACAATCGGTAACAATCTGCTCGAGGATGGTTGTCACACGTCTGTAAACTTCGGTCATAGACTCGCCGTTCGGGGCTCTGAAACACTCCGGCACATTCTCCCAAAGGTCGCTTGCCGTAGGGAACTCATCGGGGAAGGTGCGAATATCCTTCCCTTCCCAATCCCCGCCGTTAATCTCGCGAAGGAGCGGCGTGGGAACAATCGCCTTGCGGTGGTGGGTATTCACGGCAGCGGCGGTCATCATTGCCCGCTGTAGGTCACTTGAACAGATTACGTCAACCGGAATATCCCGAAACCGCTCTGTCAAAAGCCGCAGTTGGGCTTTCCCCTCGTCGGTAATGTCGGTGTCGCTTGTGCCTTGAAAAAGCCGCAAAAGGTTGCCTGTCGCCTGACAATGCCTGATTATATATAGTTTTACCACTGGTTATCTCTTTCGTTAAATTTAACCGACCCGACAATTTCGGAGATGTTTTTTAAGCCGTTTTCAGTACAGTATTCGCCCAGTCCGTCAACAATCTTCTTCGGCGCATAGGCATCGCGGAATATCGCCGCGCCTATCTGAACGCAAGCCGCCCCCGCCATCATAATCTCAATGGCATCTTCGGGAGTTTCAATTCCGCCCATTCCGCAAACCGGGATTTTTACTGCCCGTGAAGCTTCATAAACCATCCTGACGGCAACCGGGAATATTGCCGGACCGGACAAACCGCCGGTGTTGTTCCCTAAAATCGGCTTTTTTGTTTTTATATCAATCCGCATGGCGGTTAGTGTGTTTATAAGCGACAATGCATCTGCACCCGCCGCCTCGACAGCCTTCGCAATCTCGACAATGCTCGTGACATTCGGGGTTAATTTTACCATAACGGGCTTGCCCGCCGCCGCCTTAACCGCCGCTGTAACCGCTCCTGCCGCCTTTGGGTCTGCCCCGAAAGATTTCCCGCCCTCGCGGATATTCGGGCAGGATATGTTAACCTCTATGATGTCAACGCCGGGTATGTCGAGTTTACGCGCAAGTTCGGCATATTCATCGGGAGTGTTCCCGGAAATATTTGCTATTACTGCAATGTCTTTGCTCCGCAAATAGGGGAGATCGTTTTTGATAAACGCATCAACCCCGGGGTTCTGAAGTCCCACTGAATTGAGCATACCCGAGGGCGTTTCGGCAATGCGGGGGGGCTTGTTGCCCGAACGCGGGAGGAGTGTTGTCCCCTTAACCGATATTCCGCCGAGCGTTTCAAGCGGGATAATGCTCTCGTATTCTCTGCCGTAACCGTACGTGCCGGAGGCGGCAATTATCGGGTTTTTGAAGTTTACGCCCAAAAATGTTGTGCTTAACATAACACCGCCGCCTTTCCGTCAAAGACAGGACCGTCCTTGCATACACGCGGGTATGAGGCAGTATTGCCGACAACCGTTTTACAGGTGCAGCCCAGACAAGCCCCGACCCCGCAAGCCATCCGTTCTTCAAGGCTTATTTCGACAGGAACGTTATATTTTTCCGCAAGGGCAACGACAGCACGAAGCATCGGCTTCGGTCCGCAGGCAAAAACGGCTTCGTAACTGCCGGTTTTGAGGAATTTTTCGAGCGGTTTTTTAATATTGCCGTGATGCCCTCTGCTTCCGTCGTCGGTGCAGACCTGAACATTGGCGAATTCTCCCGCCATTATAACCTGAGCCTCGTTCCGAAAGCCAAGCACAGCGGCGGATTTATTGAGCGAATTCCTGCAAAACTTAAGCGGCGGCGTTCCGATCCCGCCCCCGACAAGGATTGCGGACTCATATTTATCGGTCGAGAAGCCGCGATTCCCGAGCGGACCTAAAACGTCAAGCCCATCGCCGGGCATAATGCCCCCCAAGGCTTTTGTACCCTCGCCGCGTTCCTCAAAAACAAGCCGCAAAGCATCGGACGAAACTTCGCAGATTGAAATCGGGCGGCGGAGGAAAAACCCCTTGACTTTGATATTGACAAACTGACCGGGTAATGCCGCCGCCGCCGCTTTCGGCGAATGAACCCAAATATCGTGTATCGTTTCGGTTAAGTTACTGTGGCTTATAACCGCGCAAAATTCTTGAAAAAATTCCATATGTAAACAGCCCTTTTTCGTCAAATTAATAAAATTCTCACAGATAAATTATAGCATAAATTTATACGTACGTCAAGTGTTAAATTTTTATGATATGCTTGACTTATCTACAGAAATATGCTATAATTAATTTGATTTTTGAAAATTTTTACGGAGGTATATAATATATGTCACTTACGAATAATCCGAACGTCAACAAATGGGTTGACGAAATGATTGCTCTTACAAAGCCCGAAAAGGTTGTGTGGATCGACGGCTCGAAAGCGCAGCTTGACGCGCTTACCGAAGAGGTTGTGAATCTCCCCGATGACAGCCGCGATAAGCTCTATCGCTTAAACGAAGAAAAGCTCCCCGGCTGTCTCTATCACCGCACCCTCCCGAACGACGTTGCGCGTGTCGAGGACAGAACCTTTATCTGTACGTCGAAGAAGGAAGATGCCGGCCCGACAAACAACTGGAGCGACCCGAAAGAGATGTATGCGAAGCTCACGCCGCTCTATGACGGCGTTATGAAGGGGCGTACAATGTACGTTATCCCCTATAGCATGGGTCCGATCGGCTCGAAGCTTGCTAAGGTGGGCGTTGAGGTTTCCGACTCGATTTATGTTGTACTTAACATGAATATCATGACACGTATGGGCAAGGCGGCGTTCGACAACCTCGGCGATACCTCCGACGATTTCGTTCGCGGGCTTCATTCTAAGGCTGATGTTGACCCTGAAAACCGCTATATCTGCCATTTCCCGGAAGACAACACCATTTGGAGCATCAACTCCGCATACGGCGGAAATGTGCTTCTCGGCAAAAAGTGCTTTGCGCTTCGTATCGCTTCATATCAGGGCAAGAACGAGAGCTGGATGGCTGAACATATGCTTATCCTCGGGATTAAAAAGCCGTCCGGCGAGATGAAATATGTCTGCGCGGCGTTCCCCTCGGCTTGCGGAAAAACGAACCTTGCTATGCTTATTCCGCCTGAGGGCTATAAGGCGAAGGGTTACGAAGTTTACACCGTCGGCGACGATATTGCTTGGCTTAAGCAAGGTGCAGACGGCAGACTCTACGCAATTAACCCCGAAAACGGCTTCTTCGGCGTTGCTCCCGGAACATCCGCAAAATCCAATTTCAACGCCCTCGAGTCATGCAAGAAAAATACTATTTTCACAAATGTTGCAATTAACAACGCCGACAACACCGTTTGGTGGGAGGGTCTCGACAAGAACCCGCCTGTTGACGCAACCGAATGGAAAGGCGCGAAGGTTAACGGTCCCGAATACATCGCGGAAGGCGGAAAGCTTGCTCACCCGAACTCCCGCTTCACCGCTCCCGCCGAGAACTGCCCCTGCATCTCCCCCGAATTCAACAACCCGCAAGGCGTTCCCATAGATGCAATCGTCTTCGGCGGTCGCCGTGCGAAGACAGCTCCCCTCGTTTATCAGTCCTTCGACTGGACACACGGCACATTCGTCGGCGCAATCATGGCGTCCGAGACAACCGCTGCCGCTGCCGGTGCCGTAGGCGTAGTGCGTCGGGACCCGATGGCTATGCTCCCGTTCTGCGGCTACAACATGGGCGACTATTGGTCACACTGGCTCGAAATGGGCAAGCTCCTCGGCGATAAAGCCCCCAAAATCTTCAACGTAAACTGGTTTAGAACCGACGACGAAGGTCACTTCATCTGGCCCGGCTTCGGCGACAATATGCGCGTTCTCGACTGGATTATCGAGCGTTGCGACGGCAAGGCAGAAGCAGTCGAAACCCCCATCGGCTTCGAGCCCAAGCCCGAAGACATCAACATTGAAGGTTTATCTGACATCGACCTCAATGTAATAAAAGGTCTCCTCTCCGTTGATAATTCCCTCTGGCTCGAAGACTGCGAAAACATCAAGCCCTTCTTCGCAAAATTCGGCGACAGGCTGCCTAAAGAAATGGCAGACGAACTTACTAAGTTAGAAGCAAGACTTGCATAACAAATAACAAAAAATCCGTTTACAACGAGCTTGAACTGCACCCAAAAGTATAGACATCTGATAAAAAAGATGATATACTGAAAGGGTGCAGTTTTTATGCGTAAAAAAGGAAGTAAAAACAAGGTATATTCGCCGGAATTCAAGATTGC
>JAISIH010000072.1 GCA_031262105.1 Ruminococcus sp. | reverse complement strand
GCCGTGACAGGGCGGCGTTCTAACCAACTGAACTACCGGACCAAAATGGGAGTTACAGGGCTCGAACCTGTGACCCTCTGCTTGTAAGGCAGATGCTCTCCCAGCTGAGCTAAACTCCCGTGAAAAAGGGCTGGGGGTGTGCGGACGTGCGGACAGTGTTTATATTATATATTATCGGGGGTTTGATGTCAATAGAAAAGTTTGAAAATCGTTAAAATTAATAAAAAATGGCATTAAAGATTGTGCAAATATACTAATTTACAAATTAAACTTGAAAATTTAATAAACGGGGTTTATAATATTATTATGGAGTAATTTATGTTAAGAGGAATTTTACATGAAGATATATGCGGATAATGCCGCTACAACGAATATCACGCCGGAAATTCTTGACGTGATGATGACCTGCCTTCGCGATAATTACGGCAATCCGTCGAGTATATATACCCTCGGAATGAACGCCCTGCGGGCTATAGAGCGGGCGAGGGAGCAATGCGCGAGGGCGATCGGCGCGAAGACAAACGAGATTTATTTTACCGGCTGCGGGACAGAGGCGGACAACTGGGCGGTTAAGGAGACGGCAAGGCGGCTAAGGCGCACGAAGGGCAAAACCGGGATAATTACCACGAATTTTGAACACCACGCGATACTTCACACCTGTGAGGCTCTTGAAAAAGAGGGTTTTGAGATAACGTATCTGCCGGTTGACAGTGAAGGTTATATCAGCGCGGATGACGTTAAAAACGCCATCACTGACATCACCGCGATTGTTACGATTATGTACGCGAACAACGAAATCGGGACAATTTTGCCGATTGCCGAAATCGGGAAAGTCTGTCGGGAAAAGGGCGTAGTGTTCCATACCGATGCCGTTCAGGCGGTCGGGAATGTGTCTATTAATGTTGTCGAACAACACATTGACATGATGTCGGTTTCGGGGCATAAGCTCCACGCGCCGAAGGGCGTCGGCTTCCTTTACAGCAAGAACGGCTTAACCCTCGACAGGTTTATCCACGGCGGGGCCCAAGAACGCGGGCGGCGTGCCGGAACGGAGAACACCGCCGGGATTGTAGCCCTCGGCGAAGCGATGACGATTGCCTGCAATGGCATTGAGGAGCGGGCGGCGAAGGTTGCCGTACTGCGCGATAAGCTTATAAGGGAACTGTCGAAAATCCCCGCTTCGCGCCTTAACGGGGGAATGAATTCCCGTCTCCCCGGCAATGTCAACATGAGTTTTATTGGGATTGAGGGCGAAAGTTTGCTCCTTAATCTTGACATTGCGGGGATTTCGGCATCAAGCGGTTCGGCGTGTACAAGCGGCTCGCTCGATCCCTCACACGTGCTTTTAGCCCTCGGTCTCCCGCACGAAATCGCCCACGGTTCGCTGCGGCTTTCGATAAATGAATATAACACCGAAGAAGAAATAGACTATATTATAGAAACGGTCCCGAAGGTTGTCGCGAAGATCCGCGCAATGAGTCCGCTTTGGGAAGAACTGGGCAATGGCAATAGCTTTGAACGTTTTGCACCCCTGCTTTCACCGTTAGAATAGGAGAAAAATTATGTTATACAGCGATATTGTAATGGAACATTTTGCTAACCCCCGCAACGTCGGCGAACTCGAGAATGCCGACGGTATCGGCGAAGTCGGGAACGCGAAATGCGGCGACATTATGAAGATGTACCTCAAAATAGACAACAACGTCATAACCGATGCGAAATTTAAGACTTTCGGCTGTGGGGCAGCAATCGCCACAAGCTCCATGGCGACCGATATGGTTAAGGGCAAGCCGGTTTCGGAAGCCCTAAAACTCACCAACAAGGCGGTTGTCGAAGCCCTCGGCGGTCTCCCGGCACAAAAGCTCCACTGCTCGGTTCTCGCCGAACAGGCTATTCGCTCCGCCCTCTCGGACTATTACACCCGTCAGGGAATCGACCCCCTGCCTATCGTTGGCGAAGTAGGGGAATGTGCGGGTTGTTCGTAAGTTTTTCTAAATAGTTTTGACGGAGGTATTGTATGAAGGTTAAGTTAACTGCGCTGTTGTCAGCTCTGTTTCTTGCGGGTTGTCAGGCTGATCTGCCGGCGATTAATGCAGAAAATATCGCTTCGGCAATTGCTGAATCTTCCGTTACAACCGCTCCGCAAACCACCGTCACCACAGCAACAACCGCCGACCCGCTCGAAACCGGGCAGGTTATACATATCTATATTACGGACGAAAAATACGCAGAACTTATCGGCGACGTTTACGAATTGCCGGACGGTTTTTCTTATAAATTTACGGCAGTTGAAAAAAATTATTCAAAAGAACTTTTAGACACCTTAAAGGACAACGAAGAACTAAAATCCGACGAGAGAATCGACCTCTTTTTAACAGATTTTGATTATATGCGGAGGTTCGTCGAGAGTGATTACAGCCTCCCCCTCGACAGTATCGGCATAACCGCAGATGATACCGCTAAAATGTATCCTTATACCATCGCTTACGGCAGTGACGAGAGCGGTGCAGTTAAGGCTTTGACGTGGTTTGTGTCGCCGGACGTGTTTGTATTCAGGCGGTCGATTGCGGAAGACTGCTTATTTACCGGCAAAGCAAACCCCGACAGCATGGCGGAGGCGATTGCCGACTGGGATACGCTAACCACAACCGCAAACTTCCTTTATATCGCTTATTCGGGCAGGCTCCCCGATAATCAGGCGTACCAAATGTTTACATCCGGCGCGGAATTTTACCGCCCGTTTATGCAAAACACAAACGAGCCGCTTGTAACTGACAATATCTTCAATTACCCCGAAAGATGGCATGAATTCCGCCGGCTTCATATGCTCCTCACAAACCGCCGTTACGTCGGGCGTGTTCTCCCGAACACGGACGAATGGCGTGCCGAGATGCGTATGGACGGCATGACACTTGCATTTATCGGCTCGAAGGATTTCATAGACGGCGTTTTAACCGAAGAGGCAAGCAGTGAGGGCGACGACGGCACCTTCGGCGATTGGGCAGTATGCCGCCTGCCGGAACAGTCCGTGTCGGGCGGCGTTTTCCTGTCCGCCGCGAAAGGCTCGGACAACCTCGATATCGCCGCCGATATAATAAAGGCGGTTACCTGCAACGCAGAAACCCTCCGCGAACTCGACGTTATACCGAACAACATGGATCTTGTTGAGGAATATTCAAAATCTGACGATTACGCCTCGGCAATGCTCGGCGGGCAAAACCCCTACTCCGTCTTTAACGCCGCCGCAAAAGACGTCCCGACAACCGACATGACAGAATACAACGACTTCGGCAGAATCTACGCCTACAACGAAGTCGGCAGCTATATAAACAGAGACATTGACGGCTTCGACGCCCTCGAAACCTACATCAACAGAAACTACCGCACCATAAAAGTCCCCTTTGAAGAAGACCCAAAATACGTAAAACCCGGCGTAGCAGTACGCCCCGACACTTCATTGCTGTAAATTAATTTATTAATTTTTTGTAAATTTTCAGTTTCACAGTTGACGTCCCCATAATTTTATGATATAATAATAAAGCTGTCGAGAGGGCTTAATTTTCGACACGCTGGTGTAGCTCAGTTGGTAGAGCAGCTGATTTGTAATCAGCAGGTCGGGGGTTCGAGTCCGTTCACCAGCTTTTTCCGGAGGAATTCCCGAGCGGCCAAAGGGGGCAGACTGTAAATCTGTTGCTTTCAGCTTCGATGGTTCGAATCCATCTTCCTCCATTCCGGCAAAAAGCGGTATCTATATGATGCCGCTTTGTTACTATATTCTGACAGGGAGGGGAAAGTTATAGCAGAGCCCTTAAATATGAAACCGGGAAGACTTCAACGTTATAATAAATTATGTGAACGAATTCCGCTACTCTATGTCTACGGTTGTTCCTTCGCGGATTATTTTATAAAAAAAGGTATAAAAAAACTTTCAATCTATTGCGACCATGACGATTTTATCTGGGCGAAATTCGTTCATTTAGAACTCGCCTTAAATCCCGCAATTGAGATTGAATTAACGATTAGCGACATAGATTTTAATACTGCATATCCGGGACAAAACATATATAACACTGAGTTTTCAGCCGACAATATAAATTTCCTAACTCCCGACAGCAATGTTCTTGTTTTATCTTCCGGCTTTTCGGCAGCAGTAACGATTATTGAAAAGACTTCAAATATTCATAATTTTATAAATTTTTGGGATGATTGTCTTTTTAATATAATAATGGGTAAGCATTTCGCCGAAATTCACGAAAAAAACCCGTTTTTACCGATAGTTCTATACATAGATCCGCATTTTCCGTGTAATAAAGAACAGTATACTGATATGGAAATTTTCGTGAGTTCTTATTATCCGAAACTGTTTAACGATGTAATTTTGGAAGAATTTTCCTTGGGGGGGGGGGGGGTAAACCTCCAATCCCGCGGCAAAATGCGGAATACGATTATGACATATACGATGTACTTGAACTGCTTTCGCCTGTAGAAAACTATCTTGAAAAAAATGTGCTTAAGCTTGTAAACCGCAGCAGCAAGTATGTAAATGTTGTTAATAACCATCGGGTTGTACCGAATGTTATTGAAAATGCCACTAAAACAATCTATCTTTTCGGTAGGTGTACAATCTTCGGGGTTGGTTGCCCCGACGGCGGGACTTCATCGGCGTTTTTACAGCAATTTCTAATTGATAACGGTATAGCAGACTACAAGGTTGAAAACTACGGCGACTTTATTTTATATCGCGGCATCTATCAATTTAACCGCATGAAGGCGATTGATTATAAACCCGGGGATATACTTATATATGACATTTCCCCACAAGCAGGAATACCCACGCAGGAGATTTTGCCCGACGGAATTTTTCTTGCCGATACCCGTGATATATTTGAACGCCCGCATAATTGGGGAGATAACATATTTTTAGATACTTTTCACCCTAACCAAAACGGGCAAAAAGCAATCGCCTCGGTACTTTTCGATTTTCTCAAGGAAAAAGATTTTTTCAAAGGCTTTGAAACGAATAAGAAAAAGGCACCCGCCGATTTGTTGAACGATACCGAAATTGCGGAGCTTGAAGATTATAAATCTAAACTTCGCAAGCTTCGCCCGAAAATCGGCGCGATTGTCATGAACTGCAACCCCTTTACCCTCGGGCATAGATACCTTATCGAATATGCGGCGGGGAAGGTCGAAAAGCTCTTTATCTTCGTTGTCGAAGAGGACAAGTCTTTCTTCCCGTTCGCGGACAGAATAGAGCTTGTGAAAAAAGGCACGGCGGATCTTGAAAACGTCATCGTTCTCCCGAGCGGGAAATTTATCATCAGCTCAAAAACCTTCGTAAACTATTTCGGAAAATCAAAGATACAGGACAGGACGATTGACCCGTCGATGGACGTCGAGCTTTTTGCGAAGCAGATTGCGCCGACCCTCGGTATAACCGTGCGTTTCGCGGGGGAAGAACCTCTCGACAACATCACAAGGCAGTATAACGAAGCTATGGCGCGGATTCTCCCCGATTACGGCGTTGATTTCGAGGTTATTCCTCGAAAAGAACAGGGCGAAAACGTTATCTCAGCAAGCCTTGTGAGAAAACTGCTTGAAGAAAAAGATTTCGATAAAATCGCGGAACTTGTCCCGGAAACTACGCTTGATTATCTACTTGAAAAATTTTAGAAAATAAGAGAGAGTAAAATTATTGGTGTAATTTTACTCTTTTTTTATTTTAACGGTTGCAATTATTTTTTTTATATGTTATAATATAGATTGAAGTTTTTTGTGCGGGTAGAGTTTATGGACAATTCAAAACGCGAAATAATCGACCTCTTGGGTAGTTTTCGGGAAAAATACCCGAATAAAGCTTTGCCGCATTTTGCGGGTGACATTGGATTTGCAGAAATTATACTGCCCGGAACAGAAATTACAACGCCTCCCGTAAAAGTTTCAAATTTCACCGACATAAAGCGGCTGATTGCCGAAAGCGGGAGCGATAAGGCGTCTTTCCGGCGGATTTCAGAGGCGGCTTGGGAATATTCCGAAACGGATTTTGATGACGTTTATATCCCGGGCGGCGCGAATATCTGGCGATATCTTACAGATGAACAGCTCCATTGTTACTACTCCCGCAGAGAGGATTTCAAAAAGGGAATTTTTAACACAAAATACCCGACCTACATTTATATCTACATCGCAGAATGTCTAATCCGCGAAAATGCGGCGGAAAATCTCGCGTTTATCCTCGCGAACACAGCCTTCAAATATCCGAACATTAAGTCAGACCTCTGTCGGTTTATTAAGGATTATTATATCGTTAACGAAAATCCGCTGCCGTTTTCGGAATATATCGAGAGCATCGGGGCGGAAAATTTCTTCCCCTCTTATATGAATCCGCCGGCTGACGATTTTGATGCAAAACTGTATTCCGCCGGGGATTATGACATTTCAAAGAGCCGTTTTCTGGGCGAACGTTTTGAAATTCGGCGCGATTTCCCGAAAATTTTTAATGCCGTTTTAACGAATTCGATTTCGCTTTTTTCTCTCTTTTGTATCGACAAAGTTGTTTTAATCCGCTCCGACAGCGGCGATACGGAGTATTATTATCCCTTCACGGGCGTTTTGTACGCGGGGGAATTTTCGCGGACGACGGAGGCGGTTTTAACGAATTCGGAAACCTACGTGCGGCGCGGAACGTGGTTTATGCGAAGCGTTTCGGTTATCCCGTCATATTCGCGGAAATTTTCGGGGTTTATCAAGCGGCAGATTGATGCAAACCTGCGGCTTTTAACCGACTATAAATATCCTCTTTCAGACAACGCAAAAGCCCTCTCAGAAAGCATGGAAGCGTTGGGCGGGTCGCGCCTTTCGGAGAAACTTGCGAAGATGATTTCGTCAAAAATTCTTGATGAAATTATCCGCGAAATCTGCACTGAATATCTTAAGGGCAAAGACGGACTTTTATCATTTTCGGGCTTAACCCTTCACGAAAAAATGCGGACAGAGCCGCTTTTATCCTATAAAAAAATCCAAAGTTCCGACACAAATCCCCTCCGCAATCTCGACATTGACGAATATTCGGAATACCTTTCATGGCGGAATAATATCGAAAACGGCGTATATGAAAATTCGGATTTCATAAAAACATATATTTCGGAGGTTGCCTATCATAGGTACACAGAGCCGCTTATCGGGTTTGAAAAGCTTGCGCTTGTCACCGCGAATTTTAACTCGTCTGCGATAAGAAAAATAATGCAGCGCGTTCTGCGCGATTATTATCACACGCATAAATTTTCCGAAACTTTCCCCGAGCTTATCGAAAAATATAAGATTACAGAAGCGTACCCCGAGATTTTTATCCGCTCCGAAAACAAGGAACTTCGTGCGGAAGCGGTTATAAAACTTTCCGGCAAAAATATTAAAATGCCGCCGGAACTAAACTCCCTTTACCTCGCCGTTATTGATAAAATTTACGAAAATATCAACGCACATATTAAAATTAACCCGAGCGAATTTATTCCCGACAAAAAATTATTCCCGCTTGTGCTTAGTTTTTTCGTCAAGCTTTCCGAGCAGATTATTAAGCGCGAACTCTCTTTCCCGGGGAAGATTAACCTTGAAAGTCACGCTCATTTTTCGGTAAAATTTGAGGAAAAGTGTAACTACAGTGTCCCGAACTACAGGCTCTGGCGGGATTCTAAGGCGTATTTTTTATCGGAAGAATTCCCGGCAATGATTGAAGAAACCGTCTGCAAAGTTTTGCGCGAAGACTTCCCCGATATAAAAATTTACCCCGGGAAAAAGCCGGCGAAGAAGCAAAAATCTATGCCGCCCGAGATAGCTTTTACGCCGATTGAAGTTAAGGTTGATTTTTCAAAGCTTGACAGGGTTCGCGAAGAGGCGGACGAGATTGCGAAAAAGCTTGCGCCGGAGGAAATCCCGGACACGCCGGTTGTTATAAAAACGCCCGAAAAACCCGTTATAACAAGCACCGACAATCCTTATGAAGACTACTACAACGCGCTTGAGGCTGTTTACAAAGAGATTTTAGCGTTAATACTATCGGGCGGGGACGTTAACGGATTCCTCTTGGCGAAAAATATCCTGCCGGAGGTTGCGGCAGAACACCTTAACGAATTGGCGCTAAATTTCACCGGCGATATAATTCTTGAGGGCATGAATATAATTGACGATTATCTTTTGGGCATAAAAAAAGTTGTAAAGATGTGATATGATTGGCTATTCCTAAGCGCATTGCGGGTGCTGTTCTTAATTCGCTCAAAGGCGGGGTTGTTCCGCGTGTGGGGCTTGAATATGTACAGGTCGGGCGGACGAGCGAGATTAACGCCCTGCTTCATGATGCCGTGCTGATTGAGGACGGCGGGTCGGCGTTCCGGTTTATCGCGGGGAAGTTCGGCGCGGGGAAAAGTTTTCTGCTCCAGACAATCCGCAACCACGTTATGGATCGCGGTTTTGCGGTTATTGACGCGGACCTTTCGCCGGAGCGGCGTTTTTCGGGGACGAAGGGTCAGGGGCTTGCAACCTATCGGGAGCTTATCCGCAACATGGCGACGAAGACACGCCCTGAGGGCGGAGCTTTGCCGCTTGTTCTTGAAAAGTGGCTTTCGGGGATAATGGCGGAGGTTGCGGTTGAAATTAACCCGGATTCGGAAGAATTTACAGCGGCGGTCCGGCGGCGGATTTTTACCGTTACAAACGAAATTGAGGGAATGGTTAACGGCTTTGAATTCGCGAAGGCGTTGTCTTCGTATTACGACGCTTATAAGACCGGCGATGACGAGAAAAAGTCGGCGATACTGCGGTTTTTCAGGGCTGAATATACCACGAAAACCGAGGCTAAGACTGCTTGCGGCATTAACTTTATTATTACCGACGAGTCGTGGTATGACTTTATAAAGCTTTTCGCGCTGTTTTTGGTGCGGGCAGGTTATAAGGGCTTATACGTGATGATTGACGAGCTTGCGTACCTTTATAATCTGCACAATCGGACGACGAGGCAGAATAATTATGAAAAAATCCTCGCAATGTATAACGATGCTGTCGGCGGCAAGGCACGCTATATGGGGATAATTATGGGCGCGATTCCGCAGTGCATAGACGACACCGAAAAGGGAATTTTCAGCTACGGGGCTTTGCGGTCGCGCCTTACAGAGGGGAAATTTTCGGGCGAAAAGACCGGCACACGCGATCTTCTTGCGCCGATAATCCGCCTAAAGCCGCTGTCGATGGAGGAGATGTATGTGCTGCTTGAGAAGCTGTCGATTCTCCACGGCACGCTTTATGACTACGCCCCTGATATAAAAGAAACCGAATACGTCGATTTTTTGAAGGCAGAATACGAGCGGATCGGTGCGGCAGAGCAGATTACCCCGCGTGAGATTATCCGCGATTTTATCGAGGTTCTCAATATCCTGTCGCAGTCCGATAATATGCGGATCGGGGATGTTCTGTCTTCCGCCGGGTTCGCTTTTACGCCGGTAGAGACCGAGACCGTCGCGGAGGAATTCGCGGATTTTGAGGTTTAATAACAGAAGATAGAGGCGAGAATACAGAGTACAGATGTTGACTAATAACTTATATTGTGGTATAATATAGATGAGGTGATTTTTTATGATGTCTGCAAATTTGAACTCTACAATAAACGGCGACTATTTTACCGTTAATTTTCCTATTTCTTTTTTGCCCTCTTATATGAATAAAAAAAATGTAGTCTTAAACGTCACTGAAAATGATGGTATAATAAGTATGCGTCCGACAGAACCTACGCCGGAAGAAAAGTACGAAATTAATATGAGTGCCTTAAGAAAAATCCAAAAAGAGATGGAGGGCGAAGCCGAAAAAGCCGGAATATATTCCGAAGAAGACGTCATTCGTATCTGTAAGGAAATACGGCGCGAAGGCACTACCGAAGCGGAGCTTGAGAAAATTCGTAAGGAATACGGGTATAAACGTTATGAAAATAATGATTGATACGAATATCCGCCCCATCTTGCGTGCGGCGTTAAAAGCGGGGGTTGACGTTTTAGTTACCGGGGATAAAGATTTTTTAGAAAGCGGCGTTAAAATTCCTCGAATCTTAACCGCCGCCGATTTTATAAATACATAAAAATACAGGAATTAATATCATGACCGAAACCGAATGTTATGCCGCGCTTGCGCCGTTTATCCGCGATTATATCTACCGCAAGGGCTGGGACACGCTCCGCCCTATTCAGGTTGCCGCGTGCGATGTAATTTTTAACAGCAATGACCACCTGCTTTTATCCTCCGGGACGGCTTCGGGGAAGACAGAGGCGGCGTTTTTGCCGGCACTTACAGAGCTTTTTGAGTCGCCCTCCCGCTCCGTCGGGATTTTGTATATTAGCCCGCTTAAAGCCCTCATTAACGACCAGTTCGGGCGGATCGAAAACCTCCTTGAAGAAGCGAATATCCCTGTCACAAAGTGGCACGGCGACGCAAGCGTTTCGCGGAAAAACAAACTCATAAAAAACCCTTCCGGCGTCATGCAGACAACCCCCGAATCGCTCGAAAGCCTTCTTATGAACAAATCCGGCGCGATTTTTTCCCTCTTTTGCGACCTGCGATTTATTATAATCGACGAGGTTCACTATTTCATGGACTCGCCGCGCGGGTTACAGCTCCTGTGTCAGCTTGAACGGATTACGAGGCTCATTAACTTCGGCAATGAAAAAACGCCCGTTATTCCGCGAAGAATCGGGCTTTCCGCGACAATATCGGACTACTCCGGCGCGGAAAAATTCCTCTCGGGGGCGACGGGAATAAGAACGGTTACGCCGATACTTAACGAGCCCGCAAAGCGCGTCAGACTCATGGCGCAGCGTTTTACAATGCGGCATACAGCCTCGCCGAAGATCGAACAGCTTGTCGATGAAATTGACTACACGAAAATTGCGGAATTCTTGGTGCAGAAGACGATGGGGAAAAAGGCGATAATTTTTTGCAACACTCGTGCGGAGACGGAAATTTACTGCTCTCGCTGTAAAAAATACGCAACGGATAATAACCTCCCGGACGTTTATCGTGTCCACCACGGAAGCCTTTCAAAGACTATCCGCGAATCTGCCGAAAAGCAGATGAAATCGGAGGACGCGCCGATTGTCACCGCCGCGACGGTTACGCTTGAACTCGGGATAGATCTCGGCTCGCTCGATCGGATTATTCAGATCGGTACGCCCTTTTCGGTGTCAAGTTTTGTCCAGCGTCTCGGGCGGAGCGGTCGGTCGGAAACTAAAATCCCGGAGATGATTTTCTGCATTATCGACGAGGAAAAAAGGGACACCGTCACCGCGCTTGATGAGATAAACTGGGATATGCTCTTTGTTATCGCGATTATTGAAATTTACACGAAAGAAAAATGGGTCGAGCCGATTTCGGTCGGGCGGTTTAACTTTTCGCTGCTATATCACCAGACAATGAGTTATCTCTGCACAAATGACGTTACCGCCGCGAAGCTTGCCGAGGATATTTTAACGCTGCCTGCCTTTTCGGATATTCCGAAAGAAGACTACAAATTATTACTGCAAAATTTAATCGACATCGGGCATATTGTCAAGGACGAACGTGGGCGGCTTTCCGTCGGGGTAAAGGCGGAGCGTGTTGTGGATAACTTTCAGTTTTACTCCGTTTTCGAGACGGAGGAGGAATTCACCGTAAAATGCAAGGGCGAAATTATCGGCTCGGTAGCGACGCTTTTTACGCCCGGTTCAACCTTTGCCCTCGCGGGGAAGGCGTGGAAGGTTACCGCCGTTGACGAAAAGGCGAAGGTTATTTCTGTCGCGCCGCTTGACGGTTCGGCGCGGATTTTCTGGCTCGCAGAACAGCCGATTGCTTTCCACACGAAGGTTATAAGGAAGGTTCGCGAAGTGCTTCTCCGCGAATTCACCGACAGCGATTACCCTTATCTTACAAAGTCTTGCAGAGACAGGCTTTTGCAGATGCAGACCATCGCGAAGACTGCCGAGCTTGACAGCCGCCGAATTATAAAAATCGGCGCGGACAAGTACGCGATTTTCCCGTGGGTCGGCACTCGCGAGCTTTTCACCTTAACCTACGCTATGTCGGCGAAGAATGAGGACATAAAAATTCTTCCGAAGAATAATCTTTATGCGGAGTGCGATTTTGACGGCTCTGCATACGAACTTGAGCGGTTTATCGACGACGTTGCGGCGGGTGAAATTAACCCCTATAAATTCCATATCCCGAAAGAACAGCACGACAAGGCAGACTCCGACCCGAAGCAAACTATCCCGAAACAGTTTCAGGTCCCGGGAAAGTTTAATAAATTTATTCCGCCGAACTTGTTGCGGAAACAATTCGCGGAGGATTTTTGCGATGTGAAGGGGTTAAAATTTGATATAAGTAATGAAGGCTGTTAATATTAACAGCCTTCGGTGTTTGTTAAACCTGATCGGGAGGGGTTGTTTTTTGGGATTGGCGGTTTTGTCTAAACTGTGCTTGGTCGATTGCGTCGAGACCGGAAAAGTCTGTGAATGCTTGTGAATACTGTGATGCGTTATTCACGGAATTACCGCAGTTATCTGCACCATTTTGGTTAACGGAATTACCGCAATTACCAAATTGATTTGAATTTTGGTTTGAATTTTGACTTGAAGTCTGACTTGATGTCTGTTCGGCTGTTGACTGATTACCGGTTGTCTGAGTCTGGTTTGAAGTCTCGTTTGAGGCTTGGTTAGACGTTTGGTTTGATGCCTGATTTGAAGTTTGATTAAGAAGGTCTGCCCACTTTTTTGTGTTGTAGCTGCCGTAATCGTTACTGTAATTGTAAGCCATTTTTTTATCTCCGTTATTTTTTACATTAATTGCTTGCATTTTGTTTCGGAATGTGGTATAATAATGTCAGTATCCACGCTTTGGTATTGCTGATATTTTATCCGGGGAGAGAAATTTTATGCGTACAGCCGGTATTTTGCTACATATTTCCAGCCTGCCCGACCCTCACGGCATCGGTACACTCGGGAAATGCGCATTCGACTTTATTGATTTTTTGAAATCTTGCGGGTGTTCATATTGGCAGATGCTCCCGGTCGGTCCGACAGGGTATGGCGATTCGCCCTATCAGTCCTATTCCGCCTTTGCCGGGAACCCGAATTTTATTGACCTTAACGCGCTTATCGCCGACGGGCTTCTTTGTGATGACGACTTAATTGAAATCGGCGAGTTTGAAAATTATGACGAGCTTTTTGCCGCTAAAGCTAAGATTCTTCATAAGGCTTACCTTAAATTTTCGGGCGATATAACCGAATTCGCCGCCGAGAACCCTTGGCTTGACGATTACGCTTTATATATGAAGCTCAAATATTCCCACAACATGAATATGTGGACAATGTGGGAAGACCCGCTCCGCCGGCGTGAACCCGAGGCAATTGCGGCGGTTATTAAAGATGACGAAGAAAACCCGACTGCGGAATATTCGATAGGGTTTTGGAAATTCTGTCAATTCATCTTCTATAAACAGTTCGCCGCCTTAAAAGCCTATGCCGAAAAAAACCGCATAAAGCTAATCGGCGATATGCCCATCTATGTTTCAACCGACAGCTCCGACATATGGGCGAGTCCCGAGCTTTTCGACCTTGACGAGGATCTTCGCCCTGTGAATGTTGCCGGGTGTCCGCCCGACGATTTTGCGAAAACAGGGCAGCTCTGGGGCAACCCTGTCTACGCTTGGGGCGAGCATCTGCGGACGGGTTACAGCTGGTGGATTTCGCGGATATTGCAGGCGGGGAAGCTTTTTGACGTTCTGCGGATTGACCATTTCCGCGGCTTCGAGAGTTTTTATGCAATCCCGGCGGCTGATGAAACTGCCGAAAACGGCGTTTGGAAAACCGGTCCGGGCTCGCATATGTTCGACATTATCAAGGAAAATTGCCCACATGATAAAATCCCCGAGCTTATCGCGGAGAACTTGGGCTTCTTAACCGACGATGTTCAGAAGATGCTTGTTGACGTCGGTTATCCCGGAATGAACGTGCTTGAATTCGCGTTCGGCGGGGACGATTCCTGCTATCTTCCGCACAATTTCATTAAAAATTCGGTAAGCTATATCGGCACTCACGACAACGACACAGCCCTCGGCTGGTACAATTCCCTCGACAAGAAAACGAAGAAGCGAATGCGCAGATACATTAATAAAACGAACGGCGAGTCAATCTGCGAAGCGTTAATAAGAACGCTTGCGGCGTCCGTCTCGGACACGGTTATCTTTCAGATGCAGGATCTTTTGGAACTCGGCTCAAAGGCGCGTATGAACACGCCGGCAACGGTCGGCGGCTCGAATTGGCACTGGAGAATTGAAAAGGCGGGATATTCCGTGAAACTTGCGGAAAGACTTCGCAAAATCTTAGAAAGATACTTCCGCATACCGCCCCCGGCAAAGGTTAAGGTTAAGCCGATAATTAAAAGAAAATAAAGAGAAATTTATGGAAAAATACTATATAACTACCGCGATAATCTATGCGAGCGGCAAGCCTCATATCGGGAACTGTTATGAGATAATCTTTACCGATGCTGTCGCGAGGTTTAAGCGGAAAGCGGGCTACGACGTTTTTTACCTGACGGGTTCGGACGAACACGGACAGAAGATGGAACTTAAGGCGGCGGAAGCGGGGGTTTCGCCGAAGGAGTTCGCCGACAGATGCGTTGACGAGATTAAGCTTGTTTGGGGGACACTTAACGTAACCTTTGATAAGTTTATCCGAACGACCGACGATTATCACAAAGCGGCAGTTCAGAAAATTTTTGATAAGCTCCTTAAAAAAGGCGACATTTATAAAGGCGCGTATGAGGGAATGTACTGCACCCCCTGCGAGAGTTTTTGGACGGCTTCACAGCTTGTTGACGGCAAATGCCCGGACTGCGGGCGGGAGGTTGCACCGGCTAAGGAAGAAGCATACTTCTTAAAGCTTCGCGAGTATCAGCCGTGGCTTGAAAAGTATATCGAAGACCACCCCGGCTTCCTCTATCCTGAGGCAAGGGCGAAGGAGATGATTAACAATTTCCTTAAGCCGGGACTTAACGATCTCTGCGTTTCGAGAACGTCTTTTTCTTGGGGGATTCCTGTTACGACCGACCCCGACCATGTTGTCTATGTTTGGCTTGACGCGCTTTCTAACTACATTACAGCGATAGGCTACGACGGCGAGGGGGGTAACGAGCAATTCGAGAAATTCTGGCCGGCGGATATGCACGTAATCGGGAAGGACATCTTCCGCTTCCATTCGATATACTGGCCGATAATACTGCACTGCCTCGATCTCCCGATACCGAAGCGGATTTATGGACACCAATGGCTCCTTTCCGGCGGCGACAAGATGAGCAAATCGAAGGGCAACACCCTCTATTCCGACGACCTGATAAAATTTTTCGGTGTCGATGCGGTAAGATGGTACTGCCTGTCGCAGATGCCCTTTACCTCCGACGGGAACATAACCTACGAGCTTTTGATTGAAAATTTCAACACCGATCTTGCGAACACAATCGGCAATCTCGTCAACCGCACTGTAACTATGGCACAGAAATATTTCGACGGCGTGGTGCAGCTCCCGAAAAACACCGAAGATATTGACCGGGATGTTATAGAAACAGCGTTCCTGTCCCGCGATGAATACCTCACCGCTTTTGAGGAACAAAGGCTTGCAGAGGCGTCGAGGGCAATCGTTAAGCTTGCGGTTCGCCTTAACAAATATATTGACGAGACCGCGCCTTGGACCTTAGCAAAGTCAGAGGAACAAAAACCGCGCCTCGGGGCTGTGCTTTATAACCTCTTGGAGGGGATTCGCTTTATCGCGGTTATGGCAGAGCCGTTTATGCCCGAAACTTCGGCGAAGATTATAGCCCAGCTCGGCAACCCCGATTCAAGTTTCGATTCGATACAAAATTACGGCGGAATGAAGCCGGGAGAAAATGTCGGCACGCCGGAAGTCTTATTCCAGCGGCTTGACCCGAAAAAGCTTCTTCCCGAGATTGAAAAATTCTACGCCGAATAAGAGTTTACAGTCCGTACATGGTGCGGGCTGTTCTTTTTTTAATAATAGCCGCATAGAATGATATTGCATTAGTATAATCGGAGGATTAAGAATGAATATCAGCCCTGAAAATATTGATAAATACAAACAAGATATGATGAAGCTCTACCGCAGTGTTTCGCCCGCGCCGGCGGCAACGGCGCAAACTGCAACAGCACAAGCGGCAACTGCACCGTCACCGGCGCAAGCAACCGCGCAAGCCCCCGCTGCGCAAAACCACGGCACGCCAGCCTATGTCCCCGATACCGGCTACATTGAAGTGCCGAATTTCCCCGGGATTCCCGATACAGGTCCGGCTGCCGCTCCGCCCACGCCGCCTAAACCGCCCTCGCCTCCCAAACCTCCCTCGCCGCCTAATCCGCCGCAACCCCCGGCAGAGGGTATTCAAGTCCCTGACACAGGTTTTATTGAGCCGCCTGTTCCGACGCCGGGTTCTCCGGGTTTGCAAGTCCCCGACACCGGCTACATTGAAGTGCCGCCGACGCTTCGTCCCGGTGAGGCTATGGGGTATCTTCGGACGCAGGTCTATGCCTCAAACCGCGCAATCCCTATCGAGGGCGCATTAATCCTCATAACCGAATTTACCGACGACGGCAGAACTAACCTTATCCGTATGCTCGTCACCGACGAGAGCGGTTATACCGAAACAATTCCGCTCCCTGTCCCGGTATACGATCTCGACCATTACCCCGCGCCGACCGACAAGCCTTTCCGCGACTATCGTATGTCCGTCTACAAAGAGGGATATTATATCGTTCCCGATGTGAAGATTCCGATTTTCGCGGGGGTAAAATCCCTTCAGCCGATTCAGATGGTACCCCTTCGCGAGAACGAAGAGCGTGTTAATATCCTCCCGAAAGAATTCGCAGACCTAATCCGCGAAAAAAATGCCGCGAACGCCGCAAACGCTGATATTAACAACAACGTAGGCTAAAAAATTTCAACTAAAGGTGTTATAAATGGTTGGTGAACCTTTCATACCCGAGCAGATTACCGTTCATCTCGGGCGGCCGGACGATTCCTCCGCCCGCAATGTTACGATGGATTTCCCGCTCTATATTAAAAATGTCGCGTCTTCCGAACTCTATCCCACATGGCCGGAAGCGGCACTGCGCGCAAACATCTACGCGATAATTTCATTCGCCCTTAACCGCTACTATACCGAATGGTATCGCTCCCGCGGTTACGATTTCGATATAACAAACACAACCCAATACGACCAAGCCTTCGTCGAAAACCGAAGCATATACGAGCCTATCTCCGAAATCGTTGACGAGATTTTTAACTCCTATATCGTCCGCGACGGAAGCATTGTCCCGATGGCGACCCGCTTCTGTGACGGAAAACAATCCCAATGCGAGGGCTTAACCCAATGGGGAAGCGTCGAATATGCCAACCAAGGGCTCGGTCCGTACGATATTTTAACGCAGTTTTACGGTCCCGATATAAATATCGTTAAGGATGCGCCTGTCCACGCGCCGGATAATGTTGCCTCATATCCCGGCGAGCCGTTATCCCTCGGCTCAAGCGGTCCGCCTGTCGAGCGTATGGCGCGAAGCCTTAACACAATCGGGCTTAACTACCCCGCAATCCCGAAGATAACCCCCGTCAGCAACGTTTACGATCTCTCGCTCCAAAGCGCAGTTAAAAAATTCCAAGAGGTCTTCAATCTCCCGGTTACAGGCGTAATCGACAGCGCGACTTGGTACAAAATTATCTACATCTACACAAGCGTGAAAAAGCTCGCCGAACTCGATTCCCTCGGCGCATCCCTCGCCGAACAATCTGTCGAACGTCTCCCCGAAATGAAGCTCGGCGACAAGGGCGTTTGGATTCGCCGTCTCGATTATCTCCTCGCTGTCGTTAGCTCATATTATCGCGACGTGCAAACCCTCCCCGCAAACAACGACGAGTTCGGTCCCGATACCGAAGCTTCCGTAAAAAGCTTCCAAAAACTCTTCGGTCTCCCCGAAACGGGCGTTGTCGATACCCGCACTTGGCAGGAACTCCTTGCCGCCTACCGCGGTATCGCCGACAATGTCCCCCTCGAATATCTCGGCGAAAACGTTCCCCTCTTCCCCGGCGATTATCTTACACAGGGAATAACAAGCGAATATGTTAAGCTTATTCAGGAATATTTAAGTTTCCTCTCCGACACTTACCCCGAAATCCCCAAAGTCGAAAACCCCACAGGCTACTACGGTCCTCAAACCGACGCCGCCGTAAAAGCCTTCCAAAAACGCTTCGGTCTCCCCGTAACCGGCGACATCGGACTCGCAACGTGGGACGCCATAACCGAACTTTACACCGAACTCAAATACGGTTACACAAAACGCCCCGGTCAATACCCCGGCTACATAATCTCATAGGGACGGTGAAAAAATGCCAATCTCCGAAACACAACACAAAAATGTTATCCAAGAACTCCAGACCTACCTGCGTTACATCTCCTTCCAAAACAAGGAAATCCCCCGCGTCGAGCCAACCGGCGTCTACAACGCCCGAACCCGCGATGCCGTAACCATGTTCCAGTCGCTCTATAACCTCCCCGTCACCGGCACCGTAGACGAGGAAACTTGGAACGCTATCTATTCAGTCTACAAAGAAATCGAAGCCTACCTCTCCGCCGTAACCGCCATCTCCCCCTTCCCCGACCGCGATTTTCAAATCTGCGAGGGCGATTCCGGCGCAACCGTATTTATCCTCCAAGCCCTAATTAACGAAATCGCCGATCACTACTCCAACATCCCCCCCGTAAAAATAACCGGTATCTGTGATCCCGCAACCGAAACCGCCGTAAAAGCCCTTCAACAAACCGCCGGTCTCCCCCCCTCCGGCATAGTCGATGACCGCACATGGGATGCCCTCGCCGAACTATACAACGTTAAGTCTTATATGGACTGGGCAACGTCTTAGGTACGTTGGGGGGGGGGGGGGGGGGGGGTATTTTTTTGGGGCCCCCTCGCGCCCCCCAAAGGGGTCGGGGGTGGGTGGGGGGGGGG
>JAISIH010000063.1 GCA_031262105.1 Ruminococcus sp. | reverse complement strand
ACGATCTTTTAGATAATTTACTCGATGAAAGTATGGGTTACTACTCTTATGACAGGGCAGGTTCATCGTCTTACTACACCGACACAACAGAGCTTGATAACATACGCCGAGTTCGCGATTTGCTTATCGCACTCTTCCCGATTGCAGTAGTTGCGGCTGTACTTATCGGAGCGGCTGTGCCTATTCTCATTATCATTCAATCGTCAAAAGAAGCGGCGATAATGCGTGTTTTGGGTACAACAAAAAAGCGGACAATTGCGATTTTGTCTTTAGAACAGATTATTTTGTGCATATTAGGGCTTGCAGTTGCCGCAGGTGTGTTGCTAATTTATAATGTCGGGTTGTTTGCACAAAGCGGCTTAACGCTTGCCGTATGCGCGTCAATATATCTTGTTGCAAGCATTGCGGCGGCACTAATTTCGGCGGCGGTAACGACCAACAAAAAACCAATGGAATTATTACAGGTTAAGGAGTAAATATCATGGCAGTTTTAGAGCTTAAAAACGTTACCTACACATACAAAAGCGCAACGACACCGGCGGTTAAAAATGCAAGCTGCGAATTTGAAGCAGGCAAACTTTACGCTGTTGTCGGTCCGAGCGGTTCGGGAAAATCAACGTTGCTTTCAATGATGGCGGGGCTTGACCTCGCTACCGAAGGCGAGATTATATTCGGCGGTGAAAGCCTTGCGAAGCTTGATCTTGACTGTTACAGGCGTGAAAGTATCGCTATGATTTTTCAGGCGTTTCAACTTTTTCCGCTCCTGACGATTTTGGAGAATGTATGCTATCCTATGGAGCTTTGCGGAGTTTCGCCGGTTGATGCAAAACCACGTGCCGAAAAACTTCTTGAAAGCGTCGGGATAACAAAAGAACAGATGAAGCGTTTCCCGTCTAAGCTTTCCGGCGGCGAGCAACAACGTGTCGCGATCGCTCGAAGCCTTGCGGCGGGGGCTAAAACAATTTTAGCCGACGAGCCGACAGGAAACCTTGACGTTGCGAACACCGAAAATGTTATGGAAATCCTCAAAAAACTTGCGCATGATGAGGGTTATCTTGTCATTGTCGTAACACACGACCTTGAAGTCGCACAGATGGCTGATGTTAAGTTTGAAATGCGCGACGGGGTTATGACGGAAAAGATATAAGCATATTTTTATGCGAATATTTTTGAACCATAAGCAGTTATTGCCGCAGCATCCCCGCGAAGGCTTTTCATTTTATCATACCATCCAAGTTGATCTTTCCCAAAGCCGTAGCCGTCCGTCATTGTGTCGATATAGCCGTTTTTGTCGTAATCAATTGTTACTGTGAAGTCGCTTATGGCGTCAGCTCCGCCGGCATTGTAAATTTCGCGAAGCGGTCTCAAATAAGCTTCTACAAAAGCTTCGCCGACTGCCTTTGTCATTTCGTTGTCGGAAGAAAGCATCGGTTTGGTGTCAGCTCCGCCCGAAAGAGCCTCTGCAATACTCTGACCGTTCGGAAGATATGGTGTCCCATCCGCGCCGAAAGTTATATCGTCAAGCGAACAGCCGAATTTATACTGCAAACTCTGATTCGCGTTGTATTTTCTCATCTGAATATGCGAAGCGATTTCTTCCTGCTTAAGGCAAGCTTGATTAGCGGTTGAGATAATCTCTTTGCCGAATTTATTGTTGTTAAGGACGGTTTCAATCTGTTTTGCTTTGTCTGAATTTTCGCCGCTTACGATGACGTTAAGCGTTTTGCTGTCAACGGAAAAACTGAATTTCTCGCCTTCTGAAATTTTAATGCCGTTTTCCGACAAAAGATTTTCAATATCGTTATTTTTCCGTTCGCGGATTTTAATTTTATCGTTCGCGGCATCAATATAACCGTGGCGCGGCAAACCGTCTTCATCAAGAAGAATAACCTCGGATTTCGGAAGATTTGAAATGTCGAGTTTTTGCAGTTTTTGAAGCTCCGAACCATACCTCGCATTGAAAATATCAGAAAGCGAAATCGGCTGATATGTAAACACATCCGTTTTTGTGAAGATATTCGCCGACTTTTTTTGCCCGCCCGAAAACAAGTTTTTAACAAAAGAAGCTTGTTGTCCGGCTTGATAGGCTTTTAATCTCGACCCAAAATCTGATATTTTCATAAATTCACCTTTTCTATACCCTGTATTTCTTGATACCGATCGTTGCAAACACTAAACACAGAGCAGTTAAGGCAACTGTTATAACAAGATAAGCAATATACCCGGTCGAATTTGCACCCGACAAAAACGCCGAAATATGCGGAGCAAACCCGCCGGGGAGATAGCCTCCGATAACGGGGAAGGACGAGAACATCTGCAATACTATGCAGAATAAAATCGAAATTCCGATTGATTTAAGAACCGTCTTAAACACGGCGGAAAAAAGCAATGAATAAGCCGTCGTAAAAGCGGCATAAACGCATAGTATAATCAAACTTTGAGCAAAGCCGGGAAGTACCGCCGATTCAAAAAGCACTGCAATATAAAGGAGTGCAAACGCCGCCGCAAGAAGAATTGCACCGAAATTTATGATAATTCTTGCGGCAAATTTAGTTATAACGAATTCGCTTTTTTTAGTGTTCAAATAAAGCGAGTATGTGCCGTTTATATATTCGGAATTAACAGCAGTCGCGGTTGTGAGGATAATAACCCAAATCATTATGTTTGATATATTGCCGAAAAAGTTTGCTGCGGCTTGTGAAACACCAGGCGGGGTACTCAGATATTCTATAAAACTTTCGGGCAATTCTGTTCCCCGCGCTTCAAGCAAGGCATTAAGTATCTGCGGCTCGAATTTTGACATAATAATCGAAGTCATCGCCAAAACCGCTAAAATTATGAATGTGACGATAGTCTTTTTAGAACGCCAAAGCTCGCGAAGCTCTTTTTTAAGCATCGTTATCATAGGTCGGCAACCTCCCCTGTAAAAATGTCTTCAAGCTTCGCATCAGACACGCTTATATTCTCAATTGAGATTTGCTTTTCACAGAAATAATTTATCACAGATTGAAGGATTTGATTACTTAATTTTGAAAGCATAATAGAAAATGTTCTTCCGACGGAGTTTACGCTGTTTATATCAGGATGAAGTCCCATTACAGCGTTGATTTCCTCTGCTTCAAGAGGTCTTTCGATCGTTATGTTAATTACAACACCGCCGAAGATTTTCCCGAGACTTGCGATTTCGTCTTCGACGATTTTTTTACCTTTATCAATTATCACTGCTCTG
This sequence comes from Ruminococcus sp., assembly GCA_031262105.1. Taxonomy (GTDB): domain Bacteria; phylum Bacillota; class Clostridia; order Oscillospirales; family Ruminococcaceae; genus JAISGY01. The sequence continues at coordinate 8,409 of JAISIH010000063.1, read as the reverse complement.
TCGCACATCTTCCCAAGTTCACGAAGGTCGTGCGAAGCGATAATTATCGTACTTTTGTTTTTGAGTTCGTTGATAACCGAAACAAACATTTCACGCCCGGCAAAATCAATACCGGCGATCGGTTCATCAAAAAGAATGAGTTCCGGATTTGTCACCAGCGTTTCAGCAATTGCGAGCCGCTGTTTCATTCCGCGTGAATAATTTTTGATGTGCTTTTTATTATCCTTAAGACCAACTGTGATAATGGCGGATTTTATAACTTCTGAATCTGCTTTCTCTTTTCTTAAGTCAACAATATACTGCAAAAACTCGTGAGCTGTCATTAAGTCATAAAGACCGGGAAAGTCAGAGATATAAGCGGTATGCGGAAACACTCCGTTCCCGAAGTATTTAATCTCTCCGCTTTCAAAAGACGTAAGCCCGGCTAAAATTCGGAGCAGAGTGCTTTTCCCCGAACCGTTAACGCCGACAACGCCGTAAATGCTGTTTTTATGTATTGTAAGCGAAAGGTTATCAAGGATAGTGTTGTTTTTTATAACTTTCGAGAGATTTTTTATGCTTAAAACATCTTCACTCATCTTCGTCATCTCCGTTTTTGCGATTTATACCGCTGTAAACCAGATAAACAAGCGGACCGATAACCGATACACAAAGCGAAACTATCACCCAGATAATCTTCTCGTTTCTTTTCATACTGCTCTTAATTATTGAAACAAGAGCAATGATAAACAGGGTTACGTTTAGCACGAAAACCGGGATTAGAAGAATTAGTATTTTGGGGTCGAGTTCGATATTACTGTTCACTGTGAAAAATTCCATTTGATATCCTTTCAGTTATAATAAATTGTACTTGTCTCTAATCTGTTCTATTAAAAACAGAAAAGATTTCGGATTGTTATGTGATTTCGCGTTTTGTTCGGATTTTTCAATATAATAGCTCTCCATAATGTCCGCTAAACCTTTTGAATATGATTCGTATATTTCGACCGCTTCTTCTGATTTTTGTATGTAATTTTCTTCGGTTCGTGACTTGAGATTATCTTTGAGTGCATTAAGTGTGTCGGGGTTATCAAGAAGCGCGGTAACTTTTTCAGCGTCACCGCCGGCTGCTATAAAACCGGAAGCGTAAATACCTATGAAGCCGACGGCTTTCATCTGTTCACCCATTTTATGACTGTGGTCTAAATAACCGTTAATTCTTTTTTGTGTATCTTCAAGCCGCATCTGTAAATAATCTTTGTCGGTGAATTCGTCATTGCCGAATGTTTCGTACAGATATTGAGCCTCGTCGCGATAATCGGTATTCGGATCTGCGCCGCTTAAGACAGACGAATAATAATCTTTTTGATCTAAGAGATTTTTAAAATCTCTCGCAGCGTTAAGCTCGTTTTTTGCAAACAAATATAAATGCGTCTGCATATCTTTATACGAACTCATTAACGCAGATTCTTTTTCGCTTTCGGACAGGTTCTCGACGTCTGAAAGCATTTTTTTATTTCGCGTCGAAAATTCATCTATTGTAACTCCGGCAGTATCGAGGTATTTAGAAATTGTCAGAGTAAAGCTGTCGCGGATTTTCGACAAAAAAGTTCCGTCTTTATTTATCGCAACAGGGTTAAACAGACCGATTTTGTTAGCTCGTCCGGAGTTTAAGAAATCTGTAGTGCGGATTATCTCGTTCATATTAAAGCCTCCCATATTATTACTATTAATAACACATTACTATAAAAATATGAAATAATCAAGCATAATTTGTTAATATGTTATTATACGGCTAATAATTTCTGCTCACGAATACCCGAGCGGGTGGATTACATTCGCGGTTTTCGCGTCAAGCCGCCCGATTACGCCGTCCGATTTCAGGATAAGCCGCCCTAATTTTTCGTAGCCGAAACGCCGCCTGATGTCGTCAACGGCGTATTCGAGGCGTTCGGCGCGATTCCGCTTTGTTTCCTCCGCAAAGAAGGAGATTTGCTCGCTCGGCACGTATGGGACAAGCTTTGCGCCGCGAATACCGATGCTCCGAAGCGGCAAACGCCAGTCGTAATTTTTCCGCAGAAGCTTCATTCCCTCTTCGGCAAGCTCCGCCGCAATCATTGTCGGACGAGGGAGGGTTGTCTGCCGCTCGAACCAGTGCAGATCGTTCGTGCGAAGGCTGATTTGAACGGTTGTCGCCGACATTCCGATTTCGCGCATACGCTCGGCAACCGATTCGGCAAGGTTATAAAGCACAATATGAGCGTCGTTGTCGTTAACAAGGTCTCTGGGGCAGGTCGTGGAGTTGCCGACAGACTTTATAACGGGTGTAAAGTCCCCGGGCTTTACAGGGGAATTGTCAAGCCCGTTCGCGTAGCAGTGAAGATACGCTCCCCATTTCCCGAAAATCTTCTCCATGTAGGAAATATCGGCGTTCGCGATGTCCCCTATCGTTAAAATTCCAACCCCGGTAAGTGCCTTTTCGACCTGCCTCCCGACGCCCAAAAGGTCGCTCGCCGGGAGTCCCCAGACAACGCGCTTAAAATTCGTCGGCGAAATAACGGTGGTTGCGTCCGGTTTTTTTATGTCAGAGCCGAGCTTCGCGAAGATTTTGTTATAAGATACTCCGATTGAGATTGTTAACCCGAGTTCATCCTTAACCCTCTCGCGGATTTCGTCGGCAAGTTTCCGCGCCGCGTCCGGCTTCCCGCAGATTAACGTGACGTCGCACCAGTTCTCATCAAGCCCGAACGGTTCTACGAGGTCGGTGTATTCGAGGAGGATTTTCCGAAAAAGGGTTGAGAATTTATGGTATTTCGGGTAGTCCGGCGGTAGAATTATAAGGTCGGGGCATCTTTGACGCGCCTGCCAAAGTGCCATGCCGACCTGTATCCCGAACGGTTTCGCGATATAATTTTTCGCAAGGATAATGCCGTGCCGCTCCTCCGCGCTTCCGCCGACAGCGACAGGCTTCCCCGCAAGCTCAGGGCGGTGCAGTATCTCAACGCTTGCGTAAAAATTATTTATATCGCAGTGGAGAATTTTGCGGTATTCGCCGGTTTGGGTTCCCCCGCCGCTCCCGAACGCAGTTCCCCCGCCCGCCGGCACACCCGCGCCGCCGACAATTCCCCCGCCCCCGCCGCCCCCGAACGCTTCATTCATAAACATATTAATAGTACCGTAAAAAAATTTTTTAATAACGCTTGACAAAATATTTTTCGTATTGTATAATAGAAATAGAAAATATATTCTTGTTATGTCTATTGTAACACGAAATATTATTCTTGTCAATAGCAATTTCAAGAAATTTTTTTCGATAAAATTAGAAATGGTATAATTTATGGAATTCAAAGATATTTTGAAATCACAGCGCCTCCGAATGAGGTTAACCCAACGAGAGCTTGCCGAAAAAATCGGCGTTACAGACCGCACGATTCAAAATTATGAACGCGGTGTTAAGCCCGCCGCACGTTTTGAACACGTGCGTGCCCTCGCGAATATCTTCGGGATAACGACCGACGAGCTTGTCGGCGCGGACACGTCCGAAACCCCTCAGAGCGGCTCGCTTTATATGGACAAGCTCGTTTCGGAAGTGTCGGCAATGTTCGCGGGGGGCGAAATCTCCGACCGCGATAAGGAAGCCGCCGTAATGGCGATTTCGCAGGCGTATTGGGCGGCGAAAAATAAGAAAAAAGGTTGAATTTCGGGCGGGTAGGTTGCGAAACTTACACATATTAACATTTTTCTCGTGCGGAATTCACAAAAGCTAAAAATAGTAAATATTTTTCTTGACTTTTGACGAAAAAGAGTGTATAATGTTTTATATATTTGCGCTTTGTGAGTATTATGGTTAAATCGAAGTTTTTTTCCGACCCGCTTGAGAGTTTCTGCTACATACGCGACCGCTTCGGCGACGATATTTTTTCTGACGGCGGCAGACTGCTTGCCGCTTTTGACGATTTGTGTCCGAAATTGCGAAGTCTCCGTGCGGCAATGCGGATTATATGTAAAGGTGAAGCACTTGCCATGGCTTCGACCGCTGACAGAAACGGACTTAGACAGATTTTGTCGGGTTTTACCGAAAGCGGCGAAATTGACACGCCTTCCGCAGACACATTATATGAGCTTCTTGCATACGCCTTTGACATTGATATAACCTCACCGCAGATTAAGATAATTAAAACCGTCACGGCGGGAAGCCCGAAGCGGTTTGATAAAACCCTTTCAGGGAAATTTTCACAATCGGCATTCATTACCCCTACAGGAAAGCTTTTCACGTGGGGGTTAAACGAATTCGGCAGCACAGGTGTCGGCGATGATGCTCCTGTAAGACAACCTACCGAGGTAATGTCCGGGGTTAAGTCGGTTTCGATGGGCTGGAGTCACTCCCTCGCGCTGGGTTTTGATGGGACGCTTTACGGCTTCGGCGAAAACCGCTTCGGCGGTCTCGGACCGGACGCGGCGGAAGAATGTTTTAACCCCGTTCCGATAATGCGCGGCGTTGCTTTTATCGACTGCGGCGGGCGGATGCATTCATACGCGATAAGATTTGACGGCACTCTTTGCAACATTCGTACGCTGAAAAGCGGCATGGAGATTATCATGTCGGACACGGTAAGCGTGTCTGCCGGGATGCTTCATTCCCTCGCGGTAAAGTCGGACGGAACGCTTTGGGCTTGGGGCGAAAACCGCTTCGGACAGCTTGGGGACGGTTCGCGCCAAACCCGCAAAACCCCTGTTTTTATAATGAATGACGTGCTTTTCGCCGCCGCCGGGACCTACCATTCAATCGCGGTGAAATCCGACAGAACGCTCTGGACATGGGGGCTTATCCCCGATATTGAGAACGATTCCCAATCCTTTTCGTCAGAGGCGGTTATAACCCGCCCGGTCATGTTTATGTCGGACGTAAAAAGCGCGGCGGCGGGTGAACTTCACTCCCTCGCGGTTAAGACGGACGGTTCGCTCTGGGCGTGGGGGAAGAATTTCCACGGACAGCTCGGCGACGGTACAGACGTTAACCGAAAATTCCCGGTTAAGATTATGGACGGCGCGGAAGATACCGCCGCCGGGGTGCGTTACTCCCTCTGCAAAAAAACCGATGGAAAGCTTTACGCGTGGGGCTTAAACGAATCTTATCAGCTCGGCGACAAGACGGATATTAACAGGCAAACCCCGGTTCATATTAAGATTGATTGAATACTTTTCATACTCGCGGCAGAGCATTAAATGAGATTACGCACGAAACGGCACGATAAGATAGATTAGGAGCAATTATGGAACTTGCGGCTGGCAGGGTTTTAACAACTATTAACAATAAAACCGCAACGGTTATATCGAAAATCGGCGAGGGCGGTCAGGGCACAGTTTATAACTGCGAATATTGCGGGAAGGTTATGGCACTTAAATGGTACCACAAAAATATACATAAAAACCCGACGGCGTTCCTCGATAACCTTAAGCAGAATGTCGCGGCGGGCGCGCCGGACAAGCGTTTTCTCTGGCCGGTCGATATAACGAACGACTATAACGGCGTTTTCGGCTACATCATGCCGATAATCCCCCCGGCTTATAAGAGCTTCTCATCATTCCTGCTCGCGAAAACGAGGTTTTCTTCACTCACGGCGATGATTGACAGCGCCCTTGAGATAATAACGGGCTTCCGCGAACTCCACAAAAAAGGTTATTCTTACCAAGATATAAACGACGGAAACTTTTTCATAAACCCCGATTCCGGCGAAGTCTTAATCTGCGACAACGACAACATTGCCCCCTATGGTGAAAACTTAGGTATCGCTGGGAAATGCCGTTACATGGCGCCGGAAGTCGTCATGGGGCAGAAGCTCCCGGATGTTCAGACTGACAAATATTCCCTCTCGGTTATCCTCTTCCTCCTTACCTACATGAACCACCCCCTCGAAGGGAAAGCCGCGATGCCGCCCTGTATGACAGAGGAACTTGAGCAGAAAATCTTCGCCGAAAACCCGATTTTCATCTTTGACAAATCAGACGACACAAACCGCCCTGTTCGCGGCGTTCACGTCAATGTATTGCAGCGTTTCCCGATCTTCCCCGAGACACTCCGCGAGGCATATTCCTACGCATTTTCATACGCCGTTATGAAGAACGAAAAGCCGCGGCTTCTTGAAAAAGAGTGGCAGCTTATATATCGGACGGTTAAGACGATGATAATCCCTTGCGGCGGCTGCGGGTTTGAGACCTTCTATAACCCTGCGGAATCTGCAAACCGCTGTATAAACTGCGGAACTCCGCTTTCCCTCCCGATAACCCTTAAAACGCGCTACGCGAATATCCCTCTTTACCCCGGAAAATACATCTACGAACACGAAATATCCGAAACGGGCGACGACAGAAAGCGTGTCGGAATGGTTACGAAGGGGTCGAAAAATCCGAATATCTGGGGGCTTCGCAATCTCACAGACGAAGGTTGGCTCGTTATCGACACAGACGGAAACGAGACTGTCCGCAATAACAATGAGGTAACGCGAATCCGCACCGGCGTTACAATAACCTTCCCCGAAACAGACGGCGAATTTATCGACAAATCGGAGGATTAACCACGCTGAAACATTGAATTTATCGACGATTAACGCTCACCGCAAATTAACAAGATTTTATTATTGAAAGGATAAAAACAATGCCGGAAAGTATTTTAACAAGCGCCCCTGTACCCCGCAAAACCATGGTTTTATTCTTCCTTATAGATACAAGCGGCTCAATGTTCGGAACTAAAATCGGTTCGGTCAACAACGCTATCGAGGAGATTATACCCGACCTTAAAAAGATGTCGGAGGCTAACCCGGACGCCGAAATAAAGATTGCGGCGATGGAATTTTCAAACGGCATAAAGTGGGTAACTCCCGACGGACCCGTTTCTGCCGACGTTTTCAGATGGGAGCCTATCGAGGCAATGGGCGTAACCGACCTCGGCGCGGCTTTCACAGAGCTTCGCGAGAAACTTTCAAAATCCGCTTTCATGCAGGAAGCCGCCGGCTCATACGCCCCGGTAATTTTCCTCATGACCGACGGCGAGCCTACCGACGAGTGGCAAAAACCCCTCGAGGAGCTTTCCGAAAACAAGTGGTTTGTCCACGCGATAAAGGTTGCTCTCGCTGTCGGGGACGACGCTAACGAAGAGGTTTTGAAGAAATTTACCGGGAACGAAAATTCCGTTGTAAAGGCGACAAACAGCGAGCTTCTTAAGAAGATGATAAAATTTGTGTCGGTGCGAAGCAGTCAGGTTGCAAGCCGCTCCGCCGCCGCTGTGGCAGACAACGGCTTAAAGCCCACAAAGCAGGAAGAATTCTTAGACGAACTCAAAACCGCTGTAGAAGAAATGCGCGGCGAAGCGGTTGTGAGTGACGACGAGTGGGATTAACAGAAGCGAGAGGCGAGAATACAGAATACAGATTTTGATGTTTCTGTTTATCGTTTAAAACCTCAAAAATGTCATCTGTCTTCTGTCCTCTGTTCTGTATTCTGTACTCTGTATTCTGTATTCTGTATTCTGGTTGGTGGTTATATTTTCAGCTGTATTAACGGAACGTCAATCGGGCTTTCGCATCTTCGTCACGATCTTCCGTGTCAGGATTATTCGGCGTGCCTTCAAAAAAACGGGTACGTTATTGCGGCGGTTGCGGACGGACACGGTGCAGAGCCTTATTTTCGCAGCGGTCGAGGCGCAGAGCTTGCGGTTACAATCGGAATTATGGCGGCGGAAGAATTTATAAAAAACGCCGGAAATAATCTCCTTAAAAACGCAGAAGATATAAACAGACAGCTTTCTCAGCTCGAAAAATGCATAATCTCAAGATGGGGCGATGAGGTTTACGAAGATTTCAGCAGACACCCTTACAGAGACGATGAAATAGCGAAACTGCCGTCTGACTGGGGCTTCGACGACTATATCTACAGCGTTTACGGAAGCACCCTTCTTGTCGCGGCAGTCACCGACAAATACTGGTTCGGGCTTCAAATCGGCGACGGGCGGATTTTTGCGGAAAGCCCCGACGGGAATTTTTCCGAGCCTGTACCGTGGGACGACAACTGTTTCCTCAACGCAACAACCTCCATCTGCGACTCTGACGCGGCGGATGAATTCAGGCACTACTACTCGGAAAATCTGCCGGCGGCGGTATTTTTGTGTACGGACGGCGTTTCGGAGGCTTATCGCGATAAAAAAGACCTCTGTAAAATTTTTGAACAGCTCACAAGAATTCTTGTTTCACAGGGGAAATTCAGGGGAAAGCGCGTTCTTGACAAGATGCTCCCCGAGATTTCCGAATACGGAAATCGGGACGACACCTCCCTTTCATGCATATTTTCAAAGGATCTTCTTCTTAAAATAGAAAATATTACATAAAATAAATATCAACAAATTTAATATTAACGGTGAGATTTAATGAAAACAGT
>JAISIH010000051.1 GCA_031262105.1 Ruminococcus sp. | reverse complement strand
AATAAAAAAATGGCAAGAAAAAGCGGATTGGGAATGGGGCTCGGCGCGCTCTTTGACGACAACGTTTCCCATGAGGCGATAACGGCTATCCGCCTTTCAATGATTGAGCCGAACAAGACCCAGCCGCGAAAGAATTTCGACGAAGAAAAACTGAAAGCCCTCGCCGACAGCATCTCCCGCAACGGTCTCCTACAGCCCATTGCGGTAAGAGAAACGGGCGGCGGAAGCTACAAGATTATCGCGGGCGAACGCCGTTTCAGAGCCTGCAAGATGCTCGGCTTAACCGAAATTCCCGCGGTTGTAAAGACCTTCGACGAACGCCAAACCGCCGAAGCAACCCTTATCGAAAATCTGCTCCGCGAAGACCTTAACCCGATTGAAGAGGCGTCGGGGCTTCGTGAGCTAATCGAAAAATACGGGCTTTCACAAGAAGAAACGGCGAAGGCAACGGGAAAATCGCGTTCCGCCGTCGCGAATGCCGTGCGGCTTTTGAGCCTGCCCATTGAAATAAAAAAGATGCTCGAAACGGGCAGTCTTTCGAGCGGTCACGCGAAGCTCCTTGCCGGAATAGACGATAAAGAAACAATGCTTGCCCTTGCGGAGGCTGCAAAAGACGGGAAAATGACGGTAAGGCAGCTTGAAGCGATAAGACAGAGCGAACCGGAAATGAAAAAGCCCGAAATTCCGCCCGCTCTGAAAAAGAATAATTATTACATCGAAACAGCACTTTCGCTCCGCGAAATTTTAGGGCGGAAGGTTAAAATTATCGCTTCTAAAGACGGGAAAAAGGGGAAAATTACCCTCGATTTTTCCGGCGAAGACGACCTCAAGGCGATTGCGCAGGCTCTTGCAAAGTTAAATTCTTGAAAAGATTAATTCTTGAAAAAGCCGATAAATGTCATCAAGGCGATTGCACAAGCTCTTGCAAAGTTAAATTCTTGAATAGTTAAATTTTGAAAACGCCGATAAATGTCATCAAGGCGATTGCACAAGCTCTTACAAAATTAAATTCTTGAAAAGATTCATTCATAAATTAAATTTTGAATGATTACGGCTTGAAAGATTAAATCTCGGATATTAATTCTTGAATAAATTAACAAAGGATAGTTTAAAATGCTTGATATAAAATTCGTGCGGGAAAACCCCGATGTTGTTAAAGAAAATATGCGGAAGAAATTCCGCACAAACCTTGAAATTGTAGATGAAGCGGTCGCCCTCGACGGGAAATTCCGCGCCTCAAAGTCCGAAGGGGACGCGCTCCGTTCCGATAAGAACAAGGCTGCAAAAGAAATAGGCGGTTATATGGCGAAGGGTGAGAAAGACAAGGCAGAAGAGGCGAAAAAGCGCGTTGCGGAATATGCAACAAGGCTTGATGAGCTCGAAAAAATCGAGGCAGAGACTGTGACTGCCCTCGAAAAGGTTATGCGGCGCATTCCGCAGATTATCGACGATTCGGTGCCGATAGGCAAGGACGATTCGGAGAATGTTGAGCTTGAAAAATTCGGCGAGCCGGCAGTTCCCGATTTTGAGATTCCCTACCACACCGATATTATGGCGCGGTTTGACGGAATCGACCTTGACTCGGCGCGAAAAGTCGCCGGGAACGGTTTTTACTACCTAATGGGAGATATTGCCCGCCTCCATTCGGCTGTGACAAGTTTTGCGCGCGATTTCATGATTGACAACGGCTTCACTTACTGCATTCCGCCGTTTATGATTCGCTCTGAAATTGTTTCCGGCGTAATGAGTTTTGCCGAAATGGAAGCGATGATGTATAAGATTGAGAACGAAGACCTCTATCTCATAGGCACTTCGGAGCACTCTATGATTGGCAAGTATATTGATACTATCGTTAAAGAAGAAACCCTCCCGCACACCCTCACGAGTTACAGCCCGTGTTTCAGGAAAGAAAAGGGCGCGCACGGTCTCGAAGAGCGCGGCGTTTATCGCATTCACCAGTTTGAAAAGCAGGAAATGGTCGTTATCTGCAAGCCCGAAGACTCGATGACGTGGTATAATAAGATGTGGGACCTCACGGTAAAACTTTTTAGGAAACTTGATATTCCCGTGCGGACACTTGAATGCTGTTCGGGGGACTTGGCGGATTTAAAGGTTAAGTCGGTGGATGTTGAGGCGTGGTCGCCCAGACAGAAGAAATATTTCGAAGTCGGGAGCTGCTCTAACCTCGGGGATGCACAGGCAAGGAGACTGAAAATCCGCGTTAACGGCACGGACGGGAAAAAATACTTAGCCCACACCCTCAACAACACAGTTGCCGCGCCTCCGCGTATGTTGATTGCTTTCCTCGAAAACAATTTGAATGAAGACGGCAGCGTAAATATACCCGTTGCTCTTCGCCCTTACATGGGCGGTAAAGAAAAATTAATCCCGAAAAATTAGGTAAGATGCAAGGAAACATTCGCAGCAGTTAAGCAATATATTGCGAGGTATTCGCAACAACTGTTAACTAAGCGGACGTCTGAAAGACAAAAAATTAATAAACAAGTAAAAAACGAAAAAATCTCTGGAAGGGGGTTTGGGGGAGAACCTCTCTTTAGAGAGGTTTCCCCCAACGCGTCCCTATGAAAAAGGTACTCATAGCTAACCGCGGCGAGATTGCCGTACGGATTATCCGGGCTTGCAGGGAGCTTGATATTGCAACCGTTGCGGTTTATTCCGCCGCCGATAAAACAGCTCTTCACGCGCAGATTGCGGACGAGGCACTTTGTATCGGGGGAGCGGCGTCGAAGGATTCGTATCTTAACGAAGATGCGATTATAACCGCCTGTAAGATTACGGGGGCGGATGCCTTGCACCCGGGCTTCGGGTTTCTTTCGGAGAACGCGGAGTTCGCGAAAAAATGCGGTGAGAACGGCATAAAATTTATCGGACCTTCTGCGGATTGCATTAATATGCTCGGGGACAAGGCGAGAGCTAAAGAGACAATGAAAGCGGCGGGAGTCCCGGTAATACCCGGGTCGGAGGGCGCGGTAAAATCTCTTGAAGATGCGAAAATTATCGCCGAAAAGAGCGGCTACCCCGTTATGATTAAGGCGGCGGCAGGCGGCGGCGGGCGCGGGATAAGAAGGGTTGATAACCCCGAGGACCTTGAGCGGCAGATTATTGACGCGAAAGCAGAGGCGAAAAATTATTTCGGCAACGACGACTATTATATTGAGAAGTTTATAATTAACCCGAAGCATATTGAGTTTCAGATTCTTGCGGATGAACACGGAAATGTTGTACACCTTTTCGAGCGGGATTGCTCTATGCAGAGGCGGAACCAAAAGGTTCTGGAAGAGACCCCCTCCCCCGTTATGACGCCCGAACTCCGCGAGAAAATGGGTACGGCGGCGGTTAACGCGGCGAAGGCGGCTGGATACGAAAACGCGGGGACGATTGAGTTTCTCCTGTCTTCTTCCGGGGAATTTTACTTCATGGAGATGAACACCCGAATTCAGGTTGAACACCCTGTCACAGAGATGTTAACCGGGATTGATCTTGTTCAGATGCAGCTTAAGATTGCGGCGGGCGAAAAGCTCCCCTCCCCGCAAGAGGCAATAAAGATGCATGGCGCGGCGATTGAGTGCAGGATTAACGCGGAAGAGCCCGAGCGCGATTTTCGCCCATGTCCGGGAACGATCAACGCGCTTCATATTCCCGGCGGACCGGGCGTGCGGATCGATTCCGCCGTTTATCAGGGCTACACAATTCCGCCCTATTACGACAGCATGATTGCGAAACTTATCGTCCACGCGCCGACGAGGCATGAAGCGATAATGAAGATGCGGCGAAGTCTTGCGGAATTTATCGTTGACGGGGTTAAGACCAACATTGACTTTCAGCTTTCGCTTATAACCGACCCTGTTTTTGAGCGCGGAGATTATACAATTGCTTATCTGTCCGAAAAGATGAAGTAGGAGCATTTCATGTCTAAAATCCAAAAATGCCCACGGTGCGGCGCGGATGTTCTTGACGGATATTGTTATTCATGCGGGATAGAACTGCCGCAGACTGAACCTGATGAGCCGCAGATTTCCGATAATCCGCAGACCGCTTATTATGAACAGCAAAATACCGCTTATCAAGAGACGCAGACACACGCCGCTTACAACGAGCAGCAAACCGTTTACCCGAATATAAAGGTTACAGACGATATTGTTTATGAAAAGCCGATAGAAGAGGGTTTCTTCACAAAATACAAAAAAATGAGCCTCGGGGATAAGCTCGGTAATTATTGGTGGTTTATTCTGCTGTCATTGCTCTTTCCGGGTTTCTGGCTCGTTCCTGCCGTTACGGCAGTAGTTTCGCTCATAACCTATAAACGTGAAAAGCTTCGATACATTCTTGATTTAGCCGCGCTTGCGCTTGCCGGACTGTTGTTTTTCGGATAAAAATATCTTAGTATAAAACTATTTTAGTATAAAATATTGACATAGGAGATATACATTTTGGCACTTGAAAATTTGTTCAGCCTCGTTAAAGAACGTTGGAAAACGCCCGCCGGAGCGGTTGCGCCGGAAGCTCCGGTTAATAACGAAAATCCGGCGGAAAAGCCGCGGGACGTACCTGTCCCTAAACAGCCGACAACCTTCAAATGCCCGCGATGTATGCAGGTTACCCCCGCGGACGTGTATGCGGCTAACCTCAAAGTCTGCCCCGCTTGCAATTATCACGGGCGAATGGGCGCACGTGAACGGCTTAACATTTTCGCCGATGCGGGGACGTTTTCCGAATTCGATAAGGGCATGACAAGCCTTAACCCGATTGATTTTCCCGGGTATGATGAGAAGATGGGCGCGCTTCGCGAGAAGACAGGGCTTGTTGACGCGATTATAACAGGGACTGCTTCAATCCACTCGATACCCTTCGTAATCGGGGTTATGGACTCGAACTTCATGATGGCTTCGATGGGGTCTGTCGTCGGGGAAAAAATAACCCGCGCTTTTGAATATGCCGAAAGTCACGGTCTTCCGCTCGTTATGTTTACGGCGTCAGGCGGCGCGAGGATGCAAGAAGGGATAATCTCCCTGATGCAGATGGCGAAAACATCGGCGGCGGCGGCGAAACTCTCGGAAGCGGGCGAGCTCTTCATCTCTGTTTTAACCGACCCGACTACCGGCGGCGTTGAGGCTTCGTTCGCCTCCCTCGGTGATATAATTATAGCAGAGCCGAAAGTCTTAATCGGCTTCGCGGGGCGGCGTGTTATCGAAGGAACGATAAAACAACATCTCCCCGAAGATTTCCAATCCGCAGAATTCCAGCTTGAACACGGTTTCGTCGATATAATAACCGAGCGAAAAGCAATGCGAAAAACCATTCGACACATCTTAAGACTTCACGGCTACAGGGGGGATAAAAATGCCTGAAAAAAATTCCGCGTGGGAATGTTTAGAGCTTATTAGAAACAAAAACCGCCCGACAGCCATTGACTATATCCCGCTTATCTTCGGCGAATTTATCGAGCTTCACGGCGACCGCCATTTCGGCGACGATAAGGCAATCCGCGGCGGCATAGCCTCCTTCGAGGGCGTTCCCGTAACCGTTATATGCCAAGTCAAGGGGCGAAACCTCTCTGAAAACAAAAACACAAACTTCGCAATGCCCCACCCCGAGGGTTATCGAAAGGCAATGCGGCTTGCATCGCAGGCGGAGAAATTTCACCGCCCGGTAATATGTTTTGTCGACACGCCCGGAGCTTTTTGCGGCGTTGATGCCGAAAAGCGCGGGCAGGGTGAGGCGATTGCGCAGAGTCTTTATCTTTTTTCAAAACTTAAGACGCCCGTCGTCTCGGTAATCTTAGGCGAAGGCGGAAGCGGCGGCGCGCTTGCTCTCGCGGTATGCGACCGCCTTGCGATGCTTGAAAACGCGGTTTATTCTGTAATAAGCCCGCGCGGCGCGGCTTCGATTTTGTGGAAGGATGCGGCACGCGAAAAGGACGCGGCAGAGGTCCTTAAAATAACCGCAGCCGACTGCAAGAGTTTCGGAATAATCGAAAACATCATAGCCGAACCCGCAGGCGGCGCGCAGAATTCCCCCGAAGAAACGTCCGAAAATATTACGGCGTTTTTATCGGAAACGCTCCGCGAACTTGCAAAACTCCCCGCGGACGAGCTTTTACGGGCAAGGTATAATAAATTCCGGAAGATTGGGGTTTATTCGGAGTAACTTTTGGAGGTAAAATTATGGCAACAGAATTTGAAATCAGAAACCAGTATTTACTCATGTACAATGCGGGTATTAAAGACTTGAAAATTTTTGAACGCGATTTCCCAAACAGCACTGAAGAGTATAACTACTGGTTGGGAGTGCTTGAACAGATGAAAAAGACCATGACTAATTTAGGCATGGGTGACTTAGAACCGCTACCGCCGAAAAAATAACCCTTAGGAGGTAAAATTATGGCAACAGAATATGAACTCGCTGCGCAATACCTTACATTATATCTGGAATTATTAACAGAAATCGAATTATTCGATGAAAGAAATCCCGACAACGCAGAGGGGCATAATGTCCTTGTAAAACTTGCAAGCAATACAAGAAAAAAAGCTCTCAGTGTAGGTTACAAAGACCTTGACGATCTCCCGCCCTTAAAATGAAAAAAGTCTTAGCCGCAATGAGCGGGGGCGTGGATTCGAGCGTTACTGCCCTGCTCCTTAAAAACGCCGGGTTTGACGTTATCGGCGCGACAATGAAGCTTATCGACAGCGACGCCGTTATCGCCGGCGACGCCAGTATTGAAATTGCAAACGTTTCCGAAAAGGTTTGCTGCACCGCCGACGATGCATTTGACGCAAAGAGCGTCTGCTTTAGTTTGGGGTTGCCGCATTACGTCTTTAACTTCGCGGAGGATTTTACAAGCGGGGTAATCGAGCCTTTTTGCGCCTCCTATATCAGAGGCGAAACGCCGAACCCCTGTATAGAGTGCAACCGCAAGCTTAAGTTCGAGCGGCTTCTAAGACGTGCGGCGGAACTCGACTGCGCAAAAATCGCGACCGGGCATTACGCCAGAATAGAAGAAAAAGACGGGCGGTTTCTCCTCCGCAAGGCGGTTGATGCGAAAAAAGACCAGTCCTACGTCCTCTATACAATGACCCAAGATGAGCTTTCAAAAACCCTTTTCCCCCTCGGCGGCTTAACCAAGCCGGAGGTGCGAAAACTTGCGGAAGAAAACGGCTTTGTCAACGCCGCAAAGCACGAGAGCCAAGACATCTGCTTCGTTCCCGACGGTGATTACGCCGGGTTTATTAAAAATTACACCGGGAAAACCTTCCCTCGCGGGAAATTTATCGACACTGCCGGGAAAATTATCGGCGAACATGACGGCATAATCCACTACACAATCGGGCAGCGAAAAGGCTTGGGAATAGCATTCGGCGTTCCGAAATACGTTACCGCGATTAATGCCGCCGACAATACGGTTACTCTCGGTAATATTGATGAAATTTATACAAATAGTGTAACAGCGCATAAACTTAACATAATCAGCCCCGAAAAAATTAACGGAAACCTTGCGGCGAAAACCCGCTACAATCAGGCTGAACAGCCCTGCAAAGTCTCGCAGACCGACACCGATACATTAAAAATAACATTCGACGAGCCGCAAAAAGCAGTTACACCGGGGCAATCGGTTGTGCTTTACGATGGCGAATATGTTGTCGGCGGCGGAATTATAAAGCAATAAAAGAGTCTGAAAACCCCGCAAAGATGTAGTTCTTTACGGGGTTTATGTTTTACTATGAAATTAATAAACACCAATGACGAAAAAAGTCTTTGCGGGGGGTTTGGGGGGTGATTTCTTCAGAAAGCACCCCCCAACGCATCCTTATATATCCAAACGGTCATATAGCGATCCTGCGCCTAAAACTGAGTCGTCTGTTTTCGGCTTTTTGTAGTCACGTTCAAAGGAAGATTTCGGCATTTCGATTTGTTTTAGGGGGATATCGTCGCCTTGCTTGCGGCGGTCGCGGTCGCGGTCAAAATTACGGTCAGGGCGGGGGCTTACCGGTACATCGCTGAGGTTTTTCGGGGGGCGGGAGAAGGTTTTCGGACCGGTTACGCGGGGGAACTGCCCGTCGGTTTTGTCAGGGGAGGTTCTGCGTTTCGGGGAGCCTGTGCTTGAGATTACAACGCGGCGAAACGGCTCGTCGCCGATTGATTTGCTTGTTACGCCGGAAATTTCGGAGACTGTGGCGTGGATGATGCGGCGTTCGTAGGGGTTCATCGGCTCTAAGGTTGTTGAGCCGCCGGATTTTATAACCGTGTGTGAGAGGCGGGTTGCGAGGGATTTTAGAATTTCCTCGCGCTTTTCGCGATAACCGTTGCAGTTTAAGGTTACGCGGAAATAGTCGCGGGTGCCGCGGTTTGCGGACATTGAGGCGAGGTATTGTATAGCGTCGAGGGTTTCGCCGCGCCTGCCGATAACGGTGCCGGAGACTTCGCCGATAACGTCGATGAAGGCGTTTTCTTTCTCTTCGCGAAGTTCGAGTTCGTTGTCGATCCCCATTTTTGAGAGGATTGTTTTAACGTATGCTGCCGCAATCTGCCCCTTGGTTTTCGGGGTGTATTCGGCAAGGATTTTCGCATCTTTCGAGCCGATTCCGAGGAGGCCTTTTTTCGGCTCTTCGAGAACGGTAAAGACGATTTCGGTTACGGGAACTTCAAAGGCAGCGGCTGCCGAGGTTTTCGCATCTTCTATGGTTTTTGCTGTAAATTCCTGTTTCAAAAATAAACCCCCAATTTAGTCTTCTGTGTAATCCTCGCCGTATTTTTCGGCTTGACGGCGGCGGGCTTCGTTAATGAGCTTGCGTTCAATTTCACGCTGTTTTGATTTGGTAATCTTCTCCGGGTGGTCAGGGTCGGGGAGATCCTCGTCGTCGTCATTTTTAAGCTTACCGGAGACGGTAATGCGGTTCCCCTCGGGTACGGTTGTGCCGTTTTTCTCCGCCAACATCTGCTGATAACGTTCAAAGGCGGCGTTACGCTTTTTAGACTTATCCTTCTTTTTAAGCTTGTCCTTTTCAACGAGTTTCGCGACGTATTCCGGGGTGTAGATTTTGTTAAGCAGGATACTTTGTAAAAATCCGATAAGTGCGGAGCAAGTCCAGTAAAAACCGATTGCGGCGGGGTAGCCGATCGCGATATAAACAGAGAAAACGGGCATAACAAAGAGCATGATATTCATCGAATTCATCATGCTTTTTTGCATACCTTCGGCGTTATTCGCCGAACCGCCGGCGGCTTGCATCTTCTTCTGGCGGATATACATATAAACTGTCGAGAGAAGCTGCGCAATTCCCGAAAGGAACGGAATCATAATGAGACCGATTGTGGCGGCGTTCCATACTTCGGGCTTAAAATTCGGAACCTGTCCGAGGTCGATAAAACCGAAAAGCTGGTTGTTAAAATCGGTTATCTTCTCGACGAATTCGGCGGGGAGGGCGGAAAAGAGGTCCGGGTGTTCCTTTACGGCGCGGACGATATAGATTTCGGGGCGGACAGCGAAATAACGTTCCGTTCCGAAGAGCGTTTCGGCGACAAGCCGCGCCTGTTCGATAACGTCTTTTGAAGCGCGTATAATGTGCGTAATCGGGCGGTAAACGACGTCGAATATACCGATAAGGAGCGGAAACTGGATAAGTAAGGGAAGACAGCTTGAAAGAGGGTTCATGCCCTCTTCTGCATAGAGCTTCATCTGTTCTTCTTGGAGCTTCTGCTGGTTATTCGCGTATTTTTTCTTCAGTTCCTCAAGCTTCGGGGTAAAGGCAGCCATTGCTGCGGTGCTTTTTTGCTGTTTGAAGGCGAGGGGGAGAAGGATTGCCCTTGTTACGAGTGTAAAAAGCAGTATCGCGAGGGCGTAATTGTGGACGAGCTGATAGAGTGCCCACATCACAAACCCAAGCGGGTAACCGATTATTTCCGAAATAAAATTCAAAATCTATGCTCCAGTCGTGGTTGTAGGGAGTCCCATGTTGTGGACAAAATAAAGGTGAAAACGTTCCGGGACAGGGTCAAGCCCGCCCATCGAAAAAGGGTTGCAGCGGAGTATGCGCCATGCCGCGAGGATTACGCCCTTTGCGCCGAACCGCTCAATCGCAGTCTTCGCGTAAGCCGAACAGGTCGGATAATACTTGCATCTTGCCGGAAACAGCACTGATATATACAAAGAGTATATTTTCAAGAGAAATAACAATAATTTCTTCATCTTTTTACGTTTCTTAAAATAAAAGGGACTGCCTTTGTGTCGAAAAAGCCCTTGACGTCTGTGGATTTGAGGGGTAAAAGCCCCTCGCGGGCAATAAAGACGAAATCGTAACCATCGGGCAATTTACCGTAAATTTCAAAGAGGGCGGCGCGGATAATCCGCTTGCAGCGGTTTCTGACAACGGCGTTCCCGAGTTTTTTTGAAACGGTTATGCCGTATCTTTTTGTGTCAAGCCCGTTTTTCACAAAATGAACCGTTAAAAAATTGCTATGCAGATAACGCCCCTTTTTATAGGCGCGCAGGAAGTGGTTATTGTCTTTTACGGTAAGCATAGTTTTGCCATGCCCCCTGTTTTCGTGGTCAATGCTTAATAGCTTAAAGTTTTTCTGCCCTTTGCACGACGGCGGGCGAGGACTTTTCTGCCGTTTCTGTCGGACATTCTTGCGCGGAAACCGTGTACTTTCTGACGGTGAAGCTTTTTGGGCTGGTATGTTCTTTTCATTATGAACCTCCGAGTATTATACACGCCCGTATGGGCATAAATTTACTATTATAGTGTTAGCCTATTAATTATACAGGAAAAGCCTTGACAAGTCAAGAAAAGAATTGCCTGTTAACAAAAAATTTACCATTTCGACATAACTTACGCGGGAATTTCTTCCGTAGACTCGTCGGGGAAGGCTTCGGGATGGAGAATTTTTGCAATTTCTCTTATTCCGGCAGGGAAATTTTGTGAAGGGCGGCTTGTTAAATTCGTGTCAACGTAGATATAATCGGGGTTGCCGTCCTCGACATTCGTTATATAAACGTCAACGCCGCTAAGCGACAAAACCTCGTCAGCCGTTAACGGAACAAACCCCGATTTATCCGTCAAAACCGTCTGCCCGCCCGCCCTTTTTATCATATCCGCTAAGAAATTATCCTCCGCGACTGCGTAAATTTCCGGCGTGCCGCTAACCTCAAAGAAAACATTTTTCGGCGTTAGCCCCCCGACAAGCTCCTCAATATAGAGCAAATCGGTATTTATAGCCGAAATAAGCTCGCCCCCGGCATTCTGCATCCCGGTCAAACCCGCCAAAAATTCGATATCCATCTTTATGCCCTCAATGCTGTTCGCGGCGGGTATGTATGCTGTATAAATCCCCATATCTTCAAGTTCGCTGATCGGATCGCCGAACTGCTCCGAAATTTCGCCGATTATAACAATATCAGGCTCGAGATCTGCTATATATTGGGTGTTTAAGTTCATCATATCGAGGGTGCATATTTCGGGAGCTACCCCGAAAACGTCCGCAGAGTTCGTATCAGCCGCAATTATCTCGCCCATAAGCCCAAGCCCCGACAAAATTTCCGAAATCGCCGGCGAACACGAAACGATCCGAAGCGTCTCTCCGGCAGGTTCCGGGACTTCAACAGTTCCGCCAATCCTGTCCGCAATCGTAATTCTTGATAATTCCGCTTCCGACTCCTCAATAAGCTGCTCAATTTCTTCCTCTTCTTCAAGTTTCTGTCTTTCTGCCTCTGCCTGCGAAACGGACATGGAAACAAGCTCTTCCCCCGAAACAGCCGTAATCTCCCCGCCGTATTCGGTATATTGCGCGTTATCGCACGCCGCAAACATTAACATTATCAATAGTAAACCTAAAAATTTTTTCATGAACTTCCTCCTAAACATGGTTTTATTATACCATAAATCTATAAAATTGTCTACAATAATTTTCAAACCGCATTTTTAACATTTTCAACACATTTCAAACAAGATTTATACATAAAATTAATCTATAATAACATAATACTAACAATCAATCTCGGGAGGTGAACACTTGAAGCATATCAAAACCATAACCGAAAAGAATCTTAAGTCAACCGTTAAGACCGGCGGCTGCGGTAAGTGCCAAGCTTCCTGTCAATCTGCCTGCAAAACCTCCTGCACCGTAGCGAATCAGAAATGTGAATCCTCGAAATAGCCCTGACATCAAGACGACTCGTAAAGCGTACAAATTCGTACGCTTTTTTTGTAAATAGACTTCAATGTAAAATATAGGTGATTATTTATGTATGTAACGCCAAAACAGATGAATGAAATCGAAAAGAACTCCGAAGATTACGGCGTTTCACGCGCCGAGCTGATGGAGAACGCGGGCGGGCGGATCTGCCTTTTTGTGATGGAAAGGATCTTCCCCGATATCGACCTTTCGGACGGTATCTGTATCCTTATCGGGAGCGGGAATAACGGCGGCGACGGGCTTACAGCCGCGAAGAATCTTGCCGAAACGGGTTTTCCTGTTTTTGCCGTGATAGTTGACGGAAAACCGAAGACAGAGCTTGCTAAATCGGCATTTGAAACGGTTAAAACAACACCCGAGATAAAAATTTTAGACGATGCCGGGCAGCTTTCCGAGATTTATCGCATAATCGCCTCTGCCCCGGTAATAATCGACTGCGTTTACGGCACAGGCTATAACCCCGCGAAGCCCGTGTTGCCCCACGTTAAAGCGGTTTTCGACTTCGCGCAGAAATCGAAGGCGATAAAGATTGCCGTTGACGTTCCGTCAGGCGGAGACGCGCTTTCGGGAGGGTATAACCTCTCCGTAAAATATAACTATACCCTATCATTAGGCTTTGACAAAATCGGGCTTATGTACGAGCCGCTTAAGACCGCCGCCGGGGAGGTTATAACCGTTGACATAGGCATCCCCGAGGAGGCGAAGCCGAAAAACGACACACTTAAAAACGACCGCGAATTCGATCCGAAAAAGCTCTTTGAAGCCCGCTCGGTTGACGCTCACAAGGGCGATTTCGGGAAGGTGCTTATAATTGCGGGTTCTTCGAGGTATTCGGGGGCGGCGTATTTTGCCGCGGCGGGCGCGTTGAAGAGCGGGGCTGGGCTTGTTACGCTCGCCTCTATAAAGGACGTTGCGGACAGGGTCGGTGCAATGCTCCCGGAGGTTATGTTTTTGCCGCTTCCGGCGGATAAAACCGGGGTTATAAGCGGCGCCGGAGTTAAGGAGCTTGCGGCAAATATTAACAAATACGATGTAATCCTGTTCGGCTGCGGGATAACCGACACGCCCGTTGCCGAAGCGATACTTGAATTGATTTTAACTAAGACAACTTGTACGAAAATTATTGATGCTGACGGCATAAACGCCCTGTCGCGCCGCATAGAATTACTTAGAAACTCCGACGGGGAGATTATTATCACGCCCCACACAGGCGAACTTGCAAGGCTTTACGGCATAACCGCGGCTCAAGCGGCGGAAGCAAGGCTCGAATACGCCCGATCTTTTTCGCGTGAACACGGCATAAATGTTCTTGCGAAGGGCGTCCCGAACTACATTTGCGGCAAAGAGGGCGGCGCAGAAATTATTCATGCAGGGAATCCCGGGCTTGCAAGGGGCGGTTCGGGCGACGTTCTTGCCGGAATAATTGCCGGGCTTGCGGCTAACCGCAAAAATCGTGATGTGAGTGCCTTTGAGACGGCTTGCGACGCCTGTTATCTTCACGGTGCGGCGGCGGACAAGGCGCGTGAGCGGTTCACAGAACACTGTATGTCGGCTCGTGATGTAATCAATTCTATCCCCGAGGTTATCATGGGGTGTTAACTTGAAGAAAAGGCTTTTTGCGGCGGCTTTATTAACCCTGCTTATCTTGACGGTTACAGGCTGTGACAGCCTAAGCAGCATTACGGGCGGCGTTAACATAAAGGACGCGCCGTTTTCGGCAAGGATGGAGATTGACACCGAGGAGATTGACTTTATCGCGAACGTGAAGCGGCTCGGCATGGGGCTTTGGGAGATGGAAATCTTAGAGCCTGCTTCCATAAAAGGGCTGCTGATAAAATATGACGGAAGTTCCGTTTCATCGACAATGAACGGTTTTACACAGACGATGCCGGTCGAAAATGTTGCGGACAGCGCGGTTTTCTTGCAGATTTTCCGCACGATAGACAACGCAATTTCGGAAATTGACCCCAAAGGCGAGACGGTTGACGGAAAATACGTCCTTGAGGGAGAAAATTATTCGATAATTTTTAACCCCGAAACGGACGCCCCGGAAGAGATAAAATTCCCCCTCTCGGCGATACAGGCGTATATCTCGGAATTTCAGCCGATAGCGTAAATTCAAAAAAGCCCTCGAGGGGGCTTTTTTACGTGAACACGCCGCCGAAAACTTACTATTGCTCTTCTCGCGCAATAGCCAAAATTTCGACATAAATTCCGGCGATGACGGAATAGAGTTCTTGGGGAACGCCCTGCCCGACCGAAAGCATCGAGAGGACCGCCGCCGCCGAATCGTCCCGGTAGACGGGGATACCGTTCTCGTCGGCAAGGTTAATAATCCGTTCGGCGACTTTGCCGTGACCGGACGCAA
Organism: Ruminococcus sp.; assembly: GCA_031262105.1. Lineage (GTDB taxonomy): Bacteria > Bacillota > Clostridia > Oscillospirales > Ruminococcaceae > JAISGY01. The sequence goes on along the minus strand of JAISIH010000051.1, from coordinate 4,879 downwards.
CAATTATCGGTGTGTAATCTTCGTTCGGGCTGTATTTGAGGGCGACCGCCGAGGTCTCCTCACGGCTGACGCGCCGACTGCGCCGACTTACAATATCATTAGCCATAGTGTACCATTAACATTTAACATTTAGTCCCGTAATCTCATGCGTGAGTTTGGGGAAGACTTCGGTTAGTTCGCGGGGCTTGTGGATTGAGGCAAGCACCATGTTTTTGGTTGTAAAACCTTGTGTTTCGCAGAGCTTGGGGATAATTTCGGTAAGCCGCCCAAAACGCTGTTCCATGCCGCGCGGACACATTATAGAGATGTTGAGTTCTTTTTCGCGAGAGTAGAGTTCCATCTCGAAATAGCCGGTGTTTTCGACGTCAAAAGCGAGGAAAACGTGGCTTACAGGGCGGTTATCGGCTTCGTTCTTCTTGCCTTTTCCGTCAGGGTCAATCCATTTTGCGGCGGGGTCAACCCAAATTTCGCCGAATGCGCGAAGTCCGCCGAGTTCGAGAGGAGCCATCATATGCACGAGGGGAGTGTTTGAGCCGGGGGCGGCGAGGAGTGAACGCACCATCTCGCCGGGGTTTAGCTCCGAAAGGGTTTTGAGTGCGGGATCGTTGAGGTTTTTCGCAAGGAAGTCCGCTAAGGTTTCGGTTGCTGTCGGGGGGGTGTAGTTGACGCTCTTGTTCGTTGCCATGCTGCCGAGAATATCGTTTAGAGCCTGTGCTAAAACCATTTTTTTGTCCGGCTCGGCAATTTTATTGACAATCATCGAAAGGCGACCGGCGAATTCGTTGAGGTTCTTTGTCTTTTCAAAATCCCGTATAATGGTATTGAGCGCGCCCTTCATGTTGTCGGGGGTGAACTCTGCAATCATCTGTTTTATCGTTCCGACAGCCTTCGCGAGGGGAATATCGGGGGCGTTTACATTTTGCGCGGCATTAGCAGTGCCGGTTTGCATATTGCCATTTGGCGCGGCGTTACCCTGCGGAGTTTGAGGCAAAGGCTCGCCGAATTCATCGTAGGCGGGGGTTTTTCCGCGGTGGAGGTCCATAAGCTTTGTGAGGGTGTCGGCGAGTTCACTCGACGGCGTTCTTGAAATAACATCCGCCGTACTGTCCGAAAGGCGTTCCGCAATAAGCGTCATGGAGTGCTTTGCGGAGGCGATTTCGCTCCCCTCAAGCACCTTAACCTTGTCTTCGGACGAAAGGTCAGACTCCTCAATGTACTTTATAAAAGCAAGCTTAAGCTTCCCGGAAGTGTCTTCGTCCGAGAGCTTTAAGAGTTCCGAAAAGCTTTCCGTAAGGTCGTTTACGTCGAACGAAAGCCTCGACATATTATAGACTGCAAGCGGAATTAACGCCTTGGTATTATTGTTTAGAAGCAGCGACGTCCCCGTCTGATTTAGAAGCTCTAAAATCCGCCCCTTAACCAATGGGAAATTTTGCAAGGTTAAATTATCGGCAATGTTAAGAATTTCATTCCTCACAGCCATAGTCGGCGCGGATTCCGCCGCCAAGTATTTGAGGTTAGCCGCGACAGAATTGAGAATATCTTCCTTTGAAGAGACGTTAACCGCCGCTTTTAAGAAATCGAAGGCGGCATTCTTATAAATCTCGTTTTTCGGGAACGCTTCCGCCGCCTCTCGCGAGAGGATAACCTGCTTCATCTGGTCAACCGTCACGAAATGAGGCTTCATCGAATCGGTAAGCCTTGCCGCTAACTTCGCGTTATAGGCTGCTTCTCTGCCGGACGCGGAAATACTATTATATGTATTGGAAGCGGCTTTTGCGGGTGCATTTGTTTTACTTTCCGTTAAAACTTCGGGATTATTACTGTTTGTATCCGTCTTAGCGGCCAAGTTCGGGTCTTTTGCGGTTTCGGGATTATTAACCATGCCGGGGTTTGCCTTATTCTCCGCCTGTTTGGGATTACTTAGGAGTTTGTCGGGGGTTACGCCGTTAATGTCCGGCGCGATTTTTCCCTCGAAGATGCCTTTAAGAAGTTTCCAGAGATCGCCCGAAAACATCGTGGTCTTGCTCTGCTGTCGGGCGAGATCCTCCGGGAGTTCCTCCGGCGACAGCATAACTTCATCCGCGAATTCGGTGAGTTTATTTACAAGTTCGGTGCTTCCCGACACGCCGAGAGAAAGAAGCATATCCTTCGACACAAGCGCCTGCAAAAGCTTCGCCGTAACCGCCGGATCCTTCGGCGTAAAGGCATTCTGCTTCGGCATTAAAACGCTGTCGGCGAGGTTTTGTTCCCCCATCTCCTCTGAGAGGTTGTGGTTCCCGATAATCTGTGTCAGATCTGACAGCGTCGTAACTTTTCCGTCTCCGGTCTGCGGCACAATCTGCCCCGGGCGGTTTCGATAATCGGTATTAGTCTGCGGTGTCGTCTGTATCGCCGGATTCGGTATCAGATCCGCCATCAAATTCACGCCCTAACGTATGAACATATTTTAATTTTTATATCGTACATACTCTGCGAAACTTAAATAAATTTTTTTTGAAAGTAAAATATTAACAGCCATGTATCAAAATTTCACAAAATATCTAAGATTTTTTCTTTATTTTTTTTATAAAAAGACTTGCTCTTTGAAATATTTTGGTGTATAATAGTTATATCTCTAAATGCACTCTCATTTTCCTAAATAATAAATATTCTGTACATATTGACGATAAATTTCGGGTTGTTAATATCAGCCTCTGTTTTGGTAGGTGTTTTTTATGGCTAAGTTTGAAGCAGGCATGGAGTCCATGATCGAAATGTTCATATATGAGACGACGGGGCTAATCGAGCAATTGGACAATATCTTGATGAAAACCGAAGCAGACTCGTCCTTTGAAGAAGACGACATAAACGCGATTTTCCGGATAATGCACACGATAAAAGGTTCTGCGGCGATGATGGGTCTCGAAAGCCTTTCAAAATTCGCCCACGGCATAGAAGATATGTTCTATGTAATCCGCGAAGAAAAGCCTGTTATCAACGACTTCACCGCCCTCATCAACCTCCTCCTCCAAGCGTCCGACACAATGAAAAACGAAATGGACGTTATCCAAGACGACAACGCCGAAATGAGCGACCTCACCGAACAGATCAACAGCATAGAATCATACGCCCAGTCCGTAAAATCCGGTGCCATCAACGCCCCCGCCCCCGCCCAACCCGCCGCCGAGCCGACAACCACCGCCGCACCGACAGAAGCCCCCGCGACAGCAGAGCCGGCAACGACGACCGCAGCCCCGGCGGCAAAGCCCGCGTCAGCCCCGATAACACTTGAAAATTCCGAGCTTACCGCTGTGAAGGTTTACTTCGATGACGACTGCAAGATGGAAAACCTTCGTGCTTTCCAAGTTATAGAAAATATTCAAGCCGACTGTGCAAGGCTCGAATACATACCCTCCGATATAGAGACGAATTCAGAATCCGCTAAGGTTATAATTGAAAACGGTTTCCTTATTAAATTTCAAGCCGCTTCGGATATATCGACAAAAGCAGTTATCGCAGAGATTGCCGATACGCCGAACGTTAAATCATACGAAGTTATGACCGACGTCCCCGGGATAGCCTCGGGCGAGCCGGTATCCATACGCGTCTTCTTCGAGGAAGACTGCAAGATGGAAAACCTCCGCGCTCTGCTTGTAATAAACAATATCCAATATCAATGCACCGAACTCGAATATATCCCGCATGACATTGAAACAAATTCCGACTCATGCAAGGCTATTATTGATAACGGCTTCCTCATAAACTTCTCGGCAGACGACCCGGAAGCAGTTATAAAGACAGTCGAAACAACCCCGAACGTTATGTCTTACGAAATCTTAGCGGCAGAAACTTCATCAGCCCCGCCTATGGGGGCAGCACCCGCACCCACACCGGCACCCGCGGAGACCAAAACGGAGGTAACTAAGATGGAAACTCAAAAAGCCCCTGAAGCGGCTGCTCCCCAACCGGCACTTACCGCCGTTGAAAAAGACGCCATAGGGACAACAAAGGCAGTTGAAAAGCTCAACAGCCAGCTCGGAAAAACTACAGGCGGCGGCAACAAACAATCCCTCATCTCTGTTAATCTTAACAAGCTCGACACACTCCTTGACCTTGTCGGAGAAATTGTTATAACCGAAGCTATGGTTACTTCAAACCCCGACCTCAAGGGCTTAAAGCTCGATAATTTCCAGAAAGCGGCACGCCAACTCCGCAAGCTCAACTCCGAGCTTCAAGACACGGTTATGTCAATCCGCATGGTTCCCCTTTCAGGCGCGTTTAATAAGATGACCCGTATTGTCCGCGACATGAAGGTTAAGCTTAACAAAGACGTTGACCTTGTTTTCGAGGGCGAAGAGACCGAGGTTGACAAGTCAATCATCGACCAGCTCAACGACCCGCTCATGCACATGGTTCGTAACTCAATGGACCACGGCATAGAGGATGACCCCGAGAAACGTATTGCAGAGGGCAAACCAGCGAAAGGAAAAATTACTCTTGCGGCTTATAACGCCTCAGGCGAGGTTATTATTACAATAACCGACGACGGCGAAGGGCTCGACACTCACAAAATCCTCCAAAAAGCCGAGCGTCAGGGCATTTTAACAAAGCCCGCAAGCGAATATACCGACAAAGAAATTTATCACCTTATCATGCTCCCGGGCTTCTCCACAAACGAAGTCGTTACCGAGTTTTCAGGGCGCGGCGTGGGCATGGACGTTGTAAGACAGAATATTGAAAAAATCGGCGGCTCCGTTTCGGTTGACTCGAAATTCGGTTACGGTTCTGTATTTACGATTAAGATTCCTCTTTCGCTCTCTATTGTTGATGGTATGGAAATTTCTGTCGGTGAGTCAATCTTCACAATCCCGATAAATTCCATCAAAGAAAGCTTCAA
>JAISIH010000044.1 GCA_031262105.1 Ruminococcus sp. | reverse complement strand
CCGATAAACCTTGCGTTTTTTGACGACAAAATTTATTTTAACTGCGAACCCGGCAGAGACCTCCTTGAAGTTGCGTTAGACATTAAAAAACCTATCCCGGAAGCCGTTAAACAAATTGAAAAAGACATTGATTTTATAACAGGCGTTTTAGACCGTCTTAAAATCCGCAACTTGAAGTCAGAATCTTCTCGCAGAAAAACGACAGACGAGGATTTCGCGGGCAACGCCGTTTATCAAAACGAACAAGGTTAATTATTATATTGGGGGATTTTTTATCATGCCGGTTTTACTTATTATCATAGCAATCATCGTTATCTCTTTTTTCAGCTGGATCATCAGAACATCAAACAGCTTTAAAATTATGAAAGTAAAAATCAATGAAGCTGACGCCGGAATCGGCGTGGCTTTACAAAAACGTTTTGATACGCTTACAAAGCTTATGCAGACGGTTAAGGCGTATGCAAAACACGAGGTTGACACACTTACAAAAATGGTTGAACTCAGACAGGGATTGTCAGGTGCATCCATTGCAGAAAAGGCGGACTATGCACAAAAACTCAACAATGCCGCGTCTCAAATTCAAGTTGTAGCGTAGAATTACCCGGAGCTTCGCTCATCCGAAAATTACAGGCAGTTTCAGGACGCAATTCTCGATTCCGAAGACCACTTACAGGCGGCGCGCCGTCTTTATAACAACAACGTTTCAAGCTACAATCAAGCAATAGTTGTCTTCCCTGCAAGCATTATTGCAAATGCTTCACATCTTACACCGCTTGAATTCTTTGAAGTTGAAGAATCAAAGCGTCAGGATGTGACTATAGATTTATAATTTTTTTAAGGGCAATTTATGAAAAGATTAATTTCGGTTTTACTTTCTGTTTTTTTATTAATTTCGGTTGCGGCGGTAACCCCTGTATTCGCGGATAATACAGGGATTGCTTCCGTTGAAGTAACGCAGGTTATGGGCAAGGGCATTGATATGCCTACCGGGAAGTATTATTTTATGAATACTTTCGTTGCCGGAAAACCTACTTCAATTCAGGTCGTTATGAACGAGATCTACGGCTTTTCGGCTTCCGACAGCGTAACGGTTTTCCGTGACGGTGTTGAAATTACGAAAATTGCCCCCGATAAATCGGAAACAACTCAGATTATGGCCTTCACACCGGATAAAAACGCTGTTGATTCATGGGCGGCGGGGCGATATAAATTCACGGCAAATATCGGCGGTTCCGAACATTCCACCGAAGCGATATTCAACGAAAGCCGCGAATTTTCCGTTCTTGCAGTAGGGGCTTCCGTTAAATATAACGGCGAAATTTTCCCCGCACCGAAGATGGATTCAGACACCGTAACCCTCCGTGCCCAAGCACTTCCCGTTTCGGAGAATAAGCTTATCCGCCGCTATATCGGTGCGCCGATCAGCTTTGGGACGGGTGAAAACGGTTATGATCTTTCCGCCTCTGACGGACCGCTTAAGCTTCTTTCCGATATTGAAAACTATCGGCTCAAGTCTGCGGCGAATTATGATGTTGTTGTGGTTGTTGTCGATTCATATATATCGGAAAGCAAGCAAAACAGCGGATATACAGATTCAGAACACGCGGTTGTGCTGTCCCTTAAAGCAAACTCCGATTCGGAAAGCCTTACTGCAAGTTTACTGCACGAAATAGGGCATATTTTCGGCAACGGTGATGAATACGAAAACGGCTCTGCAAAACCGGATGTAAACGGTTTGCCGTATGGGGTAAAGGCGACTGACGGGAGCGGTGAGAGCGTTACAGGCAATCGCGAATATCTTAATCACGCAGAAGGCAATACATATTCAGGGATTTTGATTAATGATACGCAAAACCCCTATAACCCTAAATCGGGCGGCGTAATGCTCGATACTTCCTCATTTATGGGGAGCAGTTATATCCACTGGACGACAAATATGGTTTGGGAAGAAGCGTACGAAAAGCTTATTCCGAATTATCAAAACGTCCTGCCGAAAGTCTATACAGACGGTACTCTTGTGCCGGAGCGAAATCTTGACAATGCGCTTTCTGCGGAAAGATTAAAGGAACTTCAAGACGATTGGTACGCAATGTGTAACGAAGTCCGCGCCGCGAAAGGATATTCAGCTTATACCTTTGACGAATATTTTAAAGCCGGTGAAAAGAATCTTCAAAAGACCGCCGAAGACACCATGAAAAAGAGCGAGACGGAGGTTAAAATTGCCGTCAATAACGTTCTTGAGCCGATGGGAATGTTCGCTGTTGAGCGTTCTTCTGCCGTGCACATTCACGAATGGGCGGACGGCGACCTTGAACATTTTAAGAACTTCTTCTCGGAAAGCGACTGCGGCTCAGGGGCGATTTCCGACGACTATATGGTTATCGCGTTTATGGAAGTGGGCGGAAGGCTTTTCTATGTGTGGGACACCTATCACGATTTAGTACCCAACCCTGACACATCAGAGCCTGTAGAAACGCAGCCCGAAACCGCGCCTGTGCTTGAAGTTAATCCGGTAAATAATGACCTTCCTGTCGGAATACCCCAAACAG
>JAISIH010000006.1 GCA_031262105.1 Ruminococcus sp. | reverse complement strand
TTTCGGAGGAATTCCACAGTGGATATATCCAAAAAAAGAAAAATATTAAAGAATTTGAAAGATAAAGGGAAGAGTAATTTCTTGCTCTTTTTACCCTGCCTTATTGCGGCGTTTTTCGTTCGCCTATTTTACGGAATCGCTTTACGGGTTGGGATGCTCTTGCCCGAGAGAAAGACGGCTAAGAAAGTGAGCGCGGCGAAGAAACTGCCCGATATGCCGCCTGTGATGCCGCCTGTTATTTCGATAACGCCCGTGACACCGCCCTACATATCGCCCGATAAGAAAACCGAAAGGGTTAAGGCGCGCCCTGCGTACGCAAGGCTTATTTCGGCGATGCTTTCGGTTTGCTTCGTGTTTACGTTTTTGCCTGTGGTTGCTGTTAATGTTTCGGCGGCTCCCTTAATCACCGAAGATAACTCAATGGCGGTTGACGTAGGCGGCACAACATACTATGTTATAACCGCGGATTATCAAGCCGCTTACAACACGCCGAAACTTAAGTGGGAATCGACAGGTTACGGCTATACAACGGTTCTTTTACAGCCCGCTTACGATGGCGCGACAACATCCGACTACACCGGGGTTCGTCTTTATATCGGCGAAAACGGTGCGAAAGAAGTCGTAAGTAACCAGTATAACTTTGACCCGAAACTTTTGGAAGAAATTGTTGTTGAAGACCTTGATGCCGAAACAAAGTATGCTTTCAGAGCGGAAGCTTTTATAACAATACCGAAGTATATTAAAAAAGTTACAGAAGCTGTGGAAGCCGTTTATGAAACAGCCCCCGACGGTACTTTTCTTACTGACGTAAACGGAGACAGGATTATAAAGACTCCGGCGAAACCGAGAACAGTCGAATTCGTTTTAGACAGCACCGAATACGAACTCGTTACAAAAGAAACCACACCCCTTTATTCTGCAACCCCGAATGCTTATCAAGCCGCACCCGGCAACATCAGAGCGCTGAATAACACAGGTGCAACTCCTTCGCCGAATACCGTTGAGATAAGATGGGATATGTCAGAGGGCGCGGATGGTTACGTTATATGGAGAACTAACCGCGACACAGGCAGACAGGAATACATAAAAACAATTATAGGTGCAGATTTAACCGAAGCAGAAGATATTTTATCGGTAAAAAGCACCATTTATGACTATACGGTCGTGGCATACAAGGGTATTACAGAAGATTATTCCGTTTACAGAAACAACAACGCCGACAAGTACTATGTTCTTTCAAACAACAGGCATGAAACGGACGAAACAGGCATAGCAACAGTCGTTTCGGAAATGGATAAACCGCGTGCGGCGAATATCCCGTTTATCATTCAGCAAAATTCGATAACCGTTGACTGGAACGACAACCAATACATAAAAAACGCCGATGATGAAACGGCGGGTTACCTCGTTTACCGCGTTTCGCAGGATGCTATTGATGCGGCATTCGCAAGCGGTACGGTTTTGGAAAACGACTCCGCCGACCTGACACTTGCGGAACTCAAAAGCTTAGCGGATATAACCGTGCCCATAACAAATACAGTTTCGGAGTATACCGATGAAATGGCGGATATTTCCGAAGTTTACCATTATGTTATAACAGCATTCAGAAAGCCTTTCCAAGATAACGTTGAATCGGAGCAGTTAATTATTTCCACAACAGGCACCGAACGCCCCGATAAAATACAGAACCTTCAAGCTGCCCCAGCAGACCAGATGGCTTACGTTTATTGGGACGAACTCCCCGCTGACAAGGTTTCGCGCTATGTTTTAACCTACACCGAGATTGACGCGAGCGGCAACAAGGGGACTTCGCTCAAGAAAACTATCCTCCTAAGCGACCTTGATTTTGTTAACGGCAACGCTTATGAACTCACAGGGCTCAGAAACGGCGTAACCTACGAAATTTCAGTCGAAGCAATGAATGCTTCATATATCTACTCCGACCGTTCAAATTACGTCAGAGTAACTGTCGGCGGCACTCCCGAAAAGCCTGTGCTTAATCCGCTTGTCTCCGACGCGAACCAAATTACCGTATCTTGGAACGCGGTAATCGCGGACGATTATCAGCTTGAGCGCGGCGAACCCGATTCCGGCGGACTTGTTGCAACATGGACTTCGATTATATCGGCAGGAACAACCGTAATCGACGACGGCTTAACAAACAGCAAGGCGTACCGTTATCGCGTTACCGCACGGAAAACCATAGGTACGGGAAAAATTGTCATAGACCCGACGGGTACAAATCCGGCAAGGCTCGAAGTTGTTCAGGTTATGTCGGCGGCTTCTCTTGCGCAGACGGCTACCGCCGGAATATCTGTCCCCGCACCCTCACCCGGTGAAGTTACCCAAAACGGCACAACCGCCGTTGTAAAATGGCTCGAAGCAAAACCCGGTCCCGGTCAGGCGGCTGTCGGCGGCTATTTCGTGTACGTTAAGAATGCCGCGGGCGAAAATATTTTAGGCTCGCCATTTGAAACAACCGCTTTAACATACACCGTTCAAATCCCCGCCGGAACTACAAACTGTGATTTTTACGTTGCAGCATTTGCGGCGGCAAATTCGCAGAATTTAAGCCGCGAAGTCCTCATGGGCTCTATTCCGCAGAAAAAACTTGACCCTCCCATGAATGTTAACATAGCCCCGAATGCCGAAGCCGGAACAGCAACAATTACATGGTCTGCACCCACAAACGGCGGAAGCGCCGCGAAGCTTGCATATCGTGTTATGGCATATGCTGACGACCCGTCAGCCCCCTTAACGGTTAAGGGCGGCATTACCGCAACCACCTGCACATTTACCACACCTACCGACGGTAAACTTTGGCACTATTATGTAATCGCCTACGACACCTCAAAAATGTTCTTGGAGTCCGACCCCTCTTATGAAGAGACACTCCAAAGTAAGGACGACGGCGGCGGAGATGAAGACGGCGGCGGAACAAAACCGTTCTTGATGCGCCCCCGCGATTTTGTCGTAACCTCTTCGGGCACTGCTGCGTCCCTCGAATGGTCGGCTGTTACAGGCGCGAACGGTTATATTGTTCATGCAAACGGACCTTCCGGGCACCAACAATTCGACGTCACTGCGCCGGGTTTTGAACATATTAACCTTCGTTCCGGCGACACTTGGAGCTACTATGTCGTTGCATATACGGTGACGGCGGCGGGCGCATATAACTACTCCGACCCAACCGAAACCCAAACCGTAACAATCGGCGGCAACGTTACGACTACCACCACCACCACCGCCTCAACAGCAGACACAACCTCAACCCTCCCCGCGCCCCTCGATTTTAGGGTTGTGACAACCGACGGAGTAGCCGAGCTTTCATGGACGGAAGTAGACGGCGCATATAGCTACACAGTTCACGCAACAAGCCGCGGTCAAGACCTCACCTTCAACACCTCAACAGGCGAATTTATCCACGACAGACTCCTAAACGGCGAAGTTTGGACCTATACCGTAACCGCAAACCGCCTCGGACAAAACGGGCAAACCTCCGCAGGGCGCACCTCCGAGCCTATAACCGTTACAATCGGTATGACGCTTAGTCAACCGCAAGACCTCCGCGCAACAAACGGCAACCGCCAAGTTGACGTAACGTGGCTTGAAGTCGACGGCGCGGAGGGCTACATTATCTATCTCTATAACACTGCCCTTATCCAGTTTGAGCCCCTCGCGGTTGTCTCCGAGCCCCTCTATATCCACACAAATCTCATAAACGGCACTCGCTACACCTACATGGTTGCCGCCTACAAATACATCAACAACGAGCAGACCCTCTCGCCCTACTCAATGTCAGTCGTCGGCGTTCCCACAACAGGCTCTCCCACCGACCTCGACCGCATTATCGAAATAAAAGGCGCGCTCCCCTATGGCATGGACCACTCCGAGCTCGCCTCCGCGACAGCCAATCACGGCGCGTACGACAAAGACGTTGACATCTACATAAGCTCCGGCACCGAAGCTTCAAACGCCGTCCGCAACACCCTCGACGGCTTCGCCAACGGTATCGACAGCTTCATAGCCTACCCCTTCGACATCAAAGTCTACTACGACGAATCCCGCGTTGAAGCAGTCCCCAACCCCGGCTTCGGCGTTACCTTCACCCTCCCCCTCCCCGACCAGCTCGCCAAATACCGCGACTACATCAACGTTCTCCACATCAATGACGGCGGCGAAATGGAAATCCTTCCCTCAACCCTCACCGAGCTCGACGGCGCATGGACCATCTCCTTCATCGGCACATCTTTCTCACCCTACGCCTTCGTAATCTACAAAGACCAAATAACCGACGCCTCAAGCGGTACCTTCGCCGACCTCGCCGCGTCAGCAAACACAGGCACAGGCACCACTCCCCTAAACCTCGGTTTCCTAAGTTTCACGGCAATGTTCACAAAGTCTGTACCAACAATACGGAAGAGTTCAAAACGCAAGGTTTACCGAATCAAGGCGCGCTGGGAGAAAACTTTCTGAAGAAAGTTTTCCCCCAGACCCCCTTTCAAAGACTTTTAAACTTTTATCTTGATTTGAACTCTTAATAAACAAAACTCCGCTCGCGATAACCAATTCAAA
>JAISIH010000027.1 GCA_031262105.1 Ruminococcus sp. | reverse complement strand
TTTGAAGCCTTTATCTGTGCGAACAGTTTAACGGACATTTATTACTTCCTGAAAAAAAACAATGGTGCTGCAAATGCGAAAGGCTATATCGAAAGTCTGATAGAGCTGTTTACCATCATCCCTCTGAACGCAGATGACTGTCTGTCTGCTGTCTCCATGGGCATGACTGATTTTGAAGATGCAATTATTACGGTCTGCGCGAAGAAAATTGGGATTGATTATATTATTTCACGCGATAAAAATTTTCTAAATTCACAAACAAGTATTGAAGTCATCTCCCCTCGCAATTTTCTCAAATTTCTTCTGAAAGATTAAAAATGAACACCGATAATATAAAAAAGCCGGACTACGACAGGCTGCTCTCGAAAAAGTGCAAAGATATAAAACCCTCCGGCATACGAAAGTTTTTTGACCTTGCGGCTAATATGGAGGGGATAATTTCCCTTGGGGTGGGCGAGCCTGACTTCGCCACACCTTGGTTTATCCGCGAACGTGCTATTTCCGCGCTTGAACACGGAAAGACCGTCTATACCGCGAATTCCGGGATACTTGAACTCCGTCGCGCAATAAGCGAATATCTCGTCCGGCGAATGAACGTTGCTTACGACCCGGAGCGGGAAATTATCGTTACCGTCGGCGGGTCAGAGGCGATTGACCTTGCTATCCGCGCCCTTATTGACACAGGCGACGAGGCAATAATCGTCGAGCCGAGCTTTGTCTGCTATAAGCCGATTGTAGAGCTTTGCGGCGGCACTCCCGTTATTATAGAAACAATCCCCGAAGAGGATTTTAAGCTTACCCCCGAAAAACTCATTGCGGCGATTACCCCGAAAACGAAGGTGCTGATCCTACCCTTCCCGAATAACCCTACCGGGGCTATTATGAAGCGGGAAGACCTTGAACCGATTGCCGAAATTTTACGCTCAAACGATATTATTACAATTTCCGACGAAATTTACGCCGAACTTACCTACGGCGTGACGCACGTTTCAATCGCTTCTCTGCCGGGTATGCGGGAACGTACCCTTATGGTCAACGGCTTCTCGAAAGCCTATGCTATGACGGGCTGGCGGCTCGGGTATCTTTGCGGCGTGCCGGAACTTATTTCGCAGATGCTTAAAATTCACCAGTACGCTATCATGTGTTCACCGACCGTTTCGCAATACGCCGCTGTTGACGCTCTGCGCGGCGGGGACAAGGACGTTCTTCGCATGGCGGAGGAATATAATATTCGAAGACGCTGGCTCGTTAATGCTTTTAACGAAATCGGGCTTTCTTGCTTCGAGCCGAAAGGCGCGTTCTACGTCTTCCCGAGCATTAAAAGCACCGGCTTTTCATCGGAAGAATTTTGCGAGAGACTCCTTAACGAAAAGCGCGTCGCTGTCGTCCCGGGGAACGCTTTCGGCGATTCCGGCGAGGGCTATATCCGTGTCTCCTACGCGTATTCCCTCTCGCACCTTATGACGGCTGTCGAAAAGATTGATGAATTCTTAAAGGAACACAGGGCATGAAGATAACTGCAATCGCCCCCGCGAAGATTAACCTTACTCTTACCGTCGGGAAGCGGCTTCAAAGCGGTTATCACGACATAAATACAATTATGCAGACGGTATCGTTAACCGATATAATTACCCTTGAAAACACCGGGCAGAACGGCATTAGCGTAACCGTTACAGGGCAGTTTTCGGAGGGCGTTCCGACTGATGATAGTAATATCTGCGTTAAGGCGGCGCGGTTATTCTTGCAAGACGGGTTACATATCCACATTGAGAAGAATATCCCGCACGGAGCGGGGCTGGGCGGCGGCTCTTCCGACGCGGCGGCGGTCATTGTCGGGCTTGCGTCGATTAAGGGTAAGATTGACACAGGGCAGCTTGAACTTGCCGCAATGAATTTAGGCGCGGACGTTCCCTTCTTCATACGCGGCGGCTTGCGGCTCTGCACCGGAATAGGCATGGACCTTTCCGATACCGATTACGACTGGGGGGTAAATAGCCCTCGGATTGTTATTGCAATGGGAAGCGAGCGAATGTCAACTTCGGCGGCATATGAAATTCTTGACAAGGCGGGGGCGGCTGACTTCGACAGCGTTATAACTAACCCCGAAATTACAGAGATTAAACGTTTAATGAGAGACGCGGGAGCTTATAAGGTTAGCCTTTCCGGGAGCGGTGCGGCAGTTTACGGCATCTTCCCCGGGAGTGAAATAAAAAGCATACAAAAATTAAAGAATAATATACGCAAAGACGGGTATTTTTGTGAAATCTGTGAACCTGTCGCGTACGGAGGTAAAGTCACATGGGCGCAAATCTGATTCTATACGGCCCTCCCGGCACAGGTAAAACTTACAATACCGTTATCTACGCTATGTCGATTATAACGGGCAGACCGGTCCGCGAGGTTGCCCGTGACAACTACGACAGGCTTTTAGAACAATATTCGCTTCTTAAGAACGAGTACGGTCAGATTCAGTTCACGACATTCCACCAATCCTACGGCTACGAGGAATTTGTCGAGGGAATTAAGCCGATATTCTTACAGGTCATGAACGAAAAGGGCGAGCGTACCCGAAAAGAAGAGATGATCTATAAGGTTGACCCCGGGGCGTTCAGGAAATTTTGTATGGAAGCGAATATGCAGCCGGACGAGAAGTTTGTCTTTATAATCGACGAGATTAACCGCGGAAATATCTCGAAGATTTTCGGTGAGCTTATAACGCTTATCGAGCCGTCAAAACGAGTCGGACAGATTGAGGAAACGACCGTTAACCTTGCCTATTCGCAAGAGCATTTCGGCGTCCCCGACAACATCTACATATTAGGCACAATGAACACTGCCGACCGCTCTATAGCCATGCTCGATACAGCCCTTAGGCGGCGTTTCGACTTTATTGAAATGCTCCCGAACCCGCAGCTTTTCAAGGGGATAACCGTCGAAGGGGTTGACATCTGCGAGCTACTCACGATTATGAACAAGCGGGTTGAAATTCTCCTTGACCGCGACCACACAATCGGACACGCATACTTCATGTCGCTTCGCTCCCGCCCGCTACTGGGTGTTCTTGCGCATATTTTCAAGAACTCGATTATCCCGCTTCTCCAAGAATATTTTTACGACGATTACGAAAAGATGCGCCTCGTTTTAGGCGATAACAACAAGCCCCCCGAGGAACAATTTATAGTCTCAACCCCGATAGACTACAACGCAATCTTCGGCGGCGCAAAAGACCTCTACCTCGAAAACGACGAAATCTATTCCGTTAATAATGCCGCGTTTACTAATATCGAGTCTTATAAGAAGATTTTCTGATTATGAAAAATGAGAAAAGAATTATAATCACAAAAGACGATTGCCTTACGGATTTCACGCCGGGACCGTGGCTTCCGGGGGGGAATGAGTTGTCTGTCATTGACTTTGACAGGCTTGCTGACTTTGCTCAAAACAACAGGTTTCAGATAATGCAGTATGTTGACTATGAAGAGGGGAAGCATATGCTGTTCCCGGACGATTATGTCGGGGTTATCGCGCTTAAGGACGGGACGCAGATTGAGATTATACCGCGCATTGACCAAGGCGACGGGCGGGACTGGAACATTAACGACGCAAAGTGGAAGATACTTAATATGCTTGATACGATGAATGATGTTCCGCTTAAGTCTGTCAACAAGAGGTATTATGCGAGGGAGAACTTAAACCTCTTTGAAATTTGTGTGCGTATGTTTGTTGAGGAGGTTCAGGGGATACTCTTTTCCTGCCTTAAACAGGCGTATGTGCCGTATCGCGACAACGAGATGTTCGTTAAGGGGAAGACGGTTTATTCGATCCACGCGAGGAAGAATTTTGCACATAAGGAACGGTTTTTCGTCGAGTATGATGTCTTCTCGGTTAACCGCGCTGAAAACCGGCTGATACTTTCGGCACTTGTGCTGCTCACGAAATTGTCGGCGAATGCACGTAACCTCAAGAAGATAAAATCGGTTATTCCGGCGTTTGACGGAGTGCCTATGTCGGAGCGGATTGACCTTGACTTTTCGCTCTGCGTGCTTGACCGCGGCATGGGCAAATACCTCTCGGCGATTGCGTGGGCGAGGATGTTTCTGCTTAACAAGAGCGGCACTTTCTTCGCGGGGGGGAAGGTTAAGTATGCTATGCTGTTTCCGGTTAACAAGCTTTTTTCGGGGTATATCTCCGCGAAGCTCCGCGAGATGATTGACCACACCCGCTATGAAATTGCCCAGCCGGAATACATAACGAACACGCTTAACAACGCCCGCAGGGCAGGCGAGGTTACGGACAGCATCGAGATTGTCCGCCTTTCGGACGAGCGGGCAACAAAAATCCGCTTCGTTTTCGATGACGTTGACGACTTTTTCGACCCCCTTGCGGAGAATGAAATCGCCCTCTTCCCCGTGACGGAGATTATCAACGCCGGGGAACGCACCCTCAAAGATAATTTTCACCTCATGGACATGAACAATATCGACGACAGCGTCGGGGAGCTTATTAAAAAGAGGTTTGATTAAAAATGTTAAGAAAAACGGTTTCAAATATTTTAATATTTCTGCTGTCGATATTCTGTCTCGGGGCGGCGGTTTATGTTGATGTTATAAATATCAATTCGCCGGGGCTGCTGCCGCTAAGCCTCCCGACAGAAGACGCCTGTTGGAATATGTTTTCGGCGCAGGTCGGCGTTTCGACAATCGGGCTTACGGTCGTTTCGCTTATAATAAGTATTGTAGACACAAAAGTCTACGGGCTTTCGCTTCCGCTTTTTATAATGGAACGCGAGCCGCGCGGATTCGCAAAATATAAAGTTGTTATTACCGGAATAATTATAGCCGTTGTCGCAAACTGGTTTATAACCATGAGCGGGCTTTACGCCACATCTGTTGCAATATTTGTTATAACAAGTATCATCTCCGTAAACCTTACCTATCAAGCCTTAAAAATCATCTACGGCAAAGACGAAATGAAAGACCGTGTTGAGGCGTACATATTAAAGATAAAGAACGAACAGGATATATATAACCTTCTTTCGGAACTCAACGAATTCCTCATAAACAAAGACAGCATCAACGAAGCTTTAGACGACATAATGCTCGCAAAGAAGCTTTTTTTCGATTGTTTAAGATACAGCAAGCCGATTACGAACAAGAAAAACCTCTCGGTATTAAAAAACATACTATACGCCGCCGCAGAGTCGGGAAATGACAGAATAAAGTATGAAACGCTTGACCTTTGCTTTTTCATTATATTGGGCTCGCTTGTTACCGAACAGAACATAACCGATATTATTGCCGGATTTGACACGCTTATTTTATCCATGGACGCGGAAGATATTTTGAATTTCAGGGAGAAATGCAAAAACGGAAGCTCCGAGGTTGAATTTGAAAAAACTTTCGATGAATTTTTCGGCTGGATCTTTAAGGCTTCTATGGACGACGAAGGTATAAAGAAACTTTACGGCGACGATATGATGCAAATGCTCGACAAATCGAATTTAAATCCGCTGACATATCCGGGGATGTATTTAACGTTATTGTCAGGGAATTATTATTCCGTGTTAACCTATTTCCCCTATGAAAAATCAAGCGGTGAAGAAGACCTCGGGCAAAAATTCTTCAACCTCTTTATAAAAAACAGAGAAACCAAGACAAATTCAAGCACTATTGATAAGATAAGAAATGCGATTGCAATTGCATTAAAATTTCAAGCGGTTCAAAATCCAAAACATTCGGCGGTTGCCGATTATATCCGCCTTTGTGACATTAGCCTTCGCGAAATGGACCTCACACTCCTTAATATTCTATACAGTTCGATACTTAATATTAACCTTAAAACCTGTTACGATAATCCCGAATTTGAAGACGAAAATATTGAAGCCCTGATAGGCTCGATTATAAACACCTTCCACTGCCTTAATACCTCAACAGAGGGAAAAGGTTTCGGTTATCTTCGTGAAACTATTAACCAAGAAATATCTTTAATAAAAGCATTCGGAAAGAGGAAATCGAAGGTAACGGTAAAGGGTCCGACTTCGGATATGGCTTGCTTTGCGATTATAAGGCATTTTTGGTTAGAAAATTATTCGTCGTGGGAAACTGTTTTTATGCCCAGAGGCGAGAAAAAAGAAAAAGCCTGCAAGATTATAAAAAAACTTTTCGATAACACAACCCGTTTTCTTGATACCGATTATTTCGCATTGCGAAAAGCTGAAATGAAGGTACTCGTGTTTTTGCTCTTTCTGATCTTCCAAAACGACCCCGAAAATAAAAACGGCGAATCATTCACGGACTTTATTTCAAGAGTTTTGTGGCAGAACGACCTTAAGGGTTATGTCGATAACGTTCTTAAAAATGACGAACAATTCGGAAGCATTTTCTATCTCCTTTTCTTCTATCTTTGTCCGGCGGTTGTCGAAAATTGGCGAAATGACTTCTTTGTATTCTTTGAATATATCCTTACCGATATATTAGATGATCCGAATCTTTCTGTTGACGATGAAATGAAAAAGAAAATAGATGATACATACAATGTATTTTCGCAGATGCTGCACGACATGAGCGAAGATTTCTTTACCCAAAACCCCGAACTTGTAGTGCCTTGTTGTGAACGTATATATATCCTTGCCGACGATTGGGAATAAAATCCCAACGCAAAAACCGCCCGATTATAAAAATTCGGGCGGTTTCTTTTTATTGCTGTGAAGTTTTTTTACCTCGGAGACTTGCTCGCCGGGAAGCGGACGTTCTTGCCTTCTGCTGCCTTTATTTCGAGGGCGTCGGGGGTTGCTAAGACTGCGCCTTCGTCTGTGCGGTAGAAATAATATGCGCCGTCAGCCTTAAGGAGAATAACCGCAACATCTGTGAAGATAACCTCTTTTGCATAAAGGTTATACATCTTGCCGTAGGAATATTGCATATCAATCGACAGCGTACCCGGTCCGGTTATGGTTAATTCGCGGTCCGGCGCGTATATGCCGACGCTCGGCAGATCGTCAAAGTTAAGTGCTTCCGAAACAAGACTGTTTTGCCCGACTAATGTAATGTTTATTTCATTCTCGCCTTCTATCTCAAGAACGTTATGCGATTTTTCGGTTGTGAACTCAACGTCATTAAGGATAAGCGTGTTTGTCTTATCAATAAAGCGGTAAGAACCGCCGCCGAGATAAACGGACGGAACGTCTTCTTCAAAGATAATCTCGGTAACGGTTTCGTCAAAGTTCTCGTGGGAATAAATTAACAAGCCGTCTGTGAATTTAAGTCCGCCGCGGAGCGTGCCGGCAGTAATGCTCATGTCAAGCCCCTTAAAGGGTCTCCAGTCGCCCAAATAGTCGTTGTAATGTAGCTTAACTCCGTCAATCTCGGGTTTTTCGAGAACGGTTACATTGGCGTTTCTTGTATACGGAGCTGCCGCCATTTCGAGTGTCCGATATTCGTAAATCTTCGTCGGAACGTCAGCCTTAAAGCCCTCGGGTTTGATCATCGAAACGCTTGTCCAGCCGTTTTCAGAAACGTTTGTGCGATAGAAAATAACCTCGTTGTCCGCATATTCCGGCTTCGCAATCGAAGCAAGATACGACGGCGCGCCTGTGTAGCCTATCCTGCAATTATAAAGGAACGCGCTTTTGTGCGTTTCACCTTCATGTGCTTCACAATCCGGCGCGACTATAACGCCGCCTTTGTCGGAAAATGTCTCAAGCTCGGATTTGGCGATAACTGCGGTTGCCTTGCCGCCTAAAACCGTTTCGTCCGCGATAAGAATACAGTTATAGAACGCTATGGTCGATTCGGAGGAAGAATAAATCGCCGTCTTCCCGCCCACAAGGGAAATGTCCTTAAAGAAGATTCTGTCGCCGCTTTCGATTAAAATCGTCCTTTCGCTGTCGTCGCCGATCTCGAACATCTCGATTGTAACGTCGGAAGCGTTAATTGTTATCAGCGGTTTGTCGTTATCGCCCGTGAGGGTTGTGGCGTGCGGCATTTCGCCCTCTTGACCCTTAAGGTAAACGTTCGGGGTTTCGATAATGATATTTTCCGTAAAATTCGCCGCGTCGATGAGGAGCGTTATCTGTTCGTCTCCCCTGTCCATTGCCTTAACCGCTTCAAGGGCGGCTGTAATTGTCGCATAGTCTTTCCCCTCGCCGACGGTTATTACGCCGCTTTCATCAGCCGCGAAAATCGCCGCGGGGAGTAGGGTTAACGCCAACACAAGCGTTACAAAGATTGCTGTAAGCCTTTTTTTCATTCTCTTTTCCTTTCTTTATTTAAACGATGTTTTGCTCATAACAACAACGCCGGAAAGCTCTGTCTCGAAGGTTATGAAGCCGGATTCGCCCATCTTGCCCAGAACCTGAACGAATTCGCCCGTCTCGGGGTTAAAGATTGCAACGTAAATGATGTCGCCCGGGTTTGCGGAAAAACCGATTGCGGAAGCCTTAACCTGAATTTTCGCGGACTGCCCGAAGCTGTCCTTTTGGTTTAGGGCAAACGCGCCTAAGTCTGTTCTTCCGAATGTTCGCTCGAATGCAAGCTTTGAAGCCTCGACAACGTCTGTGCCGAAGTCTGCGGAGAGGATAACGTCCCTTGCGCCGTCTATGACTGCCTCAATCGTTATGCGGTAGATGAATTCTTCCTGCTCGGTGTATTGGTTCTTGATAATATTCGCGGAGATGCCCGCGTCAGCCGCCGTTTCGGCGATCTTTGTCATTGCGCCTTTGCTTATCGCTTCGATTTCGTTGCCGGTTATAATGTCAATCTCTGCGACGAGTTCGTCTTCCGCAGCCGCCTTAATCGCCGCGGCTGTCGAAGCGGAATTAAGTGTGCCGGAAGCGTTTGCCCCCGCGACAGCATCTCCGTCTTTCGTTACAACGGAAACCGCGCCGGAGGTGGTTAAGAAGACTTCTTTAACGTCGCCGCTGTCGATATATTCGGCGGCGGTTACGCTTGCGGTTTCGACTGTTTTTCCGTTGACGGTAACTTCGGCGACGCCGTCTTCAATGGCGTTTACGGCGACGTCCTTTGTGTTGCCGTTCACAGGGAGCTTGCTGCCGCCCTCTTCCTTCGGCTCTTCGTCGGTCTCATCGTCGATTATTTCGTTCTTCGGGGGAGGTGCAGTGTCGGTGGGGGGAGGATTTGTCGGAGTTGATGAACTGCCGCCGCCTGAACTGCCGCCGCTGTCACTGCTCCCGCCGCCGGTTGTTGTTGTCTCAGCGGGGGTTGTTTCGGTTGGGGTTGTGGTTGTTTCAGTGGGGGTTGTGGTTGTTTCGGCTGTGGTTGTTGTTGCCTCAGTTTCGGGGGGATTATACGGCGGGGGATTATAGGGCGGAACGTACGGCGGAACGTATGGTGCTTGGTAGGTTATAGTTACTTTTCTGTGAGTGTCGCTGTAAACATAATTACTCGTGCCGGTTGTTCTTACGCCCTCGGCGGTAAACGCTTCCCATGTGTAGTTTGACATACTGATTCGAGGAGAAAGTATGAAAGCTCTGCCTGCGTCTGTTTCGAGAGTAAGTGAGCCTGTTCCGGTGATTTCAGGGTTATCGCTGTATATTCCATATGTGTAAGAATCCTGAGTTTTTGTTGATGTAAGCGTATTCGTTCCGATTACGTTTATTGTTACATTGGTTGCCGGGTTTGTATTTAAAGCTGCGAAGCTCGAAGTTGTAAAGTTTACGTTTGTGAGGGTTAAAGTGTTTGTGTCATAGTCATAAGTATACGAGCCGCCGCCTAAAATCTCGCTCGTAACTTCCGCGCCGTCGTATTCAAGCCTGCTTTCACTTCTATCAAGTACAAGCCCATAGTCATAAACCGCCGTGACGGTAAGGGTAACTGTCGGGTTTACGCCGTCTGAGGTGAAAAGCTGTATGGTATGCGAGCCTATAGAAAGTGTTCTTAAAGTTGCGGTGGAATAGTCAAAGTCAGTGTTACCAATTCCGTAAGCCATTGCTACACCGTCAATTTTCGGGTCGCCGACTACATTCACGTTCTCGGCAAGCGTATAGTATACATTTATACCGCTTGCGCTTTCGTCTGCTTTATTGAAAGTTAAGCCGGTAGAAGTTATCCTTGTTCTTAACGCGACAGCTTTTATATAAACTCTCTCTCCGCCATCGTAATCTAACGCATCATAAGGATATTCGCCCTCTTCATCGTCCTCTTCCCATTCGTACGCGGCGGGGAGGGTACTGGATGTGTAAACTAACGCACGGGATTCGCCTGCCGCCGTAACTTCGCCGTTTGTGATTGTTAATGTACCGCCGCAGAGAATCCCATATGAAGTGCCGGAAGTCGTGCCGGCTGTTGCGGTAAGAGAACCTGCGCCATCTATAGTTATGCTTCCGACTGAAGCAATTCCGTATGTAGAACTCGTTCCGCTATAAGCCGAAGTAAACGTATTTGTACCGATTAAGTTAAATTTTACACTCAAAACAGCAGTTAAATCAAGTGCAATTTCATTCGTCGTCGTGAAATTCACGTTCGTGAGGGTGAGGGTTTTTGTGTCGGAATTATATGTATACGAGCCGCCGCCGAGCTTTGGGTCGTCGCTGTCAAGAGGATACGCGCTATTGCCGTAATACAGCCCGCCTGATTTAAACGCAAGCCCATACTCATAACCATTCATAACGGTAAGGGTAACGGTCGGGTCGGTTGTTCCCGAAGTATTGAATGTAAGCGTCGCCGTTCCGGCAGATAAGCCCGCGAGATATGAACCTTTAATTGTTACAACATTGTTTGCTATAGTATAGTCTGTGTTTGGTCTGAGATCGTTCCCGGCGTTTGAAATGCTGTTAAGGCTTGTGCCGCCCGCAAGCGAAAAGGTAATCGGAATGTCGGCGGGAGTTGAAGCTATATTTACATTGGCAGTCGTCGGCGAAACGCCGGTTAGAGGTATAATCTGTATAAATGTTGCATTTGTAAAATTCGGAGTACTGTAAGGGTATGAGGATGATTCGATATTTCCGGCTTCTACAGTCCAGTTATATGCCGGCATATTAACGGTTATAGTGCCGACAGTATCCATTACTTTTATAGCTTTTGTTGCTGCCGAAACTCCCAAATTGC
>JAISIH010000013.1 GCA_031262105.1 Ruminococcus sp. | reverse complement strand
ATTAATTTCTCGGCAGACGACCCCGAAGCAGTCATCAAGACGGTCGAAACTACCCCGAACGTTATGTCTTACGAAATCTTAGCGGCAGAAAGCCCCGCAGTCCCGGTTATACCCGCACCCGCACCGAAACCCGCGGAGACCAAAACGGAGGTAACTAAGATGGAAACTCAAAAAGCACCCGAAACGTCTGCACCGTCACCGGCTCTTACCGCCGTTGAAAAGGACGCTATCGGGACAACTAAAGCAGTCGAGAAGCTTAACAGCCAGCTCGGAAGCAAAATGGGCGGAAGCACAAAACAATCCCTCATCTCTGTTAATCTTAACAAGCTTGACACACTCCTTGACCTCGTGGGAGAAATTGTTATAACCGAAGCGATGGTTACTTCAAACCCCGATCTCAAGGGCTTAAAGCTTGATAATTTCCAGAAAGCGGCAAGACAGCTCCGCAAGCTCAATTCCGAGCTTCAGGATACCGTTATGTCAATCCGCATGGTACCTCTTTCCGGCGCGTTCAATAAGATGACAAGAATTGTCCGCGATATGAAGGTTAAGCTTAATAAGGACGTTGATCTCGTCTTTGAGGGCGAAGAGACCGAAGTTGACAAGTCAATTATCGACCAGCTTAACGACCCCCTCATGCACATGGTACGTAACTCCATGGACCACGGCATCGAGGACGACCCGGAGAAGCGTATTGCAGAGGGCAAACCCGCAAAAGGTAAAATTACCCTTGCGGCTTATAACGCTTCCGGCGAGGTTATTATAACAATTACCGATGACGGCGAGGGGCTTGATACACATAGAATCCTTGCGAAAGCCGAGCGTCAGGGCATCTTAACCAAACCCGCAAGCGAATATACCGACAAGGAAATCTATCACCTTATCATGCTCCCGGGCTTCTCAACGAACGAAGTCGTTACCGAGTTCTCAGGCAGAGGCGTAGGTATGGACGTTGTAAGGCAGAATATCGAAAAGATCGGCGGTTCTGTGTCGGTTGACTCGAAGTTCGGCTACGGCTCGGTATTTACCATAAAAATTCCGCTTTCACTCTCGATTGTTGATGGTATGGAAATTTCTGTCGGCGAATCCATCTTCACAATCCCGATAAATTCCATAAAAGAGAGCTTTAAGGTACGCCCGAATCAGCTTGTTAAGGATACAAGCGGACGCGAAATGATTATGATCCGCGGCGAAGTTCACCCGCTTATCCGCCTCTACGACCTATACGGTCTGAACCCGAAATACACCGACCTCAACGACGGTATCGTTATCCACGTCGAGGCAGACGGGCGTTATGCCTGCCTTTTCGCCGACGAACTTATCGGCGAACAGCAAGTCGTTGTTAAACCTTGGGCACAACTTCTCAACAACTTCGGCGTAAAATCTCACGGCATGACCGGCTGTTCAATCCTCGGCGACGGGTCAATAACCATAATCCTCGACATTGCAACCATCATCGGCGGGACTAACTAACTTTCTGTATTCTGAAAAATGAGGTGTAAAATCAATGGCTGAAGATAAAATGCCGCGCGGTGCAACCGCAAAAACAATGAGCGACGGCGTGGAAATTTTATGGTTTAACGTCGGCGATGTAGTTTACGGCATAGAAATTACCTATATAAATGAGATTATCGGCATCGAACCCGCGACAATAATCCCGAATATCCCCGATTATATCAAGGGCGTTATAAATATCCGCGGAAAAGTCGTTCCCGTAATCAGCATCCGTAAGCGTTTCGGCGTTGAAGAAATCCCCTACGACGAGCGTACCTGCATCATCGTCCTCGAATTCGACGGCGGCTTACAGCAAGTCGGCGTTATCGTTGACAGAGTCCAAGAAGTCGTTGTCGTTGACCACAACCAAATCACTCAAACCCCCACATACCAAAACGTTAACTCAAACCGCTACATCAAAAACATCATCGAAAACAACTCCGAAACCGGCGAAGCAAAACTCCTCCTCGACTGCGAAAAGTTAGTCTGGGAATAAGGTGCGGAGTCCGGGCAATGTAACAAGGGGCAGTGTGCGGCAGGGTACAGGGTGACAAGGCGGCTCTGTTCTCATATATTGGTATATAACATAGAAGGGATGCCGTTTTCATTTGTAATTCGGCTTTGCGGTAATGCTTAAATTAACTGATGATGACTTTAACAGGCTTGTCGCCTACATGAAAAAGTCATACGGAATAAATCTTGAAAAAAAGCGCGTTCTGATTGAGGGGCGGCTTACAAACATGGTTGAACGCCGCGGCTTTACCTCCTTCAAGGAGTTTATCGACTTCGCTTTCAGCGACCGTACCGGCGGCGAGACCATTGCCCTCGTAAATAAGCTTACAACAAATCACACCTTCTTCATGCGTGAGCCGGAACATTTCGTTTACCTTAAAGATGTGATATTGCCCTATTTTGAACAGGCGAACAAAACCCACGACCTAAATATTTGGTGTGCGGCGTCCTCAACCGGGCAGGAACCCTATACTATATTATTTACCATTCTCGATTATTTCGGTCCGAAATTCGCCGCATGGCACCTCTCATTTTTAGCGACCGACCTCGACACCGAAGTGCTTAAAAAGGCAATCGACGGCATCTACGAAGCGGACGGACTTAAGGATGTTCCGAAAAACTGGCTGGTGAATTATTTCACGAAACGCCCCGACGGAACCTATCAAGTCCAAGAAAAATACCGCAAGATGATTTCTTTCAAGAAATTTAATCTTATGGATAAAATTACCGTGACACGCCCCTACGATTTTATCAGTTGTCGGAACGTTATGATATATTTTGACACCGACACCAAAAACGCCCTCATCGAGCGGTTTTACGACGTGCTTCGCGACAACGGTTATTTCTATATCGGTCACGCCGAAAGCGTCGCGAAAACCTCCCGTTTCACATATCAAAAACCGGCAGTTTACCGTCGGATTAAAAAGGTATAGTCCGGCAGGTTGTGTCGGGAAAAAGGTTAAATTAACTCCGACTGGTATTGTCGGTAAAAAAAGGTATAATTATGGCTATTAGATGCTTGGTTGTCGATGATTCAATAATGTTCCGCTCTATAATCCGCAAAGGGCTTGCGAACGCCGATGACATTGAAGTTGTCGATGAAGCTCAAGACGCTTTTGAAGCGGGCGATATGATCAGGCAGTCAAAGCCCGATGTTTTAATTATGGACATTAATATGCCGAAGATGTCCGGCACGGATTTCCTCGCGCAATTAATGGAACAAACGCCGCTCCCCTGTATCCTCATAACCGCCGGGAATGTTACCGAAAAGGATGCACTCTCCGTCGGCGCGGCAGGGTTTATGAAGAAGCCCGCTTCCCCGCAGGAAACGAAGCTTTTTATGGACGGGCTTGCCCAAAAAGTCCGCTACGCCTCGAAAACCCACCCGATGAAGCGTTCCCCGAAGGTGCAAAAGTCCGCCGTGGACGGTCTCTTCGGCTCGAATAGCCGCAGCACCAAATACGGCAAGGTTAACCCCATCATGCCGAGCCTAACCGACGTTGGCGGCTTACAAAAACGCGCCGACGAAGGTTACATAATCGCCCTCGGTGCTTCAACCGGCGGCACAGAAGCCCTCGAATGTGTTTTAACCGCGCTGCCGAAAAACACTCCCCCCGTTATCGTTGTCCAGCATATGCCCCCTGTCTTCACAAAAATGTACGCCGAACGCCTCGACCGCTCCTGTCAAATGGAGGTAAAAGAGGGCGAAAACGGCGATAAACTAAAACAAGGGCGTATCATAATCGCCCCCGGCGGTCTCCAGTTCGGCATCAAAAAAGACCCCCTCGGCAGCGGCTTTATCGCCGAAATAAAAGAGGGCGAAAAAGTCTCCGGACACTGCCCCTCCGTCGATAATATGTTCAATATCGTTGCCGCCGTTGCCGGGCGCAAAGTAATCGCCGCCCTCTTAACAGGTATGGGTGCCGACGGTGCAAAAGGCTTGCTAAAACTCCGCCAAGCCGGCGCCTACACTATCGGACAAGACGAGGCAAGCTCCGTAGTCTACGGTATGCCCATGGAAGCCTACAAACTCGGCGCGTGTCGGGAACAACAACCGCTCGATAATATCGGACTAACTATATGCAAGACGCTTTCTGCCGGATGGAGATAAGACGATACAGGACAATTAATAATGATTATTTATTTTCAAGTCCCGCACAAAACAAATAAATACGACCAGCATTATATATCAAAACTCACGGATAGTTCAGCTACAGTTGCGGTGACTGTCGGAAGAGACAGCTATATTGTACATATGCATCTAAGCACTGCAGAGCCTTTTAATTTTCATGTCGGCAGACATTGCCTGATAGCACACCAAACAAATGTACTTCTGAATGTGGGACACAATTGGGGTGCTGTAGCTACCGGTGAACTTTCGGCTTTAGCTGAAAATCCTATCCCTCAAAAAGGACAGCTTATAATCCAAAACGATGTGTGGATAGGCTTCGGTGCGACTATAATGGGCGGCGTGAAGATAGGGAACGGCGCGGTAATCGCGGCGAATTCTCACGTTGTAAAGGACGTTCCGCCCTATGCCATAGTCGGCGGAAATCCCGCGAAGGTTATAAAATACCGCTTTACAGAAGATCAAATAAAAGAACTCCAAAAAATAGCGTGGTGGGACTGGGATAACGAGAAAATAAAAGCGTGCAAAGCCGATTTTTCGCTGCCAATCGCTGAATTTATAGAAAAACACCGCGTGTTTACCCCCCCCTGTTTTCACACACTAAAGCGTTAAACTTAAACGACCCGCAGCTCCTTTTCTTCCCGGATTTCGAAGAACCTATGCCCCTTTGTCAAGAAGTTATCAAACGCTATTGCAATAATCCTCTCGGAAAGTTACAAGTATATTTTTACGGCGAAGAAGAATTTGAAAAGCACAAAGACGAATTCTCCGCCGCAATTCAAAATTACTACACAGGTAAAGGCGAAATCATCACTGCAGCAGGCGACCTCGAAAATGAAGACGAACTCTTCGCCGAAGCAGACTGCTTCATAACAAGCAGAAGCCTCAACACAGTAAGGCGCTCCTGCTTAGCAGACAAATACGGCGTAAAAATAATAAGCCCGATCGACACCCCCTTTCTGCACGAACTAAGGAAATAGCACCCCCGCTCCTCTAAATATTAGAAATAGTAAATCCCCAAGGAAAATGTTTTCTTTGGGGATTTCGTTTTACTTTGAACTCGTGTAACAATAATGACATAAAAAGTCTTTGCGGGGGGTCTGGGGCGTGGCGTTGCGCCACGCTTAGCTTCTCCTCAGAAAGCTTCCCCCAGCGTACCCTAACAGAGTGCGGAAATTACAGCATCAGCTTTCTTAAGCGACTCGATTATAGGCAGATGTTGCGGGCAGTGGGATTCGCAGGCGCCGCAGGAGATGCAGTTTGCGGGTTTTTCGCGGGCGGGGATTTCGTGTTCCCAGTTCCATTTGATATCGCCGGGGTTGTTGTATTTGGCGTAATTGTTCCAGAGACCGAAGATGCGGGGGATATTGACGCCGGAGGGGCAGGGTATACAGTAGTTGCACCATGTACAGCCGATGTTGTACTTGTTTTTCACGTTTTCGACGTGGGTATCTAAGACTTTGGTTTCGGAGTCGGTGAGGGGTTTGAAGTCGCCGAAGGTTTCGAGGTTGTCTTTGAGCTGCGCCATGTTTGACATACCCGAGAGGATAACGGAAACGGCGGGGAGAGACCCGACGTAGCGGAGAGCCCAGCGAGCGGCGGAGTCGTTCGGCGCAGCAGCTTTAAGGGTTGCAACGTCGGCGTCGGAGAAGGTTGCGAGAGAGCCGCCCTTGACGGGTTCCATTATAACGACGGCTGTGCCTTGCTTAACGCAGTCTTCGTAGCCTTTTAAGCCGGCTTGATAATCGGTGTCCATGTAGTTTAGCTGAATTTGGCAAAATTCCCATTTGCGGTAGTAGATAATATCGTTGAAAACGTCGTATTCGTCGTGGAAGGAGAAGCCGTAACGCTTGATTTTGCCTTCCTTTTGTAAGCCCTCAAAATATTCGACAACGCCGAGGTCTTTCATGCGCTTCCACGAATCCTTGTTGAGGGCGTGGAGGAGATAGAAGTCAACGTAATCGGTCTGGAGGCGGTCAAGCTGAACTTGGAATAATCTCTTTGCGTCGTCGAGGGAGAAGACTTCCCAACAGGGGAGCTTTGTTGCGTAGTAGAAGCTCTCGCGGGGGAACTGTTTCATAACGTCGGAGGTTATCCGCTCTGATGTGCCGCCGTGGTATGGGTAGGCTGTGTCGAAATAGGTAACGCCGGACTTGTAGGCAAGCTCAAGCATCTCCTTGGTCTCCGCCTTGTCAACCTGTCCGTCCGCACCGGTGGGGAAGCGCATACAGCCGAATCCGAGGAGCGAAACTTTTAGCCCTGCAATTTCACGATAGGTCATTATGATTCTCCTTTAATAATGTTTTCCAAATTTAATTTAGATTTTATTAGGCACCCGATCGCGCCTGCAAATGCCGCGTTTTCGGGAAAAATAAAACTGATTTTGTGCATTTTTTCGAGGGAGCCGGCTGTTAACTTAACCGCCTCTAAATTTGAAACGCCGCCGATACAAACGATTTTTTCGATATTCCGTCTGGCAAAAACCGCCATCATGAGAAGCGACTCCGCCGTAAGGTTCAAAATCCCTGCTGCAAAATCGTTAAGGTCGGTTTGCGGAGAAAGTTTATACAGATTTGAAGCGGTAACATCCCCGGCAAGCAAACTTTCGTCTGTGTTTTCTAAAACGTCGCGAATTTGAAGGTCAACCGCATTAAGTTTTCCTTTTTTTGCAAGCGCGGCGATTTCAGGCAGCTCTGCATCAAAGCCTTTTTGCCGGCAAAGCCCTTTTATCGTCCCGTTCCCGAAACCCGAGCCGCCGAGATGAGTGTAACTATCGGGCGTAACCCGGAGGAAAGCCGTGCCTGTCCCCATGCTCACGAGGAGAAATTCCGACAAGCCGGTGAGTTCCCTTGCCCCGGCAACAACGCAGTCGAATTCGGGAAAACAGTGTTCGCCTTCCGCCGCGTTAATCCCGGTGTAAACGAAGATATCGGCGGGCGGCTTAACGTTCGTGAAAACAAACTTGCCGTCTTTTTTGTAACAATATTTGGTGTCCGAAAGCCCCGCATCAACGCCGCAAATTACCATAGTTACCTCAAAATAGGAATGAATTGCTAATATCCGACGGCATACGGAAATCCGCTCTGGGGGAGAGGCTGACAGAGCCGATTTTTACCCCGTCGGGCAGGCAGGAACGCTTAAACTGCATTGAAAAGAACCTTGAAATAAACAGATCAAGCCACTTTTTTATTGTCTCGGGCGAGTAGCTGTCTTCCCAAGCCTGACAGGCTATTCGCAGGATTTTTTCGGGGGAGAAAGACTGCCTGACAAAATAATAGAGGAAAAAATCGTGGAGTTCGTACGGACCGATAATCTCTTCGGTGTGTTGGGCGGCTTCGTTCGCGGGGAGAAGTTCCGGCGAAACGGGCGTAGCTAAAATGTCCTCTAAAACCGCCGCCGTGGGGGTATCCTTAATCTCGGGAGTTCCCGCAAAATAACGCACAAGATGCCGCACCAGCGTCTTCGGCACGCTCGAGTTAACGCCGTACATCGACATATGATCGCCGTTGTAGGTTGCAAAACCGAGGGCAAGCTCCGAAAGGTCGCCCGTCCCGATAACAATTCCGCCGGTCATGTTCGCAATGTCCATGAGAATCTGCGTACGTTCGCGGGCTTGAACATTTTCAAAGGCGGTTGTGCGGTCTGTTTCCGGGAGTCCTATGTCGCGAAAGTGAAGCTTCACCGCTTCTGTTATATCAATCTCGCGAAAGTCGGTGCTATAAGCCTTTGCAAGCTTTTCGGCGTTACCCTTAGTGCGGGAGGTTGTCCCGAAACAAGGCATCGTCACCGCGATTATACCGCTTCTTGAAAAGCCCAAAATATCAAACGCCTTGACGGTAACAAGGAACGCAAGGGTGCTGTCGAGTCCCCCCGAAAGTCCTATGACAGCCGTTTTTGTCCCGATCGACGTCATACGCTTGCACAGCGCATACGCCTGCATCTTAACGATGTAAGAAAGCCGCTTCTCAAGCTCAAAATTATCGGCGGGAACGAACGGATATTTCGGGAAATCGCGGAGGAGCTTCTCGAAATTTTGCTTCTCCATATTAAGCTCGACGATGGGGAAGCCGCCTTCTTTAACCGTAAATGTGGACATTCGCATCCGCTCGGTATTAAGCTTGCTGATGTCGATATCCGCAATAATCGCGCCTTCCGCGAACGGCTCGGACTCCGCTAAGACTACGCCGTTCTCCGCGATAAAGCACTGCCCGTCATAAACGCAGTCGGTGGTTGACTCGCCGCGCCCGGCGTTCGCGTAGATATAGGCGGAGATTGTTTTCGCGGACTGCATTTTAACAAGGTCGCGCCGGTAAATATCCTTGCCGATTACGGCGTTCGAGGCTGAGAGGTTGCAGATAACGGTTGCGCCGGCTTCGCAAAGCGCGTTAGAGGGCGGGTTCGGAAGCCATAGGTCTTCGCAGATTTCCGCCGCGCAAACTGCATCGGCTGTAACATTAACCCTGCCGCTCGTAAGTTTTAGAAGCGCGGAAGTCCCCGTATCTTTTTCAGACCCCCGGTTAAAATAACGCTTCTCGTAAAATTCGTTGTAATTCGGGATATGCTGTTTTAAGGTCACGCTCTTGACCGTGCCTTTATAGCACGCGGCGGCGGCGTTATAGAGCTTCCCCGAAAGGATAACGGAGAGGCCGACATAAAAGAGTATCGGGAGGGCAGCCGTCTCCGCTAAAATCTTCGTTAATGAAGCCGCCGCCGCGTCAATCAGCGCGGGGTGCAAAAACATATCGCCGCAGCTATAGCCCGTAAGCGAAAGCTCCGGGAAGACGGCTAAGTTCACGCCCTGCATTGATAAATTTTTTATATTCGCAAGAATTTCGGCGGCGTTTCGTTTTGTGTCGCCGGGCGTTACGTGCGGGGAAACCGCGGCAACCCTTAAAAATCCATCGTTCATAATGTCTTTCGGGAAAAATCCCGCCTTTTCGTAAATTTTTGCTTGCAATATTTTTATTTTTCTGCTATAATAATTATGAACTGATTATCGTAAACTTTAACATAACGTTTACGCGCCGGAGGTTCCGTATGGATTTACACGAAATTGGCAGAGCGATTAAGAATAAACGCAAGGCTCTTCATCTTACCCAAGCTAAAACTGTCGGCGATACAATAACCCGGAATATGCTCTCGCAGGTTGAGAGCGGCGTTGCTTATCCGTCCGTGAAGACGCTTATATTTCTTTCGGAACGCCTCGGGCTTTCGGTTAATGTTTCCGATGCGGAAACTTCCGCGTATTATGATTATCTGACCGCGAAGGATAATTTCCACGCCGGGGAATTTTCCGCTGTAATAAAAACGGCAGATAAATACGAACAGGGTTCGCCGCTTTATGACGAGTTTGCTGCGCTTAAAACCCGCGCCGCAATCGAAATCGCCGAATCGGCATATATCCGCCGCGACATAAAAACCTGTGCGGAGTATGCAGAACTCGGCAGGGCTTTCGCCGCCGTCGGAATCTACGCAAACACGAAAACCGTAAAGCACGCCGAAAACCTCTTAGCCCTCTGCAACAAAGAAACAGCAGAAGCAGTTAAGGAAGCCTAACCCCCAAACGAATCCGCCCAAATAAGGTGTGAACGCCCACTCAGTCTTCTGTCCTCTGTCCTCTCGCTTCTGTACTCTGAATCGCAATCGCACATTCAAGCCGCTTTTTTTGAAGCTCGCAGTATAGCTTCACCGGGGTTTTTATGTCGCCGGTGTAGGTGAAGTTGTTCGCGTCGCAACCGCCCGAGCAGTAATATTTCGCCCAACATTCGGAGCATTGCTCCTTCGTCATAACGTTTGCGGAGGCGAACTCGTTTTTAATCTCGAAGTTAAAATCGTTCTTCGCGATATTCCCCATGAGATATTTTGAAACGCCCGAAAATTGATGGCAGGGGTAGATGTTGCCGTCGGGAGAAACCGCAAGGTACTCATTCCCGCAGCCGCAGCCCCTCATTCGCTTGACGATACAGGGTCCGTTCCAGAGATCAACGGAAAAATGGAAGAAATTCAGTCTCGGCTCGTCCGAACGGTGATTGTTAATGATAATCTTCGCGAGGCGTTCGTATTCCTTGAAAACCGCAGGGAGTTCCTTTTCGGTAATCGCGTAATCCGAATCCGACGACGCTATAACAGGCTCAACCGAAATCTGCGTGAAGCCCTCGTTATATATTGCAAGAACATCATCGGCAAAATCAAGGTTGTGTTTCGTGAACGTCCCGCGAACGTAATAATCCTTGCCGCCCCGCCGCTTCACAAGTTCCTTGAATTTCCCGATAATCGCATCAAATGACCCTTCGCCGCCCTCAAAAACCCTCATGCGGTCGTGTACTTCACGCCGCCCGTCAAGCGATAGCACAACATTGCTCATCTCGGTGTTTATAAAGTCAATCTTTTCGTCGTCAAGGAGTATGCCGTTCGTCGTAATGGTAAATCTGAAATTTTTGTTGCAGGATTTTTCTAAGTTTCTTGCATAAGCAACCGTTTCCTTCACCACGTCCCAGTTAAGAAGCGGCTCGCCCCCGAAAAAGTCTACCTCAAGGTTTTCTCGCCCGTACGAATGAGAAACCAAGAAGTCAATCGCCGCCTTTGCGGTCGAAAATGACATTAGCCGGCGTTCGCCCTTGCCGTAATCGCCGCCCTCGGCAAAGCAGTATTCACACCGAAGGTTGCAATCCTCGGCGATAAGAAGGCACATTGCCTTAATCGGCGACGGCACAGATTTCGCCGCGTAGTCCCCGTATATATCGGTCGAATAAAGCAGATCGTCTTTATAAAGCTGCCTTATTTCATCATAACATTCAATTATTTCGTCCCGGCTGTAAAACCGCGAAAGGCGGTTAACCGTCTCTTCGTCAAGCTCCGCCGGAAAAGGCGGCGCGAGATTCGCAAGCAGGTCGTATGTCAATTCGTCCGCGTCATGGACAGCCCCGCTGTTAACATCAAGTATAATATTCTTTCCGCCGAGTTTATAACTGTGGATTAACGACATCTTTTTTCCTTCGCAATAAATTAATATTTATATTATAACATAAAATATTTTTTTGTCAACCCCCAAATTCCCACAGGCACGTAATCTTAAACGTTTTTTATTAAAATAATTTCACCAAGTCCCTTGACAAATCGGCGTTAATATAGTATATTTAATTTATTAAAGACAAAATGTATACAAAAATAATTGTTGTGTTCATCGGGAGGCAAGGATGGAAAACATAATTTTCTTCTTTTCAGGCACGGGTAACTCACTTGCCCTCGCCCAAGAAATAGCGATAAATCTCGATAATACCGAACTCCATAATATGTCAGGCGGCTTCGACGGCGACCTGTCATCTTTCGAGCGTATCGGCTTTATCTTCCCCGTCTATTACGGCGGCGTTCCCCCCATGGTTAGAGACTTTATCGACGGACTTAAGCTTACAAAGTCAATGTACATCTTCGGCGCAATAACCCGCGGC
Source organism: Ruminococcus sp. (assembly GCA_031262105.1). Classification (GTDB taxonomy): domain Bacteria; phylum Bacillota; class Clostridia; order Oscillospirales; family Ruminococcaceae; genus JAISGY01. The sequence continues at coordinate 814 of JAISIH010000013.1, read as the reverse complement.
GGTATGGCAGGCTCCGCAACAGACGAGCTTGTCGAAATTATTGAGCAAAGCGGCGGAAAACTCTCCTGCGAATTTACCGTTATGATGCCCGGCAACTACATCGCCGCCTATGGTGCCTTACCCGACTTTATCCAAAAAACGCTCCTCTCAAAATCAGACGAAAAAGCCAAGAAAATTACCGACAAAATCAAAGTAAAATTAATCGACCAAAACCTAAAATCCTCCCGCGACACAACCCCCCTAACAAAAAAAATGCCCGATTTCCCCACCTTCGCCAAAGACTATCGCGTAAACCACAACTGCTCCGGCTGTAACGTCTGCGCCAAAATCTGCCCCTCAAAAAACATAACCATGATAAACAACAAGCCCCACTTCGACAGCGTTTGCCAACGCTGCATGGCTTGCATCCAATGGTGTCCCGTAGCCGCCATCTCCTACAAAGGTCAAATCCGAGCCCGCTACCGCCACCCCGAGATAAAAGCGGAAGAATTATTTAGAAAGTAACGTTGGGGGGAAAACCTTTCTAAAGACAACGCGTTGCACAAGGTTTTCCCCCCAAACCCCCCTTTCTAAAGACTTTCGTCATATATTATTTTATATCGTATAGCAAATACGAAATCCGTACAGAAAATGTGTTTCTGTGCGGATTTCGTTTTCTAATATGCTTAACCTTTAAAGTCCGGGAGGGGTGGGGGTTTGGGGGAGGGGAGGGGCGGGTCACCGCTCCTCTCCCCCCAGCGTACCTCACTTCCGGAAGAGTTCTTCAGCCTTGATTTCGGGGTGGCGGTAGCGGGTTCTTGATTGGGACTTGGAG
>JAISIH010000022.1 GCA_031262105.1 Ruminococcus sp. | reverse complement strand
CTCGGATCCTTGCCGCAGTGCGGTTTCTCCGTCGCGGCGGCTAACCTCTTCGCAAGCAAACTTATTTCGCCGGGAACGCTCATGGCGGTGTTCCTTGCGACATCGGATGAAGCTATACCGATTCTCCTCGCACACCCGGAACATATCGGCGACATTTGGAAGCTCATTGCGGTGAAATTCGTGATCGCGGTCTTTTTCGGGATTCTTCTGGATCTGCTCCTCAAGCATTTCGATAAGAAGAAAGAGGAAACAGATTTCCACGAACTCTGCCACGATTGCGGCTGTCACGAACACGGCGTTTTATATTCTGCGGTGAAACATACAGCGGGGATTGTGATATTCATCCTTATCCTCAACCTCGCCCTCGGCTTCATTGTGGGTGCAGTGGGGGAGGAAGCGTTCTTTAACTTCATTGAGGGCTTCGGGGTTTTCCAACCCGCCGCCGCTGCACTGGTAGGGCTTATTCCGAACTGCGCATCAAGTGTACTGCTGACGGAACTCTTCATTGAAGGCGGACTCTCATTCGGGAGCACCGTCGCCGGGCTTTCCACCGGCGCAGGGGTGGGGATTTTGGTGCTTTTCAAGGCTAATAAAGACATCAAGGAGAACATACTCATCGTAGCTCTGCTCTATGTTATCGGGGTTTTAGCAGGCTCGGTGCTGACCTTTATCATGTAGATAAGTTTTATACTTACGGCGCAGGTTAAAAAACTCACCCGCCGCAAAAAATTATTGCATTAATTATATCGCTATAGAAATATTTAGGAGGAACAGAAAATGGATAGGTTTGATTTTTACAGCCCCACGTACTTTGTTTTCGGCAAAGGCAGAGAGGCAGAAACCGGCGCATATGTTAAGAAATTCGGCGGCTCAAAGGTGCTTGTGCATTTCGGCGGCGGCAGTGTGGTTCGCTCCGGACTGCTGGAGCGCGTTTCCGAGTCCCTCAAGGCGGAAGGTATACCGTTTTTCACCCTCGGCGGCGTAAAGCCCAATCCCCGCGACACACTGGTTTATGAGGGTATCGAACTCGTTCGCAGAGAGGGTATCGACTTCATCCTCGCAGTAGGCGGCGGCAGTGCGATTGACTCCGCGAAAGCTATCGCTCTGGGTGCGGTTTATGAAGGCGATTTCTGGGACTTCTGGTGCGGGAAGAAAACGCCGGAGAAGGCTCTCCCGGTGGGAACAGTCCTCACCATCTCGGCGGCAGGCTCAGAAGGCTCCCCCAGCACGGTTATAACAAAGGAAGAGGGCGGCATAAAGAGAGGCTTAACAACCGATCTCGTCCGCCCGAAATTCTCGATAATGAATCCCGCCTTAACCGAAACCCTCCCCGCTTATCAAACCGCTTGCGGCGTTACCGACATAATGGCTCACGTCTTCGAGCGTTATTTCACCAACACAAAAGACGTCGAAATGACCGACCGCCTCTGCGAAGCAACCCTTTTGACAATGATTAACGAAGCCCCCAAGGTTATCAAAAACCCCGACGACTACGATGCCCGCGCAAACATCATGTGGGCAGGCACAGTCGCACACACCGACATATGCGGCGTCGGACGCTCCCAAGACTGGAACTCCCACGGTCTCGAACACGAACTTTCGGGGCTTTATGACGTTGCTCACGGTGCCGGTCTCGCAGTAGTCATGCCCGCTTGGATGGAATATGTCATGAATCACAACGTTCTCCGCTTCGCCCAAGCCGCAAACCGCATCTGGGGCGTAAGTATGGACTTTGAACACCCCGAACTCACCGCAAAAAAAGGCATAAAAGCCTTCCGCACCTTCCTCAAATCTATCGGTATGCCCCAAAACTTCGCGGACATCGGCGCAAACGAAACCGATATCCCCATCCTCGTCGAAAAACATCCCGTGTCCGCAACAGGTAAAGTCGGCGGCTTTATGGAACTTACGCCGGAAGATTGCGCGAATATATACGCAATAGCTGCAAAGGGCGGCAATTTATAATAGGTTAATAAAATGATTAGAGAAGTTAATTCTGCTTTAATTGAAGAAACAGTAAGAGAGCTTTGCATTTCAGCGAACATGGTACTCCCGTGTTCGCTGGAAAACAGGCTTTGCTCCTTTTGCGATAACGAAACCAATCCTCTTGCCAAAGAGATTTTGGGCGATTTAAAGCGCAATCTGGACGCCGCCCGCACCGAGAATATCCCGATTTGTCAGGACACCGGCATGGCTGTTATCTTCCTCGAAATCGGGCAGGACTGCCACATTGTCGGCGACACGCCGCTTATCGCGGTTAACAAGGGCGTTGCTCGCGGCTATAAGGACGGTTATCTTCGCTGTTCAATCGTTCGCGATCCGCTCAGACGTATTAACACCGACGACAACACCCCTGCCGTTGTTCACATTGCCATTGTTCCCGGCGACAAGATAGCGATTGACGTTTGCCCGAAAGGCTTCGGCTCTGAAAATATGTCCGCAATGAAGATGATGCTCCCCTCGAATTCTATCTCAGACGTGGAAGATTTCGTTGTCGAGACGGTTAAAAAAGCCGGCTCAAACCCCTGCCCTCCGATGGTTGTCGGGGTCGGTATCGGCGGCGATTTTGAATACTGCGCGTTCCTTGCGAAGAAGGCACTCTGTCGCGACGTTAACACAAAAAACCCCGATCCGTTCTATGCGGAAGCGGAAGCGCGGCTTCTCTCCCGGATTAACGAGCTAAACATTGGTCCACAGGGTTTCGGCGGGCTTACAACCGCCCTTGCGGTGCAGATTGAAAGCTACCCAACCCACATTGCGGGGCTTCCCGCCGCCGTGAATATCGGCTGTCATGTAACACGCCATGCGAGAGGTATAATATGAAAATTTATACATTAACATTTTCGCCCTCCCTTGACTATTACATAGATTGCGGCGATATTACCGGAGTTACACGAGCAGAAAAGGTTCGATATGAACTCGGCGGAAAAGGGCTTAATCTTTCGCGGGTGTTAAAAACGCTCGGCGTTGATTCAACCGCGATAATTTTAAGCGGCGGCTTTGTCGGGGCGGAGATTGTAAGGCTATGCGGCGTTTATGATGTTGATATAATCAATATTGAAACTTCCGCGAATTCCCGAATTAACGTTAAATTCCGGAGTACAGAGGTTAACGCGCCTGTTTCGGCGTTAACCGAAGATGAAATTAGCAGGTTGTCCGCTGTTCTTGATACGTTGACGGAAGAAGACGGCTTAATTGTTTCGGGGCGGGTTCCCGAAAATGTTGACATAAAAAAGATGTTCGGCGGCAGACCGTTTAGCCTTATCTGCGATGTTTCGGGGCAGGCTCTGATTGATTTCTTATCACTTTCGCCCATTTTTATCGCGCCGAACGATAGTGAAATTGCCGAAATTTTTCAGACAGAGCGGACCGGCGATATAAGGGAACTTGTAAAGCTTGCGAAAAAACTTCTCACTGCTGACGGCGTAACAGGCGGTGCGGGCGGCGTTTTATTAACGCTCGGCGAAAGCGGCGTTATGCTTATCCTGCCCGACAAGGTAATCGGGATTACGCCGCACCTGCGAAAAGCCGTTAACACCGTTGGGGCGGGGGATTCCTGCCTTGCCGGATTCATCGCGGGAACGGCAAGATACAACTCTCTGCATGATTCGCTTCGCCTCGCCAATGCGGCGGGGGCGGCGGCGGCTTTCTCCGAAGGTTTACCGACAGCCGAATTAATAGAAGAGCTTTTTGATTCCGAAATAAGAGCAGTAGATTTTGATTTAAGTTTATGAGTAAGAAAATACATAAAAAAAACAAAGCGCGGAAGGCTAAAATTCGCATTGACAGGATTTTTTCGCTGATTTTTATCTTAGCAATCCTCGGCGGGGCAACTGCTATTATCGTCAAGGCGGTCAACGAATATGAACCCGTGCCGATTGTTCTTGAGGCGTCGGATTATTCCGTTATCCCCCCCGACGAGACTGTAATACCGATTGAACCGGCTGTTATCGGGGACGAGACCGGCGAGCCTCTTGCCGCCGTTTTCGCTGACGATTCAAAGTTTATTGACATAAACCTTGATACGGAATTCCCGATCGAAACGTCGCTAAAATCTGCGTATGTTATTCTTTATGACGTCACGGACGGGAAGGTTTTGTTCCAGAAATCCGCGGACAAAAAATGCTTCCCCGCGAGTACCACAAAGCTCCTCACAGCTTCTGTGCTTCTTGACGTGCTGCCGGAAGATTTCCTCTTCACGGTCGGGGACGAGCAGGAGCTTGTTCAGCCCGGCTCAAGCCTCGCCATGCTTCAAAAAGGGAACGTCCTTTCCATGGCGAATATGATTGACGCGCTTATGCTCCCCTCGGGGAACGATGCCGCATACACGGCGGCGGTTGCCTGCGGGCGGTTTATAGCGGGCGATGAAACCCTAAGCCCGAAAACGGCGGTTGACGTCTTCATGACGCGCTGTAACGAGACGCTCCATAATATCGGCGCGGCGAACACGCATTTTACAGTCCCTGACGGCTTCCACGACGATAACCACTACACAACCGCCGTCGATATGTTAAAAATTTCTATCCATGCGATGGAATATCCGCTCCTTTTAGAATCGGCTGACAAGCAGTACGTTAACGAAACTTTCGAGTCCGGCGAGACTGTCGCTTGGGAGAACTCAAACCTGCTTATACAGGAGTCTTCTGCGGATTGCTATTATCTTTACGCAAGGGGCTTAAAAACGGGCATGACGGACGAGTCCGGGTATTGCGTATCGGCACTTGCGACACGCTTCGGGCATGATGTAATCTGTGTAACGATGGGTGCGGAAGCCTCCGATATACGCTGGACCGAGACAATATCCCTCCTCGACTCCGCGTTTGCCTATATCCGCGAGAACATTGAGGAATAATATGGTTAATATCGGCAACGACTGGGACGAAATTTTAGCCCCGCAATTTAGCGCTGAATACTATAGAAATCTTCGGGAATTCTTAAAAGAGGAATATCGGGCTTACACGATTTATCCCGATATGTACGACATTTTTAACGCGCTGAAAACCACGGCTTTCTGCGACGTCAAGGCAGTAATCTTAGGGCAGGACCCTTACCATGGCGCAGGACAGGCACACGGAATGTGCTTTTCGGTTAAACCCGGAATAACGCCGCCGCCGTCGCTAAAAAATATCTTCACCGAGCTTCACTCCGATTTGGGGATAAAAATCCCGAACCACGGCTGCCTTTCATCTTGGGCGGAAAACGGCGTGCTACTGCTTAACACCGTGCTGACCGTCCGCGCCGGGCAGGCGAATTCCCACAAAAACCGAGGTTGGGAGACGTTAACCTCCGAGATTATAAGACAGCTAAGCCTTCGCGAAAAGCCCGTTGTGTTTATCCTATGGGGCGGTCCGGCGCGTTCAAAAAAACCTTTAATTGGCAGGTCTCACCTTGTTTTAGAGGCATCCCACCCCACCCCGCTCTCCGCTTATAACGGCTTTTTCGGCTGTAAACATTTTTCAAAGGCGAATAACTTTTTGCGTGAAAAAAACCTCCCCGAGGTTGATTGGAGCATTGCCGATCTTCATGAATAGACTTATACCGTTCGTATTAATCATATTTATAATAACCGCCTGTAGTACCGGGCAACCGCCCGTTTCTGACTCTGAACCGGCGGCAACATCTGTTACAACGGTTGTGTCGGAGAGCTTCGACAACGCGGTTTATTCGGGCGACGGTTACACCTTTGAATTTTCCGACAGCACCGACAACTACATCATAACGGCAGTCTGCACCGACCGCGACATAATCTTCACGATTGAAAACCGCTTCTATGAAGTCTCGACCTGTATTGACTCGCTCCCGGCGGGCTGTGAAAGCACGCTGCTTTCGGAGGAAAACTGCTTTATCCTCCCCGGGCGATTCCCCTCAGACCCTGCAAGGGAACTGTTGCAGGTTATTTTCCGCAAGACCGGCGCGGACGAATATGTTTCAAAAATATACGGCATAAAAGACGGCGTTTTTATGCCGCTGGAGCTTTTTGACAACACGCTTTATACGATGGAACATCTGAGCGTTCTGCCCGACACGGTCCTTATCCCGACAGAGATTAACAAGTTCATGCCCCCGGCAGAGCTTATCTATACCGACAACGGCAGTTACGTCGTGTTAATTAACACATACACCTTCGACCCGAACGCAATGACCTTCACGAAAGCGACCGAAAAAACGACGTTTGACAATCCGCTATATTACGGCTACGCGGCAATGGCTGTCTGCAACGACCTTTACAGCTATTTCACGGACAGAACTTTCGCAGTACAGGCGGAATTCGAGCCGTTCTTCAATAATTCAACCGGCATGGATGAATATTATTTCGCGGTTAACGACCCGAGATTTTCGACCCTTGCGGAGCTTGAAAGCTATATCAGACGGTATTTTTCGGAAGAAATTACGGCGGAAATGTTTAGGCAGGCGCCGCAAAAATACCGCGATATAAACGGCAAACTCCATACGCTTCAGGTAAATAATGTAAGGGATACCTCCCTCGGCAGCGTAATTTTAACCGACGCCTTAGTCGAAGATGTCAGCAATCTTTACCCTGTCGAACAGTTCCGCACAATTAACGGCGTAACGACCCTCGAGCCTCTCGATGATTTTATTATAGCGACAAATAATCCCCCGGGATTTGTAGCCCAAAAATATAAATATCCGTATAAATAAGGAAATTTTTATGATCTGCCCATTCTGCAATGAAACCGAGACGAAGGTTATCGACTCGCGGACGGTTGACCGTCGGATTAAGAGGCGGCGCGAATGTACTGCCTGTTTTAAGCGGTTCACGACCTACGAAAACTACGATATAATCGACTCCCGCACCCTCCTTGTCCAGAAAAAGAACGGCACGGTTGAGATGTTTAACCGGGCGAAGATTATCGCCGGGATTTCAGGCGCGGTGAAAAAACGCCCCGTCTCGGCTGAACAGATTGTGGGGATTGCGGAGCGGATTGAAGAACGCTGTAATGAAGTCCGCGGGACAACCTTTACGACGTCACAAATCGGCGACATGGTGCTTGAGGAGCTTGCCGCCCTCGATAATGTAGCCTATATAAGATTCGCTTCGGTCTACAAAGACTTCGACAGCGCGGACAGCTTCGTAAAGATTATATCGGAAATTTTCCCGGAAGCGTAAATATGAAAGATTCTTTTTCAAGGCTTGCAAAATTGGTGACTGATGACGGCATAGACAGATTAAGCAAAGCACGCGTCGCCGTCTTCGGTTTAGGCGGCGTCGGGGGACACGTTGTCGAAGCCCTCGCAAGAAGCGGTATTGGTACACTTGGAGTTATAGATAATGATGTTTATACAGAGAGTAATCTTAACCGACAGATATTCGCAACAGGCTGTAGCCTCGGCGTGAAGAAGGCTTCGGCGGCAAAAGAGCGTATAATTTCTATTAACCCCGACTGCAAGGTTAATACATACGATATATTCTATCTTCCCGAAACAGAAAGTGCAATAGACTTCTCCGAATATGACTATATTGTTGATGCAATTGATACTGTTTCGGCGAAGATTGCGATAATAACGCGAGCGAAAAATGAAGGAATTCCCGTTATATCCTGCATGGGAACGGGCAATAAATTCGACCCGACAAAGCTTTTAATTACCGACATAAAAAAGACACATACCTGCCCCCTCGCGCGGATTATGCGGTATGAGCTAAAACAGCGGGGGATTACGGACGTGAAGGTCGTCTGGTCAACCGAGCCGCCGGTTACGCCGGTTGATTCGGGTACGGGCGGCACGGAGGGTGCGATTGGCGCGGCGAGTTCGGGCAGCGCATATAAAAAGCCCGTTCCCGGCAGTACAGCCTTCGTTCCCGGCGCGGCCGGGCTTATAATCGCCTCCGAGGTTATACGGGATTTGCTCGAAATATGAAATTTACATCTGAAATTAATTTTAAGAAAAACGGTAAAATTAATGATTGAAATACTCGACTCAACACTTCGCGACGGAGCGCAAGCCGAAAACGTAAGCTTTTCCGCTGCCGACAAAAAGGCAGTCATAAAAGCCCTTTCCGACTTCGGCATACCCTTTATCGAAGCCGGAAACCCCGGCTCTAACCCGAAAGACTCCGAAATCTTCTCAAGTTCCTTTGATTATCTCGACCGGCTTGTCGCATTTGGTGCGACGAGGCGGAAGGCTATGCCTTGTGAAGCCGACAGGCTTTTCATGTCGCTGATGGATTCCCCCGCGAAGAACGTAAGCATATTCGGGAAGGCTTCCGTTTTTCATGCGAAGGAGATTTTGGGCGTAACGCTTGACGAAAACCTTGCAATGATTAGCGATTCGGTCCGATTCGCGGCGGATTCCGAGAAGACCGTTTTCTTTGATGCTGAACATTTTTACGACGGCTATAAGGCTAACCCCGATTATGCCGTAAAGGTTATAATAACCGCCGCGAATTCCGGCGCGTCGCGGATAGTTTTATGCGACACGAACGGCGGCTCTTTCCCTGATGAAATTTTTGAGGTTACAAGGGCGGTAAAGACTGCTCTGCACGGCTTCCCCGACGTAATCCTCGGTATCCACTGCCACAACGATTGCGGCTTTGCGGACGCGAATGCAGTCTTAGCCGTAAAAGCCGGGGTAACGCACATTCAGGGGACTTTTACCGGGATCGGCGAACGCTGCGGCAACACAAACCTTTCCGCCGTTATCCCTGCACTGATGTTAAAGCGCGGTTTAAACTGCGTTTTGCCCGAAAACCTCCCGAAGCTTACCGAGACGGCGCGGAAGATTGCGGAGATTGCGAATATCCGCCTGCCGGACGGTATGCCTTTTGTCGGGAAATCGGCGTTTGCCCACAAGGGCGGTATGCACGCGGACGGCGTTCGGAAAAATCCTGTTTCTTTTGAACACATCAAGCCCGCTTCTGTCGGGAACGAGCGGAATATCCTGCTCTCCGAAGTCGCCGGGCGGGCTGCGCTTATCGCGAAGGTGTCGAAGATTTTAACCGACAGGGTTATCGACAAAGACTCCCCCGAAATTTCGGACCTGATAAGCACCGTTAAAGAGCGGGAACTTGGCGGCTACCAATACGAAGGCGCGGGAGCTTCCCTCGAAATCCTCGTTCGCGAGCGGTTCGGGATTATGCCCGAATATTTCACCCTCGATTATTATAAAATCCTCGGCGAAAAAACAGGCGATGCAGAGCCTCTCACCAGCGCGATTATAAAGGCGCGTGTTAACGACAAAACGAAGCTTCGCGTTCACGAGGGGGACGGTCCTGTAAACGCGATTGACAAGGCACTCCGCAAGGCGTTGTCGCAGTTTTATCCCGTCCTCGAAACCGTCCACCTCTCGGACTATAAGGTTCGTATTATCGACAGCAAAGAGGCGACGGCGGCGATTGTCCGCGTACTTATCGAGAGTACCGACGGCGTTAACGTCTGGACGACGGTCGGCGCGTCAACGAACATAATTAACGCGTCCGTCTCGGCACTCATCGACAGTATTAAATATAAACTTCTCTTAGAGGAAAAGGATTAATATAATGTTACGTGAACTTCAAGATAAAATTTTAGAAATTAAGCGCGAAAAGGGCATCGCAATCTTAGCCCACAGCTACGAAGCGGAAGAGATACAGGAAGTCGCCGATGTCGTCGGGGACAGCTTTCTCCTCTCCGAATCGGCGCGGAAGCTCCCGCAAAAAACCGTCATAATGGCGGGGGTTAAATTCATGGCGGAGACGGTTAAAATCCTCTCGCCTGAAAAAACCGTTGTCCTCGCAAACCCTGCGGCGGGCTGCCCTATGGCGGAACAGTTCGAGCCGTTCGAGATAGAACAGCTTAAAAAGCTTCACCCCACTGCTGCGGTTGTCGCCTATATAAACACGACAGCAGACCTAAAATGCATTGCCGACGTTTGTGTAACAAGCTCCTCGGCGGTCGAAATCTGCCGCAAGATTAATGCGGACGAGATTATCTTTATCCCGGACTGTAACTTAGGCGCGTTCGTTGCGAAAAAAGTGCCGGAGAAGAAGTTTCATCTTATCCATGGCGGCTGTCCTATCCATGCGGCGGTTTCAAAGTCCGATGCGCTTGATGCTAAAAGGCTCCACCCTGCCGCAAAACTCGCCGTTCACCCCGAATGTCAGCCCGAAGTCTGCGAGCTTGCGGATTATATCGGAAGTACCTCCGGGATTATGAAATACTGCAAAGAAGCGGCTGAGAAAGAGTTTATAGTAGGCACGGAAATTTCAATTGCAGAGCATCTGGAGTATCTTTGCCCCGACAAGAAATTTTATATTTTATCGAAAAAATTAATCTGCCCGAACATGAAGATAACCACCCTCACCGACGTTTACGCGAGTTTACAGGGCGGCGGGCTGACTATCGAAATGTCCGACGAGCTTATTAAGGATGCCGGGAAGTGCATTGAGAAGATGTTAGCACTTGGATAACCAAGTGCACTTGGTTAAAAAAATGTTAACTACGCGGTTCGTTTAATAAACACTATTTTCTAAACGTTTAAGGATTTTTCGAGGTATTTTATGGTAAAAAAAGTTTTATACGGCATATTGTTCTCTATCACGCTTGCGATGGTAGGTCTTTGCTTTCGGATAATTCCCGCAATCAATGAAATAACAGACGGCGAAGCTACTGCTGTAGATATTTATAACATTCCGCCGTCAAGCCGCCAAAGCGGGAAAATGATTGATATAACGGTTGATTCGGTTCTTCTTGACGGCGGTTACGATGAAATTCTTGACGCGGCTTATTACGTTGTCCCTGCCGGAATTCCCGGGAAAGATACCGTGATGCTGATGATTGTCATGGTGTCGGACGAGACGAGAATTAGCGAGATGACTGCCCTTTCGCTTAATCCCGAGGCGGCGTCTGTAACGCTTACAGGTTACTTTTCGGATATTCCCGAAAGCAACAAAGAGCAGCTTATTTCCGGCTTCGTTACAGGCGGTCTTTCCCGTCCCGATGCCGAACAGTTTTATAAAGATAACATTGTCCCGGCGATGTTCGTTGAAAGTTCGGCTGTAAAAGGTATAATGTGGATTGGCGGTTACATACTTATCGGAATAACCGCAGTTTTGGTTATAATCACCGTTCTAATTTCAATTCGCCGGTATAAGAAGCCCGATGTTTCTTACAGTCAACCTGCCGGCGGCTATATCCCGCCGCAAAGTTCTTCGCCGAACGGCTACAGACCTCCGAGTTCGGGAGGTTATGTTCCGGGCGGATATAAGCCTCCGACTCCGAATTCCGGCGGATATGTTCCCCCTGCCGCCGCTAATACTCCGCGCAGACCTTATGTACACCCCGGTGAAGAGCCGCCCCTTACCGATGAATACGGCAATCCGTTCGACCCGACAAAGATTAAACAGCCCGATTACGCCGACTTTTTCGGTGACAAAAAACCGAAACCTACCGCAACAGCAACCCCTCGCCCGCCCGAAAAGAAAAAGCCCGACAAAATAGACGATTTTTACACTGTCGAGATGGAAGCACTCCCTCTGCCGAATCTGCCCGCCGCTCCGGTTTCAGACGGCGACAATTACAGCGACTTTTTAGAGCTGCCTTCCTCCGACGAGATTAACGCGACCCTTAACGACAATGACGGCATAGTCTCCGAAATGGACCTTAACGAATATATGTCCGCAGACTATCTTTCCGCCGATTTTACCCCCGATAACCCCGACGATTAATTTCCCACATTCTTACTTTGTAAAAAATACGTGAAAACTATTGACAGGAGGGATTTTATACTGTATAATTAATGTTACGGGTAACTATAACCTTATGTATTAAAACATTTTACATAATTAGGAGTTCTCTATGGATTTAATTAGAACTGATAAAGATCGCTGTGTCGGGTGCAATGTCTGTATAAGGGCTTGCCCGTGCAGAGATGCTAACCGTATCGTTGTCACCGACGACGGAAGAAACGTCACGGAAGTTGACCCGGATTGCTGTATAATGTGCGGCGCGTGCATAAAAGCCTGCGTGCATGGCGCAAGAGACTACATAGATGATACCGAAAAGTTTATGACTGCTCTTAATAACGCCGAGAAAATCGTCGTTATCGTCTCCCCCGCGATAAAAACTTCCCTCCCCGAAATGTGGCAGGGGCTTCTCGAGTGGCTTAAGTCCGAGGGCGTTTTCGCTGTCTATGACGGCGCGTACGGGGCGGATATAATGACTTGGGCGTACGCAAAACATCTCGAATCAATTAAGAATAATAAAGGTATAATCGCTTCTGTCTGCCCCTCGCTCGTCGATTATATCGAAAAATATAACCACCCCGTTGTCGATAACCTCATGCCCATTTGGAGTCCCGAAATCTGTGAGGCTATTTACCTCAAAGAATTCCTCCACGTCCCCTACAGCATTGCGCTTTTGTCCCCATGTATCGCGAAAAAAGTCGAGTGCCTCAATTCCGAAACGATTGATTATAACGTAACCATCAAGCGGATTTACGAATACGCCCTCGCCCACAAGGCAAAGATGCGTGCTTCGACTTCTTCCGACGTCCTCTATAAATTCGACGACCAGCAAGGCGTTATGGGCGGAATATTCCCCCGCGACGGCGGCTTACGCGAGAACGTTTGGCTCTACGATTCCGAGCGTAATATCGTTTCCGTTGCCGGTTCTTCAATCTTTAATGAGCTTGACCTTTATGGGGCAATGCCGCAGTTTAAGCGTCCCGAAATATTCGACGTTTTAAGCTGTCAAAACGGCTGTAACTGCGGTCCCGGTTCCTGCTTCTCCGGCGATATCTTCGACGTTATGACCGTCATGAAATATGTCGAAAATGAAGCGAAAGAACGCCGTAAGATGCCCAAAAATTTCATAACCGGCAAAAAAGAAGACAGCCAAAAGAAATTCTTCGACGACACCCTCGTCGATACGAAGAAATTTATCCGCACCTTCGCTAAACAACGCCGCACAGCCCTCACCCCGACCGACAGCGAACTTCAAGAAGTTTTCCTGTCAATGGGCAAATCTACCAAAGAGCAGCAAAACTTTAACTGCCACTCCTGCGGCTACGACTCCTGCCGCGAAATGGCGTCCGCAATCATGCGCGGCATAAACACCCGCAATAACTGCATCCAATACGCGAAAACAGCCCTCACTTCCGAAAACGCCGGTCTTGAAGAAAAACTTGCTCAAATTAACAGCGTTTCCGAAAGCGTTTCAAGTTTCGCTGAAAAACTTATGGCGGACATAGAAAGCATCTACGCCGCCCTCTCAAGCATCGACAAAAACCACGCCGAGTCCGACAAATACGTCAACATCATCATCGGAATCCTTGCGAAAATTATTGATATGTGCCGCGCCTCAAACTCCATAGACGCCGCCGACCTCCCCACCCTCGTCAACACCCTCTCAACCCTTCAAAATGCCCTAATGAAACTCCGCGAATCCTTTACCACCACAGTAACAAACTCCAACGAAATCCGCACCTCAATGAAGGTGGTAGCAGATGCGTCGGTATCATTAAATGCAACAGTAGGGGAATTAATCGTAGAGTTAGCATAAGTTATTAAAAACGAATCCGCATACATCAACCAATTAAATGGTAGTTGTATGCGGATTTTTTACTATTTAGAATGACGCGCTTCCATCTCCGTATGAGTTGTATGACGTTCTGTTAAAGTATTGTTCTATACCGTTCATTATTGCTTTTGCGAATTGTTTTTGGTAGGTTTCGTCGGCGAGAGCCATGGCTTCGGCGTAGTTTGTGACGAAGGCGGTTTCGACCAAGATACTGGGGAATTCCTGTTGTTGGGTGACGTAGAAGTAGTTGTATTTTGCGCCGCGGTCATTCTTGACGTTACCGTTGATGTTTTCGAGAACGCCGGCTATATTTGCGGAGACGTAACGTGCTAACGGCTCGGAGAAGGGGGTAAAGTAGTAGGCTTCGGTGCCGAATGCGGAGCTTCCGGCGGAGTTACAGTGGACGGAGATGAAGATGTCGGGGTCGTATTGCCGGGCGATTGCGGCGCGTTCTTTTGTCACATAGCGTTCAGACTCGGTCTTAAGGCGGATAACGTTCGCGCCTGCGTTTTTGAGGTAGGCTTCGAGGTATTTCGCGATTGCGAGGTTTGCGGTTTGCTCCTTGATGTGACCGACGGCACCGGGGTCGAACGCTTCGGCTTCGGTGTAACCGTGACCGGGGTCGATAACTATCGTTGCGCCGCTTAAACCGTTTTCAGAGCCGTTAAACTGGAGGGTAAGGTTGCCGTTTTGGTCGTAACTGCCTGAAATGCCGCAGTAGACGCCGTTTTCGCGCAGATAGAGGGTTAACCTTGTCTTCTTAAGCCCGGATAAATCGTAGGTGTCGAACTTCCCGACGGTGAATTCGGAGGTTGAGGGGAAGTTAATGTCGCCGGCGGAGACGGAGGTTACGTAATCGAAGATAATCGAGACGGAGGTTGCCTTGAAATTTTTAACATAATGGCTGCCGTTGTCGCCGTTAACATAGTCTGCGCCGTTGTAGCTTACATTATATGGTATCGCTTTCGAGAGGGAGAACGTTATAAACGTGTCTGTGCCGCGCGTTCCCGCAGAGGTTATGCCGATTGGGTTTGCGCCGAGGGGTTCGTTCGGGAGGACATCGACGGCGGCTGCCTTAATTCTTCTGCCGCTGTTTGTGACATAATATTCCGTTCCGTCGAGGGTTACGGATTTGACGTAATAGTCGAGAGTTCCGGCGGGGAGGCGGGTTGCGTCGGGGGTCGGGTTTGTCGAGGTTGTTGAAGCGCGATAGGTCATTGTGTTTTCGGATTTCACGCGAAGCAGGCTTCCGTCGAAGGCTTGGGCGGCTTCGGGGACAGCATTAATGATAATCTGCGCGCCCGTGAGACCGGCGGTGAATTTCGTGCCGTTCGGGGAGGTATAAGAGCCGAAAATTTCGACGTTCCCGAGGTTAATTTCCTCACCGATTTTGCCCTTCGGGACGGTGTAATAGCCTTGGAACCGTGCGTAGGACGAGTTCGGGTCAAGCCCCTCCGTCTGTCCGTCAGTTTCCTTAAGCTCGATATTCTTTCCGTTAACCGACGCGCTGATCTTCGAGCCTTTATAGCCGGTCGCTTCGACAGAAACGGTCGTTTCGCCGTCAACATAGAGCGGACCTGTCTTCGGCGACATATCCTTGAGTACATTTACAGTGCGTGTAATATTATATGTAATAACCTTTGCTTTGCTCTGGAACTTGAAGATATTTAAGCCCACTTCAAGGTCAATTCTGAAATAGAAACGCCCCGCTTCGTTTAGCACAATCTCGTTGCCCTGATAGTAAACCGGGAAGTTCGGGTCGAAAGAACCGGCAAAGATTGCGTAAGGCTCTTCGGTTTTGAAGTTTGTGCTTGTCGGGAGGGTCATCTCAAGCTCGGAGTCAAGCCCGTCGATATCCAAGCTGTCGGAATAATGCATTTCGAGGGCGGTTGTCGATTCAAGCTCGTTGTCTTCGAGGGCATAAAGGCTTGTGAACGCGCTGCCCTTACAGCTCTCAATCGCCTCCGCCGCGATAACCTGCTTTACAAGCTCGTCCGGGGAGTTCCAACCCTCGCTGTCGGTGCAGATTTTCTCATTCGCGTGGGAAATATACATTGGAATTGCCGCTTCCGCAGACACATCCCCCCACCACGACGTCACAGCCTTAAAAGGCTCGTTCGAGTCGCCGATTGAGCCGTCCGTCTTAACCATCATGAAGTCGGCAAAACCTTTTTTAATATAGGAGAGGGTGTCGGCGTAACCGTTCGAGAGTGCCTCAAAATCGGCTGTGGTCTCCGAGCCCGGAATTGTTGTTTCGTCGATCTCTTCGTAATTTTCCCAAACGTCCTCGAGGGCAATGCCCACAGGGATGGTGTTGTCGGTTTTATGGACAGCCGCCGCCGCAAGGGAGAATATGTAAGAATTGTTATCGAGAAGCCAGTTGTCGAAACCTATCCCCGACCCGCCCGCAAGGTAGCTCGAGAGGCTTGTGCTGTCTTTTGAAGCATAATAGCCGTCGAAAATTATTCCGTCGCAAGGGTAATTGACGGTGAAATTTCGGATATCAATCGCGAATTTGTTGATGCGGTCCCCGGTCGTAAGCCCCAAAAGGCTCGACATCAGCGTGTCAATTTGGAAATTCAGATAGACGAACATTCCGCGGGCTTTCGCGGGGGTTATAATATATTCGAGAACAGATTTTTTAACCGTGTCGTTAATGTCGGTGAAATAATAAACCTCATCTGCCGAAGTTTCAATAATAAGCGTGTTCAAGCCCCGTGCTGTAATCCTGTCAAGGAGATTTTCGACGTTCGCGGCAATTTCGTCGTCGGAAAGCGGCGCATCTTCCTCACCCGTCAGCGCGAAATCAACCCCGGGCGTGACAAAAACGCCTTTCATGTAATCGGGGAACGAATACATATAAGAAGGCTCTTCGGGGATATAAACCGGGAGTTCTTCATCGCGGTTAATGGGGGCTTGCGGCGCAATAACCGTGTAGCCCTCCGGCACTGCCTCCTCGGCAACCGCCGGAACAGCCGGAAAAAGCCCGACAGCCATAGCTACCGACAGCAACACGCCGATTAGTTTCCGAAAAACTTTTAGTTTTGGTTTCTTCATAAAATTCGTACAGCAAAAAATCTAAAATCCGACCGGATTTCTGTATATAACATTATACAATATAATTTCGACTAAATTAAAAACTTTTTGTGAACATTTTGCGTTTTATATTTACAGTTTGATAACAAAAAAAGCAAATTGATTAATTGCTTTTCTTGAATATTATGAACTTTGAAAAGAGGAAGTTGAGGATTAGTATTACTATTTGTATAATTATCTTATTTGCTACAAGACCGAGATGCAAAATATCAACCATCAAAACGAGATAGCCTAATTCGACAAAGAATGAGAGGAGCCTTGCCGCGAAAAATTGCCCTCCCTCGCGGATTAGCACCTTTGCCGTCCGCTGTCGGCTTTCGAAGACGAAAAATTTGTTCACAAAAAACGCGAATGTTACCGCCGAAACCCACGAAATTGACGTTGAAAGCCAAACCGCCGCGCCGAAATACGCGGGGATAAACTGCATTACAAACGACACGAGGGTTGTTAAGCCGCCGTAGAATATATATAATAGTACCGATTCGTGCTTATAGTAAAATTTTTGTAAAAACTTCGGTAAGATTCCGACAATCTTTCGTATAATATTATTCATAACGCTTACCGAGGACTATTACCGAAATTCCCGTAACCTCATATTCCCCCGAAACCTGTCTGAGCGGAGTGTTGCCCGCCTGCTCTCCGTCGATATAGACGTCATATTCTTCAAAAGCATAGAGCCTTACGGGAAATTCCCCTGCGTTGAAAAAGACTAAAATCTCCGCTAAGTTATCGTCCCCATACAGCCCGAAGCCGATTACATGGGCGGGGAGGTTGTCGAAAAACTTAAGATTTTCCGCAACCTGCTTGTTCTCATACATACGAAGCGCGGAGTGGTTTTTCCGAAACTCAATTAAGCCCTTGTAGAAATTATAGACGTCGCGATATTCGGATTTTCTGTTCCATTTTATACTATTAATAATGTCGGGGGATCTGTAGCTGTTGTGGTCGAAAGAATTTCCGCCCGGGAGAGGTTTGCTCCGCAAGAAATCCTGCCCCGCCTGAATAAACGGAATTCCCTGCGACAGGAAGACGAAAGCCGCCGCAATCTTATCCATTCGCTTGCGGTTTTCGATAGTGTCGGTCGGGTTTGAATAGAAAAGCTTATCCCAGAGGGTGAGGTTGTCGTGTGCCTCGACATAGTTAACCGTCTGGCAGGGCGTATCGGTCCATGAATATTGCGTCATGCCGGGTAACTGCGGGTGCGGAATTCGCCCGGATATTACCTCGCGGACAAAATGCTCCGTGCCTAACGCACCGTTGACGTAGCCTCTGTCCTTGTTGATAAAATTGTTACCCTTGATTGTGTCGCGGAAGTCGTCGGAGAAAAATCCGTAACCGGGAACGGAACGCGCATTAAGTTTCATCGCCCGATCGGAATATTCAAGGGGCGAGTCGCCGCCTGTCCAGCCCTCGCCGTAGAGGATTACGTTCGGGTTAATTTCAAGGAGCTTTTCGCGTGCCGCCTTAAGCGTCTCAATGTCATAAAGCCCCATCAGGTCGAAACGGAAGCCGTCAATCTTATATTCTGACATAAAATAACAAAGGCTGTCGATAATGTATTTTCTAACCATAGCCCGCTCTGTCGCGAGCTCATTGCCGCAGCCCGAGCCGTTCGAGTAATGGTCGCCCCAGAGGCGGTAGTAGTATTTCGGGAAGGTTCGCGTAAACGCGCTGTCGGCGGTCGCGAAAGTGTGGCTATAGACCACGTCCATGATTACGCCGATGCCGTTTTTATGGAGCATTTGAATCATCCGCTTCATTTCACTGACGCGGACACGCCCGTCATATGGGTTTGTTGAATATGAACCCTCCGGGCAGTTGAAGTTTTGCGGGTCATAACCCCAGTTAAACTGCGGCTTTTGGAGGTTAGTTTCGTCAACCGTCTGGAAGTCGAAAATCGGCTGAAGTTGCACATGGGTTATCCCGAGATCGCGAAGGTGCGAAAGCCCGATTTTATCGCCGCCGGAATTGCGCAGGTGCTTTTCTATAAACGCCAAAAAACGCCCGCGATAACAGAAATTGCTCTCTTTATCAATCGAAAAATCCCTCACGTGAAGTTCGTAGACACAGGCGTCGGTGTAGTGGGCAAGCTTAACGTAATCCTCTTTTTCCCAATCCTTGGGGTCGGTCGAAGCGGGGTCGAAGATAAACCCCATCGCCCCGTTCGCGCCGCAGGACTTCGCGTAGACGTCGATCGTCTCGGTCTCGATGCCGTCATAGGTGAAGACGTAGGTGTAATAAACCCCGTCCAAGTTCCCGAACGCGGTCTTGCTCCAAATGCCGCTCTTTTCCTTTGTCATAGGGAGTTTGCGGAACGGTTTTTCTTCTGTGCAGGTTTTATAAAGCTGAATCCTTGCCTTATCGGCGAGCGGCGCCCAAACCTTAAAAATCGTCTGATCATAGCTCCAGACCGCGCCGAGGTCGTCCCCTGAATAGAAGTATAATTTATCTATATTTTCCATGCATAACCTCTATCCGTAATAATCATCAACGGTTATAACCGCGTTGTATTTGCTGTCGTTCGCCTTAAGCAGTTTTTTTAAAGTGTCCGCAAGTGCTGATTTATCCTTGTCGGTCGGGCAATCCGGAACAGCAACATCAAAGATAAGGTTAATGTTATTTTCACCGTCTGTTATCCGAAAATCGTGTATGGTATAATCGGGGTTAAGCGCGGTGACAATCTTTTCCGTCATCTCCTTAAGCTTGTTAACCCTCTCGTCGTCAACGCTTATCGGGTCGGTATGAAGCACGATGCGAATGTCGAGTTCCTTATAAATCTCACGTTCTAAGGCATCTATACATTCATGCACAGATGTCGGGTCATCGGAGGCGGGGACTTCGGCATGGGCAGAGGCGAAAATCCGCCCCGGACCGTAGTCGTGGATTATAAGGTCGTGAACCCCGACGATATGGTCGCCGCCCGAAATTATCCTGCGGATTTTGCCGCAAAGTTCTGCCGACGGAGGGCTGCCGAGAAGCAGGTCGATCGTCTCTTTCCCGATCTTAATTCCGCCGAATACTATATAAATTGCAACCGCAAGACCGATTACGCCGTCAAGCTCAACCGACGTTAAAAAGTGGTTAACAATCGTCGCGAAGACAACAGCCAGCGTCGATATAACGTCATTGAGGCTGTCGCGGGCAGTCGCCCTGAAAAGTGTCGAGTCAATCATATCCGCAAGGAAATTGTAGCTCTTATACATCCAGAGTTTAACAAAAACCGTCAGCGTTAATATTATCGTGAGGATCCACGAAAATTCTGTCGGCGAAGGGTTAATAATCTTGTCAACCGACGTCCGCCCAAGCTCAAACCCGACAAGAACTATAATTATCGCGACAATCAGCGCGGCGATATATTCAACTCTGCCATGCCCGAAAGGGTGTTCCTTATCCGGGTGTGCTGCCGCCGCCTTCGACGAAATAAGGACGACAATCGAACTACCCATGTCCGAGAGGTTATTGAACGCGTCCGATATAATCGCAACCGAAGACATCAAAAGCCCCGCCGTAAGCTTAACCCCAAACAGCAGCAGGTTGCAGACAATGCCGATAACACCGCCAAGCAGTCCAACCTGCATACGGCGATGTGATGAGGTATCTTTAATAAATTTCTGTGTTAACAGTTTTATCATAGGTTTTTCCAGCCCACCTATCAATATCTGCTTTTCGCATAGCTCCGAAAATGCGTTCTGTGAAGCCTTTGTCTTCTTTTTCGCGTTCCGCTAAGAAATTTTTTATCTCTTCGCGCTTGGTGTGTTTATCTTCGGGGCAGGGGGATTTTACTATGGGGAAATTGTTTTTATAGGCGGCGCGTTTTACTTCTTTTTCGGGGGCGAAGACGAGGGGGCGGATTAGGGTTAGGTCGCGGCGTGAGAGGTAACTTTTCGGGGAGAAACAGCCGAGCCGCCCTTCCATGAAGAGGTTCATCACGAAGGTTTCGACGGCGTCGTCGAAGCTGTGACCGAGGGCAATTTTGTTACAGCCCACGGATTTTGCCGCTTCGTGAAGGATACCGCGCCGCATTTTTGCGCAGAGACTGCAAGGGTTTTTCTCTTTGCGGATATCGAAGACGATTTCGGCGATGTCGGTGGGGATTATGTTATAGGGTATGTTCATTTTTTCGCAAAATTCGGCGACGCCCGAAAAATCCCCGGGCTTGCCTCCGAAACGCATATCGGCGGTTATCGCGATAAGCTCGTAGTCGAAGCCTATGAAACGTTTTAACAGATACAGCCCGCGAAGCAGAACGAGGCTGTCTTTCCCGCCTGAAACGCCGACGGCAATTTTATCCCCGTCGGCAAGCAGGTTATAATCGGTAATTGCACGGCGCATATAGCCTAAGATTTTTTGCATATTTTTAACATCTATCCGTGGTAAAGGTAGTTCGATTTTACAGAAATCAAACCATCGCTTTAAAGCGTTGGAGAGTTTAGAGGGGTAGTTTCACTGGAATTAATTCGCCGCTTTAAAGCGTTGTGGGGGGCGGGGTGGTCTTACAAGAAACAATTCGCCGCTTTAAAGCGTTTTGCGTGTATGAGAACGGCGGCGAGAGGTTTACAGGGGTTTACGGCAGTCTGTCGGGGGTTTTACGGCTTAGAAGTACAACTTCTCATCAAGATAATTTTTAAGGTTTTCGATAGAAATGCGTTCTTGAGCCATGGTGTCGCGGTCGCGGACGGTTACGCATTTGTCTTCAAGGGACTCGAAGTCGAATGTAATGCAGAAAGGCGTGCCGATTTCGTCTTGGCGGCGATAACGCTTGCCGATCTGCCCGGAGAGGTCATAATCTATATTATAATATTTGGCAAGATTTGTGAATATCTCGCGTGCCGGCTCGTCAAGTTTCTTTGTGAGGGGCAATATTGCCGCCTTGAACGGCGCAAGCGCGGGGTGAAGATGCATTACGTTGCGGACGTCGCCGCCCGGGAGCTCTTCTTCGTCGTAGCTTTCGCAGATAAACGCAAGCGCAACCCTGTCACAGCCGAGAGACGGCTCGATAACGTACGGGATAAGCTTCGAGTTGTCCTCCGGGTCGAAATATTCGAGGGACTTGCCGCTCGTCTTCATGTGCTGGGTGAGGTCGTAGTCGGTGCGGTCGGCGATGCCCCAAAGTTCCCCCCACGAGAACGGGAATTTATATTCAATGTCGGTCGTCGCGTTCGAGTAGAACGACAATTCCTCGGGCGAATGGTCGCGAAGGCGGATATTTTCTCCCTTTATCCCTAAGCTTAAGAGCCAGTCGCGGCAGAATCCGCGCCAGTATGTGAACCACTCTAAGTCTGTACCCGGCTTGCAGAAAAACTCAAGCTCCATCTGTTCAAATTCGCGTGTTCTGAATGTGAAGTTGCCCGGGGTAATCTCATTGCGGAAGGATTTACCAATCTGCGCAACACCGAACGGCAGCTTCTTCCTTGTCGTTCTTACGATATTGTTAAAATTAACAAAAATGCCCTGCGCGGTTTCGGGACGTAAGTAGAGTTCCGCTTTTGTGTCTTCGGTTGTGCCTTGGAAGGTCTTGAACATGAGGTTAAATTGCCTGATTTTTGTAAAATCGGACTTGCCGCAATGCGGGCATTTAACCTTCCCGGAAGCGATAATCTCGTCCATCTGCTCGTTCGTCATGCCTTCAACAGCAGTTCCTGTCTGGTCTTCGATAAGCTGGTCGGCACGATGACGGGTTTTGCAGGATTTGCAGTCGATAAGCGGATCCGAAAAATTCGTGAGATGCCCGGAGGCAATCCACGTCTGATTATTCATCAAAATTGCGCTGTCAAGCCCGACATTATAAGGGCTTTCCTGTATAAATTTCTTGCGCCAAGCTTTCTTGATGTTTTCCTTAAGCTCAACCCCGAGCGGACCGTAATCCCACGAGTTAGAAAGCCCGCCGTAAATCTCCGAACCCGGGAAGATATACCCGCGGTTTTTGCAAAGATTTACAATTTTATCCATAGTCTTTTCCATATCATTTTTCCCATTCTTTTTTAATAAGATAATCGTCAAGCATCAATGCGTTTGCGGTTAGCCTTTGAACAAAATCGGGCGTGTTTTCGTGATAAAGTTCAAGGAGGACTGCGCCGTCGTAGCCGTTTTTATCAAGCTCGGCGAAAAACCTGTCGTTTTCAGCCGACGGTGAAAACATCTTACAGTCGTTGCGCTTATCGGCGTCCGAAAAATGAATGTGCTTAATGTTTTTGCCCAAGGCGCGGACGTGGTCACACGGCTCGTAGCCGGAACGCCTCGCCTGTTTTGTGTCAAGCACAAACTGCGCCTTATCCCCGAGGTAATCCTTCATCCGTACAAGCTTTGCAAGGTCTTTTGATGAATTGCGGACGACATTTTCCTGCAAAACCGTAACCCCGAAGCTTTCCGCAAGGTCTTGTAACATTGCGAAACGCTCGAAAATTTCCGCTTCCGGAAGTTTCTCGGGCGGCTTGCTCCCATGGAGTATAAAATACCTTGCCCCGAGCGTATTCATATAGTCGAAATAGAGCTTCTGATACTCGAAAAAATCGTCAAGTCTGCGGGCATAAGAGGTAAAAAGCATCATCTGCTCAATGCCGCAGGTGTAGGGGTGGACAGAGGTTATGTCAATGTCAAATTCGCGCTTTATTTCGACTATGCGAGAAAGCACCGGCGGGAAAAATTCAGAATGTGTATTAAGGAAGATTTCAATATGCTTAACGCCGCGTGATGCAAGCGCAAAGAAGCAGTCTTCCTGTAAATCAGGGTAAAGGCTCGCCGCCGCCGCGCCTCCAAACATAGTTTACCTCATGCTTTTACTGCCTTACCGTGTTTTGTCTTGTTCTTTCTTACAGTACCTCTAAGCGTTAACCAGAGAGGGATTGTCAGGCAGATTGACGAGTAGGTTCCGCAGACTATACCGACAGCCATCGGGATTGAGAAGCTTATGATTGACTCGACGCCCATCGAAAGCGCGACGATTGAAACGACAACCATCGAAACGAAGGTGGTTAGCGACGTCCAGATACAGCGCGTTATGGATTGGTTTATCGAGAGGTTGCCGAGTTCGGAGAGGTCCATTTTGCCGTCGTAGAGGGTTTCGTTCTCGCGGAGTCTGTCGTAGATTACGATAGTATTGTTAATTGAAGAGCCGAGGATTGTGAGGACAACCGCCATGAAGTTCGCGTTGATACTCATGCCGAAGATTATGAACGCGCCGTAGACGGCAATACAGTCGTGGAGAAGCGCGATAATTGCGCAGACCCCGGCTTTCCAGCCGCCGATTTTCTTAAACCGCAGTGCGATATAGAAAACGAGGACTACAAAGGATAACAGCACCGCCACAAGGCATTTTAAGAAGAACTCACGCCCGGAACTCGGCGAAATATCCGAAGACTCGATTACGTCAACGTTATTATCGGGGAAGCGTGCCTGCAAGGCGTCTGTTAACGCTGTCTGCGTGTCGATTCCGAGACCGTCGGAAGTTAAAAGCGACAGTTGAATATTATTCTTGCCGGTGGTGAAGTTCGTGCCGGTCGTTGCGGTGAAGTTATAGCCGCCCAGCGATTCACGCGCCGTCTCTTCAAATGCGTTAAGGTCGATATCGCCGTCATAGACGTAAGAGAGGAGCGTACCGCCCTTAAACTGTATGTCAAGGTTCGCCCCGAGTATGAATGTTGAGCCGATTGAAATTACAATCATCGCGCCGGCGATGCCGATAAGGATTTTGCGTTTTGCGACAAAATCGAATTTGAACGTCTTAATCTCAGCTTGACCCTTGTTTTTGCAATATAGCCAAGGGTTGCGGAGAGCCTTAAATTTAGACAGCGACGTAAGCATAAGGCGCGAACACCATACGCCGAAAACCATGTTCAGGGCTGTGCCGACAAGGAGGGTATAGCCGAATGAGTAGATTGTCCCGGCGGTTGACGGACCGAACATGAAGAATGCGAATGAGAGTGCCTTTGCGAAGATGCTGTCGGGGGTTCCGAACGCACCCATGAGGATGACTGCGATTAAAACCATCGTAACGTTACCGTCGAGGATTGCGGAGAATGCCCTCGCGAAGCCGGAAGAAATCGCGCCGTCAAGGGTTTTCCCGGCGTAGAGTTCCTCCTTGATGCGTTCGCCGGTGATAACATTCGCGTCAACGCCCATCCCCACGGCAAGGATTACGCCCGCGATACCCGGGATTGTTAAAACGGAGCTGTTTTGGAACGCGAAGAAGCCGGACACAAACGCAAGCGTTCCCGCAACCTGCCCGACAAGGGCAACCACGGTTACAACGCCCATCATGCGATAAATGCTGATAACAATTATACAGATACATATGAAAGCAATTATCCCTGCAAGGACCATTGCATCAAGCGCACCCTGCCCGAGGCTCGGCGAAATGGTCGAGAACGAGGCTGTCACAAGCTTAAACGGGAGCGCGCCGGAGTTAATTTTATCGGCAAGGGCTTTCGCGCTGTCGGCATCGAAGCTGCCGGAGATTTGTGCGTTGCCGTCGCTGATGACCGACTGTACTGTCGGGGCGGAGATCATTGTGTTGTCCATCCAGATTGAAATTTGACCCTGTACGGGGGCAAGCTTCGCGGTAGCCTCCGCGAATTTCGTTGCACCCTCCGGCGTAAGCGTAAGTGACACGATCCAGACGTAGGTTCCGCCGGAAGATTCGTCGGGATAATACGCCGCCTCTGCCTTTGAAACGTCCTTGCCCTCAAGGATAAGATTTTCCGCCGTAACCCCGGCGGGGATCATTTCCGCCGTGCCGTCTTCATTCAGAACGGTCTCCGACTCCATTCCCTCACGAAACGTTAAAGAAGCGGTTTCGCCGAGTTCTTTTACAGCCGCCTCGGGGTCAAAATTCGTCTCCCCCTCTTTCCAAGGGAAGCGAACGATAATTCTCTTGTTGTCATAATCAATATAACATTCATAATCGGTTATGTTCTGGTTAACCATACGCTGAACGATAACTTCTTTTGCGGAGTCAAGCTGTGAATTCGTAACCTCGCCGGTCATACCGGTCATATCCGGCGTAAAGGTTACGTCAACGCCGCCCTTAATGTCAATACCGAAGCGTATGTCGTCAACGCCCTTAATATAGGTTGTCTTATTATCCCCGTAATAGTAACTTATTCCATATATAACAGAATACGCAAACAGGAATATTAATATAAACACTACGAAAAATACAGGCTTTTTAACTCTTTTCACTTTATCCATCCTCTATCTATAAGAAATTAATATTCAAACATCAATCGTTTTATTATATCATATTATTATCAGCATTGTCAATAGTTATAAGACACTTTTTCATTATTTTTCATCATAAAATTTATTAAGAAAATGTTGTTTAATTTTACACATATTTATTATATACTGTTAACAGGAGGGATTAACATGAAAAAATTTTACAGTCTTTTAATAACGGCAATAATCGTATTGTCTTTCTCCTCTGTAACGGCAGGTGCGGCTTTTTATGACGAACAGACGTTTTGGGTAAGCGGGGTAACAGCCGCGGTGAATAAAGACGGGAGCGTAACCACGGGGGTTAACTTCATGGGGACGGTAGACAGTGCCTCAACAGTAGAAGCGGTTAAGGCGGCGGCTGTACGCGCCGATATTGTAAAAATGGATGTTATAATAATTTATGTGCCGAAAGGGACTGTAGGCATTTCAAAATCAGGGGTAGAAAAGATTTGCGAAGCCGCCGGGGGGAAGTATATTAAGCTCTGCTTTTTAATATCCGACGACATTAGGGACAGAAAGGTGATTGACTTAAGGGCGGATTCCGGACAGATAATTGCAGAAAATCTATAATTTTAACACGCCGCACAAGTTTATGCGGCGTGTTAACTTATGAAGAAAATTTTGTGAAATCGCTTGCAATTTATAAAAATATGAGTTATACTGAATATGAGTGAAATTTTGCAGAGAAAAAGGTACTTACTATGCTCGAAAAAGCAATTAAAAATAATAACAAATCCTTCGATTACCGCGATATGACGGTGCAGTTACAACAGGATTTGGGTACGATTCAACATCAGATTATGGACGCCGGGCTTCCGGTTATAATCCTTCTTGAGGGCTGGGGGGCGTCCGGCAAGGGGCAGCTTATCGCCGATATGATTAAGATGCTCGACCCGCGCTTCTTTTCGGTATATTCGACGCTCCCGGCGACAGACGCCGAGAAGCGTTATCCCCTCATGAAGCGTTTTTGGGAGAAGATTCCCGAAAAGGGCAAGATAACTGTGCTTGACCGAAGCTGGTATCAAGAGCTTGCGATTGCCCGCCTTGAACAGGACATTTCCGAGTCCGAATATAAAAAGCGGCTCGCGAAGGTTAACACCTTTGAACGTCAGCTTACCGACGACGGTTATCTTATAATAAAATTCTTCCTTCATATCTCGAAGGGGGAGCAAAAACGCCGTTTCCTAAAGCTCCGCGAAGACGATGCGACAAAATGGCGTGTTACCGACCGCGACAAGAAGCGTAATAAAAATTACGACAGCTATTATAAACAGTTCGACCATATGCTTGAAAAGACGGATTTCCCCTATGCCCACTGGAAGGTTATCGACACTTCCGACCGGAAATTCACCCGCTTTCAGATGTTCAACATTCTTGTAAGTCAGATTAACAATTCGCTCAATTCCGAGCGGCGCAAAACCCCTGTGCTTCAGACTGCGGAGATTGTATCCCTCGATAAGCCGGGCTTCAAGCTCGCGTCCGTTGACCTGAAAGACAAGGTTTTAACCCGCGATAAGTACGAACAGAAGCTTAAGAAGCTTCAAAAAGAGCTTTCGCGCCTTCATTCGCTGATTTATAAGCACAAAGTGCCGGTTGTGGTTGCCTTCGAGGGCTGGGATGCCGCCGGGAAGGGCGGCGCAGTAAAGAGGCTTGCGTCTTCTCTCGACCCTCGCGGTTATGAGGCTGTGCCGATTGCTGCACCTCTCCCGCCCGAAAAAAACCGCCATTACCTCTATCGCTTTTGGCAAAAGCTCCCGAAAACCGGGCATATAACCATCTTCGACCGCACATGGTACGGGCGTGTAATGGTTGAGGCTGTCGAACATCTCACCGACCCTCACCGCATAGACCAAGCCTATCGCGAAATCGTCGAATTCGAGAGCGAACTCGTTGACAGCGGCGTTCTGCTCATTAAATTCTGGCTTCAAATCGACAAGGAAACCCAGCTTCTCCGCTTCAACGAAAGGGAGCAAAACCCCCTCAAAAAATGGAAGATAACCGACGAAGACTGGCGCAACCGCGAAAAATGGGACACCTACGAGGGTTACATCGAAAAGATGATTTCGACCACAAGCTTCTCCGAGTCAAAATGGAACATCATCGAAGCAAACGACAAACTTTACGCCCGCACAAAGATAATAAAAACCGTTGCCGATGAACTTGAAAAGGCGATACGCAAATAGCAGAAGACAGAGGCGAGAGGACAGAATACAGATTTACCGATTGGAGTTTTTTACATGGACGAACACAATACAGAGGACAGAGGCGAGATAACAGAGGACAGAGGCGAGAAGACAGAGGACAGATTGTCGCCTGCGCCGGCAACCCCTGCCGAGCCCACTGCCGCGCCGCCGCCGCCGCAATATCATAGTGCCGCTCCGAACGGGTATGTGCCGCCTCCGACACCTAACGGCTATGTTCCGCCGCCTCCGAATGGCTATATCCCCCCTCCGAACGGCAGATACAACCCTCCGGGGCAAGGCTACACCGCGCCGCTACAAGGTTACACTCCGCCGCAACAGGGTTATACCCCGCCGCCCCCGCCGCAAAACGGCTATGTTTATCCGCCGCAGAATGGCTATTCACCTGTGCCATCCGCCGCTGCTCCAAAGCGCGGTATCTCTAAAACTACTATCGTAATTATCGTTTCGGTAATTGCTGTTTTGGCGGTTATGCTTTCTGTTTTGCTTTTTTTCAGCAATTCGGAAAGTACGCCCGATTCTGCCGCTCCTGCCGCTCCGCGTCCCTCTGCCGGCGGCTCTATCTTCGGCGGCAATAAACAATCTGCGATTGATGTTAATGTTGAACAGGTTGACCGCCCTGCGCTTCCTGCCGCTATGTATATTGACGAAAACAGCGGGCTTATGACCCACGAGGGCGTTGTTGACTATGTTCTGCCCTCAAGCGTGCTTATAACCGTCTACGGCGACCAGTATTTTTATCCGCTCGCATACGGCTCCGGCGTGGTTATGTCCGCGAACGGCTATATTATCACGAACGCACACGTTATCGACGGCGGGCTTGCATACAGCGTAACCCTCTCCGACGGTGAAGTTTACGAAGCAAGCTTTATCGGCATGGATAATTCGCAGGACGTTGCTGTGCTTAAGATTGAAGCTGACGGGCTTACCCCCGCGACGTTCGGGAAAACCGCCGACGTAAAAACCGGCGAGGAAGTCGCAATTATCGCGAGTGCCGGGGAAGACCTCAAAAACTTCGCAACCTTCGGCTATATCTCTAATGTAAACCAGATTATGTCCACGGAATATTCGAGGGATCTCGAATGTTTCCAGACCGATGCGGCGGTTAATGCCGGAACTTCCGGCGGTCCTGCCGTTAATATGTACGGGCAGGTTATCGGGATTGTTGTCGGGAAGCGGGTTGACATGATCGAGGGCATGGCGGAAAGCCTCGGTTTCCTCTTACAGGCGGATAACGTTATAAAAACCGCCGAGGAGCTTATCGAAAACGGCTATGTTGAGGGCGAAGTCAAGCTCGGGATTATGTATCAATCTCTCGACAACCTCACCGCCTCTTACTATGATCTCCCCTCGGGGCTTCTTGTCGCATCCGTTGTTGACGGAAGCGGCGCAAAAGCCGCCGGAATTCTCCCGAACGATATTATAACAGCTATCGACGGAAAACCCGTCCTAACCGATACTTCGATCACCGAAGCTCTCGAAGGAAAGAAGGCGGGGGACGTTATAGTCGTCTCTGTTTCACGAAAAAAGATTACAGGCGACATTGACGAACTCGAAATGCATTTAACCCTCACTCAAAAAATTGACCTTCCCTCAAACGAATCCTTTGAAACAACCGACACAAACCCTCCCGAATAGCCGTTTCTTTGTTTACTTTTCACAAATAAACAGCAAAATTACTGTTAAATTTTTAATCTTTACAATCGAAACATTATATGGTATAATGAAACTAACGCAGTATGACATCACTTATATAGTAAAAAATAAATCTTAGGAGGATTTACATTATACAATGAAAAAAGCTAACAGGATTTTATCGGGATTATTAAGCGTGTCCCTTATCGCGGCTCTTTCTGCCTGCGGCGGCGGTGTTGCAGAGGAAACCACCACAACAACAGAGTTTGAGACTGTAACCACAACAGTCCCCACAGTTACACTTAACACAACCTCTTTCCTTGACGAAGAACAGGAAGCTTTCCTTAATGCAGCTGAAAAGCTCCCCGATATTGAACTCGCAGATAAAGAGATCAAGTGGCTTGCTCACTACGACGCATTCCACCCTAACGATGCCGGACAGCCGAAATCCCCGGTTCTTGAGCTTTTTGAACAAAAATACGGCGGTGAAGTCACCTTTGTTGAAACTACTTGGAACGCTCGTTTCGATGACCTTTCTACATTCGTTCTCGGTGCTGAGGGCCTTGACTTCTTCCCCGGCGATGATGAAGCAAGCTATCCTAAGGGCGTTGCTAACGGTATGTTCCAACCGGTTGACGACTACATAAATCTTGACGACCCCATCTGGGACAACGTTCGCTCCGGTATGGAAGTTAATAAATACGGCGACAAACATTATGAACTCGTAACAAGCATTAACTCTCGGTTCTTACTCTCCTACAGCGCGAAAACCATTGAAGAAAACGGCCTCGAAGATCCGTACGAGCAATGGCAAGCCGGCGAATGGAACTGGGATAC
The DNA here is from genome assembly GCA_031262105.1 of Ruminococcus sp. Classification (GTDB taxonomy): domain Bacteria; phylum Bacillota; class Clostridia; order Oscillospirales; family Ruminococcaceae; genus JAISGY01. The sequence goes on along the minus strand of JAISIH010000022.1, from coordinate 5,780 downwards.
ATTTAAGGCTTCCCTCCTTGACTTCGTTGACGTTGAAAACGGTATGTACGGTCTCGACGGCTGGTACGCTGAACGCGGTCTCTTCGTTACAACCGGCAAGACAATGGTTTCCGTTGAAGACGGTCAGCTCGTTTGCAACATCAATTCCCCCGAAGTCGAAAAGGTTATGCTCTTCGGCGAAGACCTCTTCAAGAACAATCTCGTTAAAGACAAGGCTCAAGCTAAATATACTATTCAACCCGAGCTCATGGGCGAAGGCAAAGAACTCTTCTACATCGGCGGTTGGTATGATTATACCCAAGATCCGGAAGTTTGGCCTACAAAGATCGCTCCCGAAGACCTTCGTATCGTTCCCGTTCCCTGTCCTGCCGGTCAGGAAACCCAATACACAGTCACCCGTGCAGACGGTTACTCGCTCCTAAAAGGTGCTTCTAACCCCGAAGGCGTTGTTGCATTTACATACTGCCAGATAATCGCTGACGCTGACGAAGGCCTCAAGGCTGTTGCAAAACGTCAATACAACGAAGACTTCCAGCTCTCCGACGAAATTATCGCAGTTAACGATGCCATCAACCAAATCGCAAGGGATAACCCCTGCATCGAGTACGCAGCAGGCGTTTCCGACGACGTTCAGCGTGCAACCACCGACGGCGGCGAGGATATCGGTATCCGCTCCACCTTCCACGGTCACGACTGGGCTACAATCCGCGAATCTACCGCTGACGATATCATCACTCAAGTCGAAGACGTTAACAAAAAACTCCAAGAAGTTCTCGCCGCTGACTAAGGGATTACGTTGGGGGAGGGAAGGAGCAGTGACCTGCCCCTCCCCTCCCCCAAACCCCCTCCTCTCCCGGACTTTAAAAAGTTATTATTGACGGAATTCACACAAACAGCAATACCGCTTAATTAAAAGCGGTATTTTTTTATTGAAATTGCTTGATTTATGCTTTAGATTGTAGTATAATTATAGTATATATTTTTGAAAGCGGTTTTTATAATATGCAGAAGCGGTTAAAGGGATACTATATTGCGGCGTTTTTTGTGCCTGCATTAATAGTCTTAACGGCATATTTTATCTTCGGGATTGAACCGTTCGGGGACGAGTCTGTCTTGGCTCTCGACCTCAACGGACAATATGTATATTATTTTGAAAACCTCCGCGATGCCTTTTGGGGGGACGGAAGCTTTCTGAATTCGTTCAGCAGAAACCTCTCCGGCGAATTTATCGGAATCTTCGCTTATTATCTCGCAAGCCCGTTTACCCTCGTTGTAATGCTCTTTCCGCGCGGATATATAACCGAAGCTATCCTTGTTATGCAGCTTCTCAAAGTCGGGGCTGCTGGGGTTGCGTTCTGTTTTTATCTTTTCAAAAGCCGCAAAGTTAACCCCTCGACAGGGATAATATTCTCGATAATGTACGCCTGTTGCGCCTACATGATTGTACAGCTCATGAATCCGATGTGGATTGACGGGCTTATTTTCCTGCCCCTAATCTGCCTCGCAATCGAAATCGTTGTGGACAAGGGGCGGTTTGCTTTCTTCGCCGTCGTCTTGGCTCTCATGTTTATCTCTAATTTCTATATCGGCTGGATGATTACGATTTTTTGCTGCCTTTATTTTCTTGCGTATTATTTCCTCATATCCGAAAAATCTATCGCGGGGGTGCCTGTATGGCAGTCGAAATCCTATCTTTTTAAGTCGGGGGTAAAATTTGCCGCCGGTGGAATCCTCGCCGCCGGAATCGCCGCATGGCTTCTGCTCCCCTTGTATTCGAGCCTCTCCCTCGGTAAGCTCGAATTCACGACGCCGAACTACACGCCGAAGGCATACTTCGATATGCTGTTATTCTTCAAGAATATGCTCCCGAACGTTTACGACACCTGCCGCCCCGAGGGTTCGCCGGCGGTTTACTGTGGGATCGCCGCGCTTATTCTTGTGCCGCTTTATTTCATGAATCCCGAGATTAATATTCGTAAAAAATTCGGTTTCGGCGGGCTTGCGGCAGCAATCTTAGCTTCAATGTATGTCTCGACAATTGACCTTGTGTGGCATGGTTTTCAACTCCCGAACTGGCTGCCCTACAGGTATTCGTTCATCTTCTCGTTCCTCTGCCTGATTATGGCGGCGGACGCGCTTAAGCACATCAAAGGGGTAAAAGCCGGGAGGGTCGGCGCGGCATTCTTCGCGATAACCGTTTTTGTCCTCTGGCTCGATTATCTCGATCTTGACCATGTGGACAAGCTCCCTGCGATATGGTTTACGATAAGTTTTGCGGCAATCTATGCGCTTGTGCTTTACCTGCTTATAAAGGGAAAAAGCGCGGCTTCGATGTTCACGATGTTAATCTGCATGACGGTGATTGAATTCGGCGTTTCGACGACCTACAACGTTTATCGCATAAACTCCGATGTCGTTTATTCAAACCGCTCAAGCTATAACCGCTATATAACCCTCGGGCGGAATACTGTCGAGAAAATTCACGAAATGGACCCCTCGCCTTTCTATCGGATTGAGAAGAATTTTAAGCGTACCGTTAACGACGCGCTTGCGTTCGGAAGCTACGGCATTTCACATTCAAGCTCAACCTTCAACGCCGGTCCGATCCAGTTTTTGCGGCGGGCAGGTTACGGTTACGGCGGGCATTATGTTGAATATAACGGCGAAACCTACGTTACAGACGCGCTTTTAGGCATAAAATACGTCATGGAAAAGGGTACGCCTGAAACTTATATTAAGGACGATAACGGAATTATCACCGGGAAGAATCCGCCGGAAATTAAGCCGTCGAAGCATTACGACAACCTCGTCTTAGTCAACGCCGACGACACAGAGATGTTCTGCGTTTATGAAAATCCCTACGTGCTGCCCATTGCATATATGGCGAACGAGGCGATAAAAAATGTCACGGTTGATAACAGCACGAATCCTTTCGAGTTGCAAAATCAGCTTCTCTCAAAGGTCGCGGGGAACAGCACTAAGCCCTATTTCAAGCGAATTCGTATCGAAAGCACAACCCCCGAAAATGTTATTGAGGGGAGTTATGGCGCTCATGATAAATGGACGGTTGCGTCGGCGGGAGAAAACGCTCAGATTAAATTCGAGTTCACCGCTCCGACAGACGACCTCGTTTACGCATACTTCCCGGCGATTTACGAAAGACAGGTTAACATCTGGCTTGACGGCGATTTCTTGCAGTATTATTACGAGGGCGGGAAGATGTCGATTATGACGCTCGGGCGTTTTGAACCCGGCTCAACGCATGAACTTATCATGACTATCGACAACGACAAGGACGAAGTTCTCTACACCGACGAGCTTATATACTACCTCGACATGGATATGTTTACCGAGACGATCGACGCGATAAAAACCGGCGGCATGAACGTTACGGAATTTTCGGAAGACCGCATAGTCGGGACCGTTAATGCAGAAGAAGACGGCATTCTGTTTACCTCGATAAGCTATGAACCGGGCTGGGACGTGTATGTTGACGGTGTTCAGGCGGAGATTATACCGCTTTGTGACAAAGCCCTGATCGGCGTTCCGTTAACCGCCGGCGAACACACGATAGTCTTCAAATTCTTCCCGCAGTATATGGGAATCGGGATTATTGCAAGCGTTATTTCGCTCCTTATCGTTATCGTGGTCGCGTACTTCGAGATGAAGCGAGCCGCGGCAGAATCGGCGGAGCGTACCTTTAAGCTTAACCAAAAAGGCATCTTCACCATGCTTGAAAATGTAACGCCATACCCGAAAAACAGCGACGAACCAAATCCCGCTGAGATTATCGAAACTGCCGAACCCGCGCCGGAAGAACCTGCCGAACCCGCGCCGGAAGAAACTGCCGAAACCGAACCTACCGAACCTGAGCCGGAAGAACTTGCCGAATCTGCGCCGGACGAACCTGCGCCGGAATCAAACTCATGAGCGTTAAAATTCCCCCTGAAGTCTCGGCGGAACTGCAAAACCTTTCAAAAATCGCGGCTGATGAGGGCGATGTGCCTGTCAGTGCCGTTATCGTCAAAGACAGCGTTATAATCGGACGGGGGCGAAACAGGCGCGAGTCTGCACGAAACGCCCTTGCCCATGCGGAGATTGAGGCGATTAACGAGGCTTGCGTTGCCCTCGGTGGTTGGCGGCTTCCGAATACCGTGATGTACGTTACAAAAACGCCCTGCAAGATGTGTGAGGGCGCAATTGAAAATGCGCGGATAAGCGAAACAATTGTTGTCGAAGACGTCGCAAGAGGTATAACTCAAGGATTTTTTGAAAAACTAAGGGATAGAAAAAGAATGTACAGCATTAATTTTATCGAAGCGAAAACCGCTTCGCAGCTCGAACGAACCGCCGCCCTCGCCGCAGAAATCTGGCGCGAATGGTTTCCCGCCGTGATCGGCGAGGCGCAGACCGAGTATATGATCGAAAAGTTTCAATCGCTTGAAGCAATGAAAAATCAGGTCGAAAATGACGGTTACATCTATTATATACTGCAAAAAAACGGCGTAGATTTAGGCTACACGGCGATCGCGAAAAGGGGCGAAACCCTCTTTCTCTCGAAAGCCTATATAAAAAAAGAACACCGCGGCAAAGGCTACTTCCGCGAAATCGTTAATTTCCTTACGGAGTATTGCCAAAAACAAAACTTAACCGCAATAACCCTCACGGTCAACAAGCATAATGACCAAGCAAACGCCGTGTATGACAAATGCGGCTTTGTCCGCTCCGGCGAGGGCGTAACCGACATCGGCGGCGGCTTCGTCATGGACGATTACTTTTACACACTTTACATTAAATCTTGAGGTGAAAAAATGAGCATAATAAAATTAGCTGCCCTAAACAAAGCCCGCAAAAAACTAAAATCTACCGCCGGTGATCTCCTAAACACCCTCGGCTCTCACTTCCTCTCCGACTTCGAGGGCGAGTTTGAACTCAAAAACGGCCGCTTCGTCGTCGTGAAATCTGTCGGCACCCCCGATAACCCATCATTAAACTTCTCCATTCGCCGCAAATCTGCCGGCGAACGCGCCAAAGAAATAATAATAAAATCTATCGCAATCACGATAGCAATCTCCCTCTTCTCCCTCGCCATCCGCAAAATCCTCTCAAAAAAACGCCGTTAATCACCGGTTAACGCAATATTCACATTATATCTATCCCCACGCCCCAAAAAATTTATATTTTACTGCTATACTATATATCAATAACCGCCGAAAGGTACCCGCTATGAAAAATGCCGTCAAAACAAAAATCCGCCTCCGCGAACTCCGAAACGATAACGACCTCCTCCAAAAACACGTCGCCGAATACCTCAACTGCACCCAGCAAACCTACTCCCGCTACGAAACCGGCGAACTCGAACCCTCCCTCCTCATCCTCACTAAACTCTCCGTCTTCTACGACACAAGTATAGACTACATACTCGCCCTAACCAACGAACACAAACCTTACCCCCGTACGGGGGAATAAGGCGCGTTGGGGGAGGGGCGCTTGGTAACCGCATTTGCTACGGCAAATGCGCGTCCCGCATTTACCTGCGTAAATGCACCCCAACACCCCCACCCCGAAAGACTTTAAAGGTTATTCATATTGGAAATAGTAAAACCGCAAAGAAATTGACCTGCCCCCAAAACGTTAGACAAACTTTTAAGAAATAGTAAATTCTGAACTCCGAAACTTTTCCGCCGTACGGCGGAAAAGTTTCGGAGTTCGCCGTTTTTGGATTAAGCTGCCTGACGACGGTACTCAAGCGGCGAAACATACCCAAATTTCGCTTTTGT